>CANQGA010000084.1 GCA_947600145.1 uncultured Lachnospiraceae bacterium | reverse complement strand
GCAACAAGTTCGTGGCCGGATTCATCGGCGCTCCGCAGATGAACATGGTTGACGCTGTTGCTTCCAAGGAAGGCGGCGAGACCGTCCTTACATTCGGCGAGCACAAGATCGTAGTTCCGGCTGACAAGGCCAAAGTGCTTGAGGAGAAGGGCTACATCGGCAAGACCGTTACCATGGGCATCCGTCCCGAGGATCTGCATGATGATGAGCTGTGGCTGGAGAAGGCTTCGAAGAGCGTCATCAAGGCGACCGTTCGTGTATACGAGCTTCTGGGCTCCATCGTTAACCTGTATTTCGATGTTGTTGACTCGAACTTCACGGCCAGCGTGAACCCGAGAACCACCGCCAGAGTCGGCGATGAGGTGAAGGTTGCCCTTGATACCAGCAAGCTTCATATCTTCGACAAGGACACTGAGCTGGTGATCGTCAACTAGTTTCAGAATCTTTCAGAGAGATCGAAAGCGTACCCTTTGGGGTGCGCTTTCTTTTTTGTGATGACGGTTGGAAAGTTCTTGCATTTTGTGATTATTTGCTTTAAGATAGTATATGGATAAATTTACGAAAAGGAGAGAGGATACCATGATTTCGAATCAGATACTTCAAACCACCATTGACGGACTGAAATCGATCACCAGGATCGATCTCTGCATCTGCGATATAGAAGGCAAGACACTGGCTACGACGTTTCCTGATCCCGCGCAGGACGAGGCGGCGATCCTCATGTTCGCAGAGTCTCCGGCGGACAGCCAGGTGATCCAGGGATACCAGTTCTTTAAAGTGTTTGACGAGCATCAGCTTGAGTATATCCTGCTTGCCAAGGGCGGCAGTGAAGACGTATATATGGTAGGCAAGCTGGCCGCGTTCCAGGTCCAGAATCTGCTTGTGGCGTATAAAGAACGGTTTGATAAGGATAATTTCATCAAGAACCTCCTTCTGGATAATCTCCTTCTGGTGGATATCTATAACCGGGCGAAGAAGCTTCACATCGAGACCAATGTGAAGCGCGTCGTCTATATCATTGAGACCAAGAATGAGAAGGATGCCAACGCGCTGGAGACGGTGCGCAGCCTGTTTGCCGCGAAGACCAAGGATTTCATCACTGCTGTGGATGAGAAGAACATTATCGTAGTCCGCGAGGTGAAGTCCGGCGAGAGCTACGATGATCTGGAGAAGACGGCCAATGTGATCCTGGATATGCTGAACACGGAGGCGATGACCAAGGTGCATGTGGCGTTCGGTACGGTCGTGAATGACATTAAGGAAGTTTCACGTTCCTACAAGGAAGCCAAGATGGCTCTGGATGTCGGAAAGATCTTCTACAGCGACAAGAATGTGAACGCGTACAATAAGCTGGGCATCGGCCGCCTGATCTATCAGCTGCCGCTGCCGCTGTGCCGCATGTTCATCAAGGAGATCTTCGACGGGAAATCTCCGGATGAGTTTGACGATGAGACGCTGGCCACGATCAATAAGTTTTTTGAGAACAGCCTGAATGTCTCCGAGACCTCCAGACAGCTGTACATCCACCGCAATACGCTGGTTTACCGGCTGGACAAGCTGCAGAAGAGTACCGGGCTGGATCTCCGTATCTTTGAGGACGCCATTACCTTCAAGATCGCCCTCATGGTCGTCAAGTACATGAAGTATATGGAGAATTCTGATTTCTAAGGAGCCTTGCGGACAGATGATAGAGATTTCAAACGTAACAAAGGAGTATGTGGAGGGCAACAAAGCCCTCCGCAATGTCAGCATTACCATCGAGGACGGTGAGTTTGTCTTTATCATGGGGCGCAACGGCTCCGGCAAGACCACGATCTTTAAGCTGCTGATGAAGGAGGAGGAACTGACCTCCGGACGGATCGTTGTCAATGATATGAACCTGGGTAAAATGCCCAGAAGTTATGTGCCCAAATACCGCAGGAGGCTGGGGGTCGTGTTTCAGGACTTCCGCCTCCTGAAAGACCTTACTGTCTATGAGAATGTGGCGTTTGCCCAGCGTGTTGTGGGCGCATCCAACAGACGCATCCGGGAGTCGGTGCCGGCCATGCTTCAGATGGTGGGACTCTCCTCCAAATATAAGATGTATCCGCATCAGCTGTCCGGCGGTGAGCAGCAGCGTGTGGCGATTGCCCGCGCGCTGATCAATCGTCCGGAGGTTCTGCTGGCGGATGAGCCGACCGGCAATCTGGACAGCCATAACGCCATGGAGATCATGAAGCTTCTGGAAGAGATCAATGGGATGGGGACTACGGTCATCGTGGTTACCCACAGCCATGAGATTGTGGAGAAGATGCATAAGCGCGTGATCTATATGGAGAGAGGCTGTGTGGTCGGGGATGAGACCGCCTTTGATCCGGCGGAAGAAGAGGAAGATATGACAGAAGGCGGAGAGTTCTATGAGGATTAGTACATTCTGGTACTGCGTTAAGCAGGGCGTGAGGAATATATGCAGGAATATCTGGTTTTCGCTGGCATCCATTGCCACGATCACCGCGTGTATCTTCCTCTTTTGCATGTTCTTCAGTATTATGGTGAATATCCAGCATGTCGTCCGCCTGGCGGAGACGACGGTGGGGATCACGGTTTTCTTTGATGAGGATCTGAATGTGGGGCAGATCCAGGCGATCGGAAGCGAGATCGCGAGGCGGCCGGAGGTGGACCGCATGGAATTCACTTCCGAGGATGACGCGTGGGAGATAATGAAGGAAGGGTACTTTGAGGGCGCTGAGGATCTGGCGGAGGGCTTTGAAGAGGATAATCCGCTTGCGGGTTCCTCCTCCTATCAGATCTTTCTGAACGACATCTCCAAGCAGAGCCAGTTTGTGGCATATTTAAACGGCTTAAACGGTGTGCGCAAGGTGAATTACTCCAACAGCGCCGCGGCCGGACTGACGAGCTTTAACACGGTGATCGGACTTCTGTCCGTGGTTATCATCGGCGTGCTCCTGGCTGTGTCGGTCTTCCTGATCAGCAATACGATCAATGTTACGGCGGCGTTCAGGAAGAATGAGAATCAGATCATGCGCTACATCGGGGCGACCAACGGCATGATAAGGGCGCCTTTTGTCGTCGAAGGCATGATCATCGGCCTGCTGGGGGCGGTTATTCCGCTGTGCGTCATGTTTTTCCTGTACCATCAGGCGGTCGGCTATCTGCAGGACCGGTTCCAGATCCTGTCCGGGATCTTCCAGTTCCTGCCGCTGGAGACCATTTTCCCGTACATGGCCGCGGCGGCGATGCTGCTTGGTCTGGGGATCGGATTTTTTGCCAGTTTCTTTACGATCCGGAAGCATCTGCGCGTGTAAGGCTGACACGTATAACCTTGACAGATTCTGGATAGGATATAAGATACGATACTATAATATCCCGGGAACGCGGCACAGGCAGCGCATCACATGCCGGGCTGCGAGAGGAGACGAGAGTAACGATGGAAAATAATGGAGATTCGAGAAACAAATTCTGGAAAGGCGTCCTGGTAGGCGCGCTGGTCATGGCCTTTGTGGGTCTGATCGTCGTAGGCGTATCGGCCGGGATCTTCCTGATCGGCCGCGCGGTTATCGACAACCGGGCTGAACTGCAGGCGTCGGGGACGGGCGGGAGCCAGTCCTCAGACGGGGATGCGGGTGAGCTGGATCTGGCGGCTGTAAGCGAGAAGATGGAATACATCCAGAGCATTGTGGACAATTATTTTCTGTACGACGAAGATCCGCAGGCAGTGGAGGACGGGATCTATGTCGGATTGATGTACGGACTGGAAGACCCTTACGCGGGTTACTATAATGAAGAGGATTACCAATCCTTTATGGAGGACACAGAGGGGGAATACTGCGGGATCGGCGCTATGGTTCAGCAGAATGTGCAGACAGGCATCGTATCCATTGTCCGTGTATTTAAGGACGCGCCGGCTTATGAGGCCGGGCTTCTTCCCGGCGATATCCTTTATAAGGTGGAGGATGAGCCGGTGACCGGAAAGGATCTGGATCTTCTGGTCAAGGAGGATATCCGCGGCGAGGCAGGCACATTTGTGAACATTACGGTCCTTCGCGGCGACGCCTCGGAAGAGGTGGAGCTTCGTGTGGAGCGCCGTCAGGTTGAGGTGCCTTCTGTGGAGTACCAGATGCTGGACGATCGGGTCGGGTACATTTATGTGATGCAGTTCGACGCCGTGACATCCGGACAGTTCAAAACGGCGGTCGATGACCTGGAGGGCCAGGGAATGGAAAAACTGGTCATCGATCTGCGGGATAATCCTGGCGGGGTGCTTGATACAGCCGTGGAGATGATGGCCTATGTGCTGCCGGAAGACAAAATGGACGGCCTTCTGATCTACACAGAGGATAAGAATGGAAAGGGAGAGCATTTCTACAGCAGGGACGGGCAGATCGTCGTGGAGAGCGATTACGGTTATTCGATGCCGGGGTATCCGAAGGAGGACGATCATGAGATCGATGTTCCCATCGCGGTTCTGGTTAACGGAAACTCTGCCAGCGCGTCGGAGCTGTTCACCGGGGCGCTTCAGGATTACGGCGCGGCTACGGTGGTGGGAACCCAGACGTTTGGCAAGGGTATTGTACAGAACCTGATCCCGCTGGGAGATGGAACCGCCATCAAGCTGACTACCTCCCGCTACTATATTCCCAGCGGCGTCTGTATCCATGAGGTCGGTGTCACGCCGGATGTGGTGGTGGAACTCAGTGATGAGCTGAAGTCTGAGGCCGTAGTGGAGCTTGATGAGGACAATCAGCTGGCTGCTGCCATAGACGCGCTTCAGGACAAATAGACTGCAAATGTGATGGCCGGATGATAATAACCTGCCGCGGTATCCTGTAACCTACAGATACCGCGGCTATGTTTTTACTGTCGGAAAACACATTTAAAAGAATGTAAATAAGAAAAATGTGATTGCAAAGCGTAAAAAAATCGCGGATAGAAAATAATTATTGTAAAATTCTGTAAAATATGTTATGATGTAAATAATTTTTAAAATTAGAAGAACCATTTGAGATAGACCCGAAGCCGGCGACAGGGGCTTTGGACGCAGGCCGCCGGAAAGGCGGCACGGCGGCGGAGGCCGGGAACGGTATCTGCCGAGGGAGAAGACTGCGGGGGAGCGGAATTAAAATACAGAACAGGGGAATGGGTATGAGTAAGGGGGCGTCTGGCAAACCGCAGCAGATGCCCCCGTGGCTTGTTCAGTTGTTTCGCGGTTTGGGGTCAGTTACAGAAAGAACCGGCTGACGGCCAGAGCGCATCCGCCCCGGGCGCCGTCGGACGGGGAGCAGGGCATGCTTTCAATACTGGCGTGATAAGATTCTCCGACAAAGGCAAGCTGGCGGTCAACGTATTCCTTAAGCGCTGTCCAGATGCTTTCCCGGGAGAACAGCCGGCCGTGCATGAAGATCTTGCCCGGGTTCAGGATGATAATGATATTGGCGATGGAGATGCTCAGACAGCGCAGCGCGTCGTTGATCAGCGCTTTCACGGCGGGATCGTCCATCTGATAGGCGGTTAACACATGCTCCAGGGAGATGTCCTCAGCTCTGTCCGCCAGGGAGCGGAGCGCGGTGCCGGGCGAGTCCCGGTATATCGTCCGTGCGGCCGCCACGATGTGGGGTTCGCTGGAATAGACCTGCAGACAGCCGCGTTTGCCGCACTCGCATAGGGGGCCGTGTTCCCTGGCGGTGGTGTGGCCGATCTCGCCCGCCGCGTTATGCCGGCCTGTAAACAGCTCGCCGTCCAGCATGGTGGCGCAGAACATGCCGCTGCCGGCATGGAACAGTGAGAAACTGTCCGGGATCCGGTTCGGAAGGAAGAGATAGGCGCCGAGGGCGATGCATCTGACGTGGTTTTCCATTGCGACAGGTACGGGGAAATGCTGATACAGCTCGCCCGGACGGAACTGTTTCCAGATTCTCCGGCCGGCGATCAGCGGATTCCCGTCCGCGTCAATCTGGCCGGGCAGAGCGATCCCGATCCCGACAAACCGGTTCCAGTCAAGGCGTGAGTTTTTAACGATCTCTTCGATCGTATCAATGATGCGGGCCGCGACGGGCCCGCAGATTCCGTCGGGAAAGGAAAGCGTCTTTTCAAAGCAGATATTCCCTTTCATGTCGCAGATACACGCGGTCAGTGCTTCACGGGTAAATTCCGCTCCGATGGCGTAAAAGCAGGACGGCACGATATCCAGCAGAATCCGTTTGCGCCCCGAGGACATTTCCTTAGGCGCCGCTTCGCCGATCTCCGTGATGATACCGTCGTCGATCAGCTGGGCGGCAGTGTTCGTCACCGTCGCGGGAGTGATGCCGGTAATCTTCGCGATCTCCGTGCGCGCGACCGGCGCGTTCCGGTAAATGCACTCCAGAATGCGGCTGCGGTTGGACGGTATTATTTTCTTTCTGCTGTACATAAAGATACCTCTTGATGAAAACGGGGCAATAAATCGTAATTATCAAGAATAGTATATCAAATCAATCAGATAATTCCAATATCACAAATTGACAAAATTTTCACATTAAATATGGCAATTTCCTGATTCATCATCGGGGATTAGTTTTGCCGTCAGCCCTGTATCCGCTTCTCCAGCATGCTGATAAGCTGGTACAGCGCCGTGGACACCAGGCAGAGAATGACGATCGACATGACCAGCATATCCATTTTAAATACCTGGCTCGCGTAGATGATCAGGTATCCCAGCCCGGCTCTGGCCGAAAGGAATTCCCCGATGATGACGCCTACGAGGCAGAGTCCCACATTGACTTTCATGTTGCTGATGATCAGCGGGACGGACGCGGGGATCAGCACCTTCGTCAGAACGTCGCGGCGCGATCCGCCCAGGGACGTGATCAGGCGGATCTTGTCGGCATCAGTCTGCATGAAGCCGGTGTGCAGAGTCAGGACGGAGCCGAAGACCGCTACCGAGACGGCGGCCACGATGATCGTCTTCATGCTGTTGCCGAGCCATACGATGAGAAGCGGCGCCATGGCCGATTTGGGCAGACTGTTGAGCATGACCAGATAAGGCTCCAGAACTTCCGACAGGCTGCGGCTGCTCCACAGAAGGACGGCGGCGGTCACGGCGACGATGACGGTCAGCAGAAAGCTGACAAGCGTTTCCAGCAGCGTGACGCCGGTATGCAGAAATATACTGCCGTCCGCCGCCATCTGGAGGAAGCAGGTCAGAACGCGGGCCGGGCTGCTGAAGATGAAGGAATCGATCGCGCCCAGCTCCGAAAGCAGTTCCCACAACGCCAGAAAGAGAACCAGAAGCATGACGCGGACGATCCGTACCTGAACGCGGTGGCGGCGTTCGGCCGCCAGATACGCCAGCTGCCGGGGACTCGGATTGCTGTCATTGGGATGTTTCATCGCATTTCAACTCCTTCCATAATTGATCGAAATAAGCGGAGAATTCCGGCGCGTTCCGCCGCTTTAGGGGGCCGGCGGCATCCGGGCCGAAGGCGACCGTGAGGATGGCCTTTACGCGGCCGGGCCGACTGCTCAGCACCAGGATCCGGTCTGCCACGGAGATGGCTTCGGACAGATCGTGGGTGATCAGGACGGCGGTCTTTTTCTGCGTCCGGATGATCGAACTGATATCGTCGCAGACTTCCAGTCTTGTCTGATAATCGAGAGCGGAAAACGGTTCATCCAGAAGCAGGATGTCCGGTTTTAAGGCCATCGTGCGGATCAGCGCGGCCCGCTGCCGCATGCCGCCGGACAGCTGGGACGGTTTCGCGTCGCGGAAGGACTCCAGCCCGTACGCGCGCAGCATCGCCGTCAGGGATCGGAGGGATTCTTCATCCGGCAGGCGCCGCGTCCATGCTGATCTTCGCGCACGCTGTGTCCGCCGGGCGTCCCGGATCTCCAGTCCCAGGGCGGTATTGGACAGGATGGTCCGCCATTCGAGCAGATGGTCCCGCTGCAGCATATATCCGATGACGGAGCCGCTTTCGGCGCGGGGAATGCCGTCGATGAGGATTTCCCCCTCCTCCGGCTCAAGAAGGCCGCACAGCAGGGAGAGAAGCGTGGATTTCCCGCAGCCGGACGGGCCGACGACCGCGAAGAATTCTCCGTCTCTGACGTCAAAGGATATATGGGAAAGGGCGATGGTCTCGCCCGATAATTCGTGGTAGGAATAGCTTAAGTCTTTCACTTCCAGTTTCGGTTTCATATGGCACCTCCTTACCCTTTATAGTATGTGGGCGGCCGAAAAATCGTGTTACCCGTCCGGCGCGGGGAAATCCCGGGCTTTTTCGGAGGCTGTGCTTGAAAAATCTTCCATTTCAGGGTATAATCCATAGCGGAATGATTGTTTCTTATTTCCCAGACCGACATAAGACAGGAGATCAGCTATGGCAGAGAGAGTTTTTGATTTGAGGCAGTATGCGAAAAAGGCACGTGAGGCGGCAGCGGAAGGCGTTGTCATGCTCCGCAATGAGGGAGATGTCCTGCCGCTGGCGGAGGGTGAGAAGATCGCCCTGTTCGGAAGAAGCCAGTTTAATTACTATAAGAGCGGCACGGGTTCCGGCGGACTGGTCAACGCCAGCTATGTGACGGGGATCCGTGAAGCGCTGGAATCCGGCAGCTTTGTGCTGAACCGGACTGTGAAGGCCGCTTATGAGGAATGGCTTAAGGATCATCCCTATGACAAAGGCGTCGGCTGGGCCGGGGAGCCCTGGTATCAGGAGGAGATGCCGATCGCGGAGGAACTTGTGAGGGCTGCGCGGCGGGAATCGGACACGGCCATTGTGATCATCGGAAGAACGGCCGGCGAGGATCAGGACAATAAAGCGGAGGCCGGCAGCTACCTGCTGACGGAGGCCGAGGAGCGGATGCTTAAGACAGTCTGCGGCGTGTTTGAGCGGACAGTGGTCCTTTTAAATGTCGGCAATATCATTGATATGAAATGGGTGGAGACATGCCGTCCGGCGGCCGTGCTTTATGTGTGGCAGGGCGGCCAGGAGGGCGGAAACGGCGTCCTGGATGTGCTTGACGGCACGGTAACCCCGTCCGGCAAGCTGGCTGACACCATCGCCCGGGATATTGAGGATTATCCGTCCACGAAAAATCACGGCGACAGCACCAGAAATGTGTACGCCGAGGATATCTATGTGGGTTACCGGTATTTTGAGACGTTTGCGAAGGACAAGGTGCTGTATCCCTTCGGCTTCGGCCTGTCCTACACAAGCTTTGCCCTTGAGAACCCGAAGATCGAGGAGATCATGCCGGGTAATGTGTTCGGCCGTCTGCGCGCCCGTGTCCGGGTGACGAACACCGGGAAATATGCCGGCAAGGAAGTGGTGCAGGTCTATGTCCGCGCTCCCCAGGGAGCCCTCGGAAAGCCCGCCCGCGTCCTGTGCGGCTTCGCGAAGACCGGTCTTCTGGCCCCCGGGGAGTCTCAGAACGTGACGGTTGAATTTTCGTGGCGCGCGGCGGCGTCCTACGACGACAGCGGCGCGTCCGGGTATAAGTCAAGCTATGTTCTGGAGAACGGAGAGTACGGGTTCTATGTGGGCACGGACGTCCGCAGCGCGGCGCTTGCCGGAAGCATCGCGATCGAGAAGACAGTGCCTCTTGAGACCGTGGAGGAGGCTATGGCTCCGGTGACAGAGTTTGAGCGGATGAAGCCGGTGACGCGGATCGGCGGGGCGGTGTCCGGAGAGACTGCCGATGCTGACAACGGTACCGCAAAAACCGCTCCTGCGGCAGGCGGCACAGGCGCTGCCGCGCAGGAGCCGGAATACATTTTAACCTGGGAGAAGGCGCCTCTTCGCACGGTGGAACCGTCGGAGCGCAGAAAAGAGCGCCTGCCGGAAAGCCCCGCCTGCACAGGCGACAGGGGCTGGAAGCTGGCGGATGTGAAGGCGGGCCGCGTGAGCATGGAGACCTTCCTCGCCCAGCTGGAGAATGAAGACCTGTTCTGCATGGTCCGCGGCGAGGGCATGTGTTCCCCGAAGGTAACGCCGGGAACAGCCGGAGCGTTCGGCGGCGTGACGGAACGTCTCCAGGAATTCGGGATTCCCGTGGCCTGCTGTGCCGACGGCCCCAGCGGGATCCGCATGGACTGCGGCAGCATCGCGTTCGCGATGCCCAACGGCGCGTGCCTGGCGTCTTCCTTCAACGAAGCTCTTTCCGAGGAACTGTACGAGTGGGAGGGGCTGGAGCTGCGCAAGAATAAGGTCGATACGCTTCTCGGACCGGGCATCAATCTGCACCGCAATCCGCTGAACGGCCGCAATTTCGAGTATTTCTCCGAGGATCCGCTGGTCACCGGCAAGATGGCGGCGGCCCAGCTGCGGGCCATGGGGCGTTATCAGGTTACCGGAACCATGAAGCATTTCGCCTGCAACAGCCAGGAGTTCAACCGTCACCGCGTGGAGGCGGTTGTCTCCGAGAGAGCGCTTCGGGAGCTGTATCTGCGCTGCTTTGAGATCGCGGTGCGCGAGGGCGGGGCCTACTCGATCATGACCTCCTATAATCCGATCAACGGGTTCTGGTCCTCCAGCAACTACGACATGCTGACCACGATCCTGAGGAAGGAATGGGGCTATGACGGCATCGTGATGACCGACTGGTGGTCGAAGGGCAATGATGAGGGCAGGCTTGGCGACGTTCATAATATCGCCGCCATGATCCGCGGACAGAACGACCTGTTCATGGTGGTGAATAATGCGGCGGAGAATTCCCAGAAGGACAATTCCGCGGAGGCGCTGGCCGCCGGCAAGGTCACCCGCGGCGAATACCTGCGGGCGGCGTCCAATATCTGCCGTTACCTGATGCGGACGCCCGCGTTTATGCGCATGCAGGGCATCGAGACCGAGCTTGACCGGGATCTGGCCGCAGCCGCTGCCCAGGAAGAAGGAGCTGTTTCCGCTCTGATCCGCGTTGCGCTGCCGCCTGCGGGCGCTTCGCTTCCGGTAGAAGAGATGGCGACGGACAAGGGCAGCCGTGTCATGTTCGAACTGGCGGCGAAGGAACGGGGCCAGTACCGGATGACATTTGAGTGCCGGGTGCCGGATCAGGGAAGCCTGGCCCAGGTGCCGGTGACCGTTTCCCAGGATAAGCAGATCGTGAAAATGGTCTCGCTGACCGGCGAGGATAAAGAGTGGCAGAAGCAGGAGGTTCCGCTGAAGCCGATGTTCCAGAACACGTCCTTCGTGACGTTCTTCTTCGGGCAGAGCGGTATGGAACTCAGGAACTGCCGCGTGGAGCTTGCGGAGTCCTGGGAGGAAAAGATCAAGGCCATGATGGCAGCGCGGGAGAAGGCGGAATAACCCGCGGCTGCGGGGAAGGCGGATGATGCGGACGCGGGCGGGACCCGCTCACCGCACCGGCGCCTCCACATCCTTATTTTTCACATTGACTAAGATAATGTCATCCCCGACCTGACAGATGTCGCAGTAGGGGATGACATATTCTTTTTCCCGGCCCAGGAAGCCGCAGAAGCTGCCGGGGCCGGGGACGATCAGGGCTTTCATGCAGCCGTCGCTCATATCGAAATCCACGTCTCCCACGAAGCCGAGACGCCTGCAGTCGCAGGCAGATATGACTTCTTTCTGTTTCAGTTCCGAGATACGCAAAACGCACAGGACCACCTTTTGATGAGCTCGGTGTATCCTATGCGTTTTCCTTCTTGTCTTATGACGGACGTTCAGGTCTTACTGCGGCTGCTCCGGGTACTGCGGTTTTTGGTCATCGCCGGGCTGGGACTGCTGATCCTGCTGCTGGTAATAGCTCCCCTGGGGAGGCGTCTGAACCTGCTGGGGATAGTAGTTCTCCTGCGAAGGCGTCTGAACCTGCTGCTGGTAATAGCTCCCCTGGGGAGGCGTCTGAACCTGCTGCTGGTAATAGCTCCCCTGAGGAGGCGTCTGATCCGGCTGCTGGTACGCCCCCTGCTGCAGGATCGGCTGTTCCTGATAGAATGCCGGGCCGGCGTATGCGTACGGATCCGCGGCCGCCGTCAGGGACGGGCTCTGCTTCAGCTTCTCCGGAATCTGGCCTTTAAGGCTCAGATAGAACATGGCAAAGGTACATCCGACGTACGGTGTCAGCCACAGAGCGGCAAGCCCGAAGCTAAACGCGGCCAGAAGGGAAATTCCGAAGAAACTCAGACACAGCACGAAATATCTGCCGCGGTTGCCCTTCATCAGACGCTGGCTTTCCGCCAGCGCTTCGAAAATGCCTTTCTCCGGGTTTTCCACCAGAATCAGATAGAACTGGCTGAAGGTCAGCAGCACATAGGCGTAGACGATCAGGAAAATGATCTCATATATAAGCAGAAAGGCAGCCGCGAAGCCGCTTCCGCCTGTCACCGCGGCCGCAATGGTCATGATGTAGGCCGGCGCTATGGTGATCCCCTCCAGAAGCGCGATCAGGACGGAGATCAGGATGAATTTCCAGGGCTTATGGGTGAAGGCCCAGAACAGGGTGGTGACCTTCGCCTCTTGGCCGGTTGCTACATCCAGATAGAGCCTCTGGTAGCCGACGCTCATAAGGAGCATTGCCACCAGATACACAAAATAAAGGACAATGAGCACGATCAGGAGCGGTACGAAAGACGTGCTTATCGATGATGACAGGGACGGCATGGTGACAGAGCCCCCGAACAGACTCCGCATCCCGTTCCCAAGCACAGCAAACAGGATCGACTGAAGTATGATCATAAACACATAAGAGATCGCCAGGCAGACCAGCGTCGCGCCGATCACGGTGCCCCACCTGCCTTTCAGGGCGCGGCGCGTATATAATTTCAGATCAGAACGCTTGATATCCATATCGTGCACCTCCTTAGTAATAGAAGCCGGATCCGGCAAGTCCGGACGAACCCGCCGCCAGATAGACAAGGATCACGACGCCTGCGACGACACTTAAGACCATACCGATGATGCCGCAGGTCAGGCCGATCTTCGCCCGCCTGTCAAAATACGTTTCCACTCTGGACAGACACGCCAGAACCACCGCCAGACTTCCCAGAATGATGCCGCCGCAGCAGCAGCAGGAGGTGACGATGGAGATGATGCCGACGACCATGGAACCCAGCGCCATGGAATTGTCGTCTTTGGGCTGAACTGTTTGTTCGTTCATATGTATTCCCCACCTTTCTTGTGACAATCTTGTAAGATCCAAGATTCCGTACGCAATTATTATAGTATGGAAGTTCCCGTTTGTAAATAGGACTGCGCGAATCGTCCGGAGAGATACCTGCGCGGATCAGAGGCGCGCCGGGAGAAACCTAATCAGAATTACTAGCACTCATTTGAATTGAGTGCTAAAAATCTATTGACAAATCCGAAAAATGGTATTACACTTGTTTGCATGGAAATACTGCGGTGTGCCGTCCTGCCGGTGAACCGCGGCAAAAAGATATCCGCGCCGCGGAGCGGAAGGATCCCGCAAAGAAAGAGTTTCCGCCTGCGGCGAAGAAAGAAATAAAATATAAAGAAGGAGCGATGCAACATGGCAACGAAAAAAGGAAGCTTATCCATAAGCAGCGAGAACATTTTCCCGGTGATCA
>CANQGA010000083.1 GCA_947600145.1 uncultured Lachnospiraceae bacterium | reverse complement strand
CTGCGATATCGCGTCGCTTCTGATGATGGGGCAGTCCGCGATTTCCCACCAGCTGCGGGTATTAAAGCAGATGCGTCTGGTGAAGTTCAGGAGGGAAGGCAAGACGGTGTTCTATTCCCTGTCCGACGGCCATATCCAGACGATCCTGGCCCAGGGCATGGAGCATGTCAGCGAGTGAGGCCCGCGGACAGCGGGTGAAAGAGAATAACAGGAGAATCGAGGCAGAAGGCTATGACGAAGAAACAGAAAAAGATGCTTGCGCGGCTCGCGGTCAGCGCCGTATTCCTGATCGTCGGGATGGTGACGGAGGGGACGCATCCCGTCGACTGGATCTGTTTTGCGGTTTCGTATCTGGCGGCGGGCTATGACATCCCGCTGAAGGCGCTTCGGACCATCCGTGGCGGCCAGGTATTCGATGAGAATTTCCTGATGACGGTTGCCACCGTGGGGGCGGTCCTGGTGGGGGCCTATGAAGAGGCCGTCGCGGTCATGCTGTTCTATCAGGTGGGTGAATTTTTCAATGATTACGCGGTAAATAAGTCCCGCAGATCCATTTCCGACCTGATGGATATCAATCCGGAATACGCCAATGTGATCCGCGGCGGGAAGGAAGAGCAGGTGGATCCGGACGAGGTGGAGATCGGCGAGACCGTGGTGATCCGTCCGGGAGAGCGGGTGCCGCTGGACGGCGTCGTCGTGAAGGGGAGATCCAGCCTGGATACGAAGGCCCTGACCGGCGAGTCCATGCCGGCGGAGATCGGAGAAGGGGAGAATATCGTCAGCGGCTCCATCAACCTGAACGGCCTGCTGGAAGTACAGGTCACGAAGCGCTACGACGATTCCACGGTGGCGAAGATCCTGGAGCTGGTGGAGAACGCCAGCTCGCGGAAGGCGAAGGCGGAGAATTTTATCACAAGATTTGCGCGTGTATACACGCCGGCCGTTGTGTTTTTGGCATTGGCGCTGGCTCTGATCCCGCCGGTCGCGGCGGGACAGTCCTGGTCGGTGTGGGTGTACCGGGCCTGCAGCTTCCTGGTGGTGTCATGCCCCTGCGCGCTGGTGATCTCCGTGCCGCTCAGCTTCTTCGGCGGCCTGGGCGCGGCGTCAAAGCAGGGGATCCTGATGAAGGGAAGCAACTTTCTGGAAGCCATGGGCAATCTGGACACGGTCGTGTTTGACAAGACCGGGACGCTGACCACCGGGAAGTTCGCGGTGACGGACGTGGAGCCGGCCGGGATCGGCAGGCGGGAGCTTTTGGAGCTTGCCGCGTACGCAGAGTGCCATTCGACCCATCCGATCGCGCTGTCGGTGCTGGAGGCTTACCGCGGGATGAACGGGGAGCAGGAGCTCGACCAGAGCCGTATCGTATCGGTGGAGGAGATCGCCGGGCATGGGATCCACGCGGTGCTGAAGACGGCCGCACCGGACGCCGGCACCTTTGATCTTTATATCGGCAATGAGAAACTGATGAACCGCCAGGGAATCGCGTTCCGGTCGGTTCAGGACGCGGCGGGGACGACGCTCTATGCGGCGCGCGGTCAGGAATACATCGGCGCGGTCACGATCTCTGACACGGTGCGTGACGACGTGCCGGCGGCGCTGTCCGGTCTGCGCGGCGAGGGCGTAAGCAAGCTTGTCATGCTCACCGGCGACAGGGAATCCGTCGGGCAGGCTGTCGGAAGGAAGCTGGGACTTGACCGCGTCTACGGAGGCCTGCTTCCGGCTGACAAGGTGGCCAGGGTAGAAGCGCTTCTCGCGGAAAAACCCGCCGGACGTACGCTGGCGTTCGTCGGCGACGGGATCAACGACGCGCCGGTCCTTTCCAGGGCGGATGTGGGGATCGCCATGGGCGGCATCGGTTCGGACGCCGCGGTGGAGGCGGCGGACGTGGTCATCATGACCGACGAGCCGTCGAAGATCGTGGACGGCATCCGGATCGCGAGAAAAACGGTGGGGATCGTTCATCAGAATATTATTTTTGCCATCGGCGTAAAGATCCTGATCCTGATCCTGGCGGCAATGGGCGCGGCCGGGATGTGGATGGCGGTGTTCGGGGACGTGGGCGTGTCGGTGCTGGCGATCCTGAACGCGATCCGGTCGCTTCGGTATAAGAGGAACGGATGAGGAATCGTAAGGAATCATTTCAGGAGTTGACATTTCAAAGTTCTGCTGATATGATTTTCACATATGTATGTAGCAAGGGGGTTACATTGATTTGTGACGCCCTTTTTTATCTCATTGAAAAGGAGATCATGTTTATGGGACGATATAACAAAGAAGATATTATCCGTATGGTGGAAGAGGAGGATGTGGAATTCATCCGCCTGCAGTTCACGGACATCTTCGGGATGCTTAAAAATGTGGCGATCACGGCCGGGCAGCTCCAGAAGGCGCTGGACAATCTCTGCATGTTCGACGGCTCCGCCATCGAGGGCTTCGTGCGGGAGGAAGAGACGGATATGTACCTGCATCCGGATCTTGACACCTTCGAGATCTTCCCGTGGAGGCCCCAGCAGGGCAAGGTGGCGCGGCTCCTCTGCGACGTCTACTGTCCGGACGGGACTCCGTTCGAGGGCGACCCCAGATATGTTTTTAAGAAAGTCCTCAAAGAAGCTGAGGAGATGGGCTACTATTTCAATGTGGGGCCGGAATGCGAGTTTTTCCTGTTCCATGCCGACGAGGAGGGGCGGCCTACGACCCAGACCCATGAGACGGCGGGATATTTCGACGTGGCGCCCATCGATCTGGCGGAAAATGTGCGGCGCGACATCGTTCTGAATCTGGAAGAAATGGGCTTCGAGATCGAATCCTCCCATCACGAGATCGCGCCTGCCCAGCACGAGGTGGATATCCAGTACGAGCGGGGGCTCCGCGCCGCCGACAATATCGTCACGTTCAAAAACGCTGTGAAGACCATTGCCAAGCGCCACGGTCTCCACGCGACCTTTATGCCGAAGCCCAAGGCCGGTGTCAACGGTTCGGGGATGCACATCAATATGTCTCTGGAAGACGGCCTCGGCAAGAATCTGTTCTCGGATCCGTCCGACAGCATGGGTTTAAGCCAGCTGGCGTATCAGTTCCTGGCCGGGATCCTGTATCATATCGAGTCGATGACGATCCTGACGAATCCGCTGGTGAATTCCTATAAGCGGCTGATCCCCGGCTACGACGCGCCGGTCTATATCGCGTGGGCGTCGGCGGCCAACCGCGGTCAGGTCATGCGGATCCCGTCCAACCGGGGCGCTTCGGCCCGGATCGAGCTTCGGAGCCCGGATCCGGCCATGAATCCCTATCTGACGCTCGCGGCCTGTCTGGCGGCAGGGCTTGACGGCATCCGCCGCTGTCTGGTGCCGCCCAAGCCGTTCTACGGGAACGCGTTTTCCCTCTCCAGGGCGGAGATGAAGCGGAGAGGCATCCGTCATCTGCCGGAGACGCTGGGAGAGGCCATCGAGCAGTTTGAAAATGACGAATTCCTGGAGTCGGTGCTGGGAGAAACGGTCTACACCAAGTACCTGGAGGCGAAGAAGCGGGAATGGAACGAGTTCCGCAGCCAGGTGACGGACTGGGAGATCGGCGAATATCTGTATAAATTCTGAGGGTGAATGTGTGACCAATATCATTGTGGCGTTCTCGAAACCGGAGGACGCGAAAAGCATTAAAAACATCATAGTGCGGAACGGCTTTCCGGTGGTCGCGGTCTGCAATTCCGGCGCGCAGGCCATCAGCAGTCTGGACGGCCTCCACGGAGGGATCATCGTCAGCGGATACCGTTTCGGCGATATGCTGTATTCGGATCTGCGCGAACTGATGCCGCGTGAGTTTGCCATGCTTTTAGTGGCCTCGGCCCGGCGTGTGGGAGACGCGCTTCCGGACGGAGTGACATGGCTTCCGATGCCGCTTATGGTCCACGATCTTATGGAGGCGCTTCTGGGCCTGGATGAGGAGCTGTCCCGCAGGCGGAGGGCCGCCCGGCAGAAGCCGGCGGAGCGCAGCGAGGGCGACCGGCAGGCGATCACGCGCGCGAAGGAGCTTCTGATGGAGCGGAACAGCATGACGGAAAGCGAGGCGCACCGTTACATTCAGAAATGCAGCATGGACAGCGGGAGTTCGATGGTGGAGACGGCGCAGAAGCTGATCAGCCTGATGACGTAGGAGGGAATGATATGCGTTTTGTGAAAATGCAGGGAGCCGGAAACGATTATGTGTATGTGGACTGCTTCAGAGAGACCGTTTCTGATCCCGGGACGCTTGCGGCGCGGCTGAGCGACCGTCATTTCGGGATCGGCTCGGACGGTCTTGTGCTGATCTGCCCGTCGGAGAAGGCGGACTGCCGGATGCGGATGTTCAATGCGGACGGGTCGGAAGGAGAAATGTGCGGCAACGCGATCCGATGCGTCGGGAAATATGTGTATGAGCACGGCATCGCGGCAAAGGAGCGCCTGACGGTGGAGACGCTGGCGGGGATCAAGACGCTTGAGCTGGAAATCATCGGCGGAAAGGCCATTGCCGCGACCGTGGATATGGGCGTGCCGGAACTGACGTCGAAGCTGCCGGAGGGAATCTTCGTGGAAGGGCGGAAGCAGACGTTCGTAGGGATCTCGATGGGGAATCCCCACGCGGTGTATTTCCGGAAGGAGATCGGGGAACTTGACCTGAACGCGGTCGGGCCGGAATACGAGAACCACACGCGCTTTCCGGACCGGGTGAATTCGGAATTTGTGCAGGTGCTCGGCCGGGGGCATGTGCGGATGCGCGTGTGGGAGCGCGGAAGCGGGGAGACCATGGCCTGCGGGACCGGCGCGTCGGCCTGCGCCGCGGCGTGCATGCTGATGGGTTATACGGACGATACGGTGCAGGTGGATCTGCTGGGCGGAACGCTGACGATCCGGTGGGACCGGGGCGGCAGCGGGCATATCTTTATGACCGGGCCGGCGGAGGAAGTGTTCCGGGGAGAGATCGACGTGTAAACACTGCCCGCGGGCGCGTTTTGCGGAAGAGAAAATGATCAAATTATTTTATATGGAGGATATCGTATTATGGTCAGGCTGAATGAAAACTATCTGAAACTGCCGGGGAGCTATCTGTTTTCGACGATCGGGAAAAAGGTGGCGGCGTATTCGGCGGAGCATCCGGACGTGAAGGTGATCCGCCTCGGGATCGGGGATGTGACGCAGCCGCTGGTTCCGGCGATCATTTCCGCGCTTCATGAAGCGGTGGAGGAAATGGGACACGCGGAGACATTTCACGGCTACGCGCCGGATCTGGGCTACGCGTTCCTGCGGGAGACCATCGCGGAAAAGGATTATCAGGCGAGGGGATGCGAGATCGGCGCGGATGAGATCTTTGTCTCGGACGGCGCCAAGAGCGACTGCGGGAATATCCAGGAGATCTTCCCGGCGGACGCGAGGATCGCGGTATGCGATCCGGTCTATCCGGTATATGTGGATTCCAACGTAATGGCGGGGCGGACCGGGGAATATGATGAGAAGACGCAGACCTGGAGCAATGTGATCTACATGCCGTGTACGGCGGAGAACGGTTTTGTGCCGCAGCTGCCGGAGGAGACGCCGGATCTGATCTACCTGTGCGTGCCCAATAACCCAACCGGGACGGCGCTTACCAGGGATCAGCTCGCGGTGTGGGTGAACTACGCCAATTCGGTGGGAGCGGTGATCCTCTACGACGCGGCCTACGAGGCGTATATCGCGCAGGAGGACGTGCCTCACAGCATTTATGAGATCCCGGGAGCCAGGACCTGCGCCATCGAGTTCCGGTCATTTTCCAAGAACGCGGGCTTTACCGGCGTGCGGCTCGGCTTTACGGTGGTGCCGAAGGACTTAAAACGCGGCGGCGCCTCTGCCCACAGCCTGTGGGCGCGGCGGCACGGGACGAAATTCAACGGCGCGCCCTATATCGTGCAGAAGGCGGCCATGGCCGTGTATTCGGAGGAAGGAAAGGCCCAGTTAAAGGACCAGGTGGCCTATTATATGCGCAACGCGAAGGTGATCTACGACGGGCTGAAGGAAGCCGGATATGAGGTGTACGGCGGCGTTAACGCGCCCTACATCTGGCTTAAGGTGCCGGAAGGGATGACGAGCTGGGATTTCTTCGATTATCTTCTGAGCGAGGCCCATGTGGTGGGAACCCCGGGCAGCGGCTTCGGGCCCAGCGGGGAAGGATATTTCCGGCTGACGGCGTTTGGAAATTATGAGAATACGGTGGAGGCGATCGGGCGGATCAGGGCCCTGAAAAAGTAACCGCAGAGGAAGGAGACGCCCGATGTATCGTCTGAGCTATGCCGCGCGCACTCATCAGGGACGGATTCGGCAGAATAATGAGGATAATTACTATGTTGACGGCAGCTTCCGCCGGAATGTGGACCAGCCGGAGTCTTCCTGCGCCGGTAAGGCGGACGGCTATCTGATGGCGTCTGTCTGCGACGGCATGGGAGGGGAGGAACTGGGGGAGCTGGCGTCTCTGACAGCGGTTGAGAAGCTGGACGAGTTCTGCGGTCTAAACGGCAGATCCCCGGCGGCCGGGAAGGACGAGGATCGGCTGGCGGCGGCGCCTCTGCGGGCCGGGGCCATGCGCTATATTCGCGCGGCCAATGCCGGGATCTGCGGGGAGATTCAGAAAAAGGGCGTCCGCATGGGTTCGACGGTCTCTCTTCTGGAATTTGCGGCGGACAGGGTGCAGGCGGTCAATCTGGGGGACAGCCGGATCTATCGTCTGCGTGACGGAAGGCTGGAACAGATCTCTACGGATCATACTGCAGCTGCCAGCATGATCCGCGACGGGATCCTGAAGCCGGAAGAAGCCGCGGTACATCCCGGACGGCATCAGATTACCCAGTATCTGGGTATTTTCCCGAGCGAGATGATTCTGGAGCCGGCGTCTGCCGATCTGGAAGTACGGCCCCGTGACCGTTACCTGATCTGCAGCGACGGACTGACGGATATGGTGGCGGATGGGGAAATCTGTGAGATCCTGAGCCGCGGGAAGAGACCGGAGAAACTGGCGCAGGATCTGGTTCAGGCCGCTCTTTCGGCGGGGGGCCGGGACAATGTGACGGTGGTTGTCGTGGAGGCGGAGGAGATCCGTGAAGATTTCTTCGGAAAGCTGTTTCAGAAACTGCGCGCGGAAGCAGCGCTTTCGCGTGAGATGGCGGACGCCGCCAGCTCGTCGAGCGACGCGAACCGGTAGCCCATTTCCTCCCATTTCGTCAGAAGGCTGTCGAGGATCTCTGCGTTGGTCCTGGAGGTGCTGTGAAGCAGGACGACGGCTCCGGGATGGACGCGGCCCAGAAGCTTTTCATAGGCTTCCTCGTGGGACGGCTGATCGTCCTGGTACCAGTCCACATAGGCCAGACTCCAGAAGAAGGTTTTGTAGCCGAGCGCCTGGGC
This sequence comes from uncultured Lachnospiraceae bacterium, assembly GCA_947600145.1. Taxonomy (GTDB): domain Bacteria; phylum Bacillota; class Clostridia; order Lachnospirales; family Lachnospiraceae; genus UBA3402. The sequence continues at coordinate 6,150 of CANQGA010000083.1, read as the reverse complement.
CATTTTCAGGTTGGACTCGCTGTATCTGCCCTGGGGCGGGCGGTAGTATTTCTTCATGGGCTGGCCGGTAGTCTGTTCATAGAGCGTTTCCAGATCCGTAAGCTCCTTTGAGAACGCTTCCTCAGTGGAGATGGACGACATGTCCGGGTGATGAAAGGTGTGGTTGCCGACGATATGGCCTTCGGACACCATGCGCTTTACCAGATCCGGCGCGGTCTCGATATAGTTTCCGACGACAAAGAACGCCGCGGGGGCCCGATGCTTTTTCAGGGCGTCCAGGATCGCCTCCGTGCAGCCGTTTTCATAGCCGGCGTCGAAGGTCAGATAGAGAACTTTTTCGTCGGTCTGGCGCGCGTAGAATGCGTCAAATTGGGCAAGATAATCTGCGGAGGCATTGGCGACGGGAGGCTTTCCTTCTTCCTGAAAGCTTAAGCCCCAGCTGCCCTCGGAGGAGACGGCCGCAGCGCGCGGATCAGAGGATGAAACGAACGAGCGGGCGTTCGGATGCGCGTTCAGCGGATAGCGTTCCGCCAGACGCGCGGCCGCGTCTCCCATGCAGAAACAGAGTACCGCGAGAAAGAAATATTCGGCGCCTTTTCGGATGATGCGGGATGGAGTGTCCATGGAGTTCTCCTGGTGCGGATGACCGGTATTACAGAATATATATGAGACGCTGTGCATGATAATACCATGCATTGTGGCGAAAAAGAACCGAAAAAGTACGATAAAATGAGGAAATGCAACGATTTTTCGCTTGCTACGTTGACAAAACATTAAAATAGATTTATACTACATACAATTTATTTTGCAAAAAATTTTCAGCTTAAATTTATCTGGAATGCAGAAATTCAGGAGGAAACGATTATGGCAGATGTTGAGAAAGTATTAGAGGCAACTGTGGGGGCGGAGCCGGTCAAGAAGACCAGAAAGCCGAGAGCAAAGAAGACGGAAGCCGAGGCGGCCCCGAAGGCGGCTGAGGCAAAGAAGACGGAGACGGAAGCCGCTCCGAAGAAGACCGCGGCGAAGAAGCCTGCCGTCAAGAAGGAGGCTGCTCCGAAGGCTGAGAAAGCTCCGGCGAAGAAGACTGCCGCGAAGAAGACGGACGCCAAGCAGGCGAACGTATATATTCAGTTTGCAGGCCAGGAGGTAGCGGCGAAGGATATCCTTGAGGCCGCGAAGAAGGCGTTTGCGGAGGCCAACGAGGGCGTCGCGATCGAGACCATCGAGCTCTATGTGAAGCCGGAAGAAGGCGCTGCCTACTATGTGGTGAACGGCGTCGGCGGCGACGACATGAAGATCGAGCTGTAAGGCCGGAACGGGAAATGCGAAGCCGGACCGAAAGGCCGGAAGCGATCAAAAGGAAGAGACCGCGGGAAGAGAGATCTTTCCGCGGTTTTTTTACTTGATACTTTCCCGCTTTCTGGTATACTGGTAGCAGACGGTCATATCTTAGCCGCTTTCTGCGGACCGGAGGGATCGGTCCCCGGGTCGGAGGTATGACGGAAAACGGAACTGATAAGACGGAGGGTGCGATATGTTTTATGACGGAAAGATCTGGATCGGAAAAAGTGACAGCGGCAATGAATGGATCCTGCCGAAGATGGCCAACCGCCACGGACTGATCGCCGGGGCGACCGGCACCGGCAAGACGATCACGCTGAAGGTTCTTGCGGAGTCGTTCAGCGACGCGGGAGTTCCTGTATTTCTGGCGGACGTGAAGGGCGACCTGGCGGGAACCTGCCGTCCCGGCGCGGACAGTGAGGACATGCAGAAGCGGATCGCGAAATTCGGACTGGCGGAGGCCGGATTTTCCTATCACGCCTATCCGGTCTGTTTCTGGGACATTTTCGGGGAGAAGGGACTGCCGCTTCGGACTACGGTCAGCGAGATGGGGCCCACGCTCCTGGCGCGGCTTATGGATCTGACGGACGCGCAGACGGATATCATGTCCATCGTGTTTCGGATCGCGGACGACGAGGGGCTGCTTCTGCTGGATATCAAGGACCTTCGCGCCATGCTGAATTATGTGGCGGAGAACAACAAGGAGTACAGCGCGAAGTACGGGAATATGCCGAAGCAGAGCATCAACAGCGTTCTGCGGGGGCTGGTGGCTCTGGAGGAGCAGGGCGGCGACAAGTTTTTCGGGGAACCGGCGCTGGATATCCACGACTGGTTCCGGACGGATTTCTCCGGGAAGGGCATGATCAATATTCTCCACAGCGAGAGCCTGATCAACAATCCGATGATGTATTCCACCTTTATGCTCTGGATGCTGTCGGAGCTGTTCGAGATCATGCCGGAGGCAGGCGACTGCGATCGGCCGAAGATGGTGTTCTTCTTCGACGAGGCCCATCTGCTGTTTGACGGCGCGCCGAAGGCGCTTCTGCAGAAGATCGAGCAGGTGGTGAAACTGATCCGGTCCAAGGGAGTCGGGATCTATTTCATTACCCAGAGTCCGAAGGACATCCCGGACGGCGTTCTGGGACAGCTCGGCAACAAGATCCAGCACGCGCTGCACGCCTATACGCCGGCGGATCAGAAGGCGGTGAAGGCGGCAGCGGATTCCTTCCGCGTGAACCCTGATTTTGATACGAAGGAGGTGCTGACGCAGCTGGGGATCGGCGAAGCGCTGGTGTCCTTCCTGCAGGAAGACGGTTCCCCGTCCGTTGTTCAGAAAGCGAAGATCCTGCCGCCTCAGAGCCAGATGGGACCGATCCTGGACGGCGACCGTCAGGCGGAGATCCGGAACTGTACGCTCTATTCCAAGTACGGCACTTATGTGGACCGGGATTCGGCGTATGAGTTCTTCCAGAGAAAGCTGAAGCAGGACGCGCAGGCAGCCGAAGAGCAGGCGGCGCTTGAGGCGAAGCAGAAGGAAGAAGCACTGGCCGCGAAGGAGGCCGAGAAAGAGGCCGAGCGCCAGGCGAAAGCCGCCGCGAAGGAAGCGGAACGCCAGGCCCGCGAGGAGGCCAGAGAGGCGGAACGGAAGGCAAAGGAAGAAGAGAGGGAACGAGAGGCGGCGGCCAGGGCCCGCAAACAGGCGGTATCCAGCGTGGCGAAGAGCGCCGCGGGAACCATCGGCCGCGAGGTGGGCAACGAGCTGGGCAAGACCATCGGAGGAAGCTTCGGCAAGAAACTGGGCGGCAATCTGGGCGCCAGCATCGGGCGGGGGATCCTGGGAACGCTGTTCGGCAGATGATTCCGCGGCGGACCGCCGGGACAGAACGGGAGTCTGTTTATCGTGAAGAAAAAGAGTTTGAGACCAGAAACAGAGATTCCGAATAACGAATCGCGGGAAGTACCGGTGACGGCGCTTCCCGCCGCTTTCCTTGCGCGGATGCGGGATCTTCTGGGCGATGAATATGAAGCGTTTGCGGAGAGTTTCGCAAAGCCCAGAACGCAGGGGCTGAGGCTGAATCCGCTGAAAATTGGGACGGCAGCCGCAGCGGAAACGCGAAACGGCGAAGAGAAAACAGATACCGCGCAGAAACGCGGCACTGCGGATGAGGCGGATATCACGCGTCGCCTGACCGGAATGTTCGGTTTAAGGAAGATCCCCTGGGCGCGGGACGGGTACTATTACGACAGCCGGACCCGCCCCGGAAGCCACCCGTACCATGACGCTGGACTTTACTATATCCAGGAGCCCAGCGCGATGGCGGTTGCGGAGCTGATGGATCCACGGCCCGGAGAGCGAGTCCTGGATCTGTGCGCGGCGCCCGGCGGCAAGACGACGCAGATCGCCGGCAGGATGAGAGGCCGCGGTCTTCTGGTCTGCAATGAGATCCATCCGGCACGGGCAAAGATCCTCTCCCAGAATGTGGAGCGCTTCGGCGCGGCGAATGTGGTCGTGACCAATGAAGATCCGGAACGTCTGGCAGAATATTTCCCGCTTTTTTTCGACCGGATCCTGGTGGACGCGCCCTGTTCCGGCGAGGGGATGTTTCGGAAGGACGAGGAGGCAGCCCGTCAGTGGAGCCCGGAGAATGTACAGCTCTGTGCCCGGAGGCAGGCGCAGATCCTGGACAGCGCGGCAAAGATGCTGCGGCCCGGAGGCAGGCTCGTCTATTCGACCTGCACATTCGCCCCTGACGAGGATGAAGGTACGGCCGCGCGGTTCCTGGACCGCCATCCGGACTATGTCGTTGAGAGCGTGAAGCGGTGCGAAGGACTTTCGCCGGGACATCCGGAATGGGCCGGGAGCGCGCGGGAAGAGCTTCGGGACACCGTTCGGATATGGCCGCATCTGGCCGAGGGAGAAGGGCATTTTGCCGCGGTATTTAGGCGGGCCGGCGGAAGCGAAGGGCCTTCGGAGACCGGAAGACAGAAGCGGCCGTCGCGTCCGGATCCGCGCGGGCAGGAGAGTGGAGTCACAAAAGAGACCGTTCAGCTCTGGCAGCGGTTCTGCGGCGGGAACTTCACGGAACCGGTGCCGGATCTGTCCGGTGAGGAAATGAGGCATCGTATGCGCATGTTCGGCGATCAGCTGTATCTTCTTCCGGAAGGCGTCGAAAGCATCCGCGGGCTGAAGATACTGAGACCCGGCCTGCATCTTGGAACCGTGAAGAAGGACCGGCTGGAGCCGTCCCACGCGCTGGCTCTGTATCTGCGCCCGTCCCAGGCTGTGAGGACCTGCGATCTGACGTGTGATGACGAAAGGCTTGCCGCCTATCTGCGCGGCGAGGAGATCGCCGTCTGCCCGGACGACTCAGCCTGCGGAAACGGATGGACGCTGGTCACCGCGGACGGCTGGCCGGCGGGATGGGCGAAGCAGGTGGGAACGGCGCTTAAGAATCATTATCCGAAAGGGCTCCGCCGCGCGAGTCTATCTTCCGCTGTCATCGAATAGGATAGTAAAAACCACATCGGAGACAGCAGAGTGAAAATAAGAGAGATTTACGGACGGATCCGGCCGCGGCGCGCGCGCGGCCAATGGCGGAGAAAGGACCGGCGGGGCCTGGCGGCAGCGGGGCTTGCGGCGGTCCTTTGGTGTGTCTGCGCGGGATGCTTTGCGGATATGGAGAGCCTGGCGGCTGACGCGGAGCCTTCCTTCAGCCTCTATGCCCGATCGGCCGTTCTCATGGATGCCGACACCGGCCGCGTTCTCTACGGCAAGGACGCCGATACGGCCCGGCCCATGGCAAGCACGACCAAGATCATGACCTGCATCCTGGCGCTGGAAAACGGCGATCCGGACGATATCGTGACCGTGTCTTCCTACGCGGCCGGCCAGCCGAAGGTCCGTCTGGGCGCGCCCGCGGGCCGCACGTTCCGGCTGGGGGATCTGCTCTATTCACTGATGCTCGAATCCCACAACGACACAGCCGTCATGATCGCAGAGCATATCGGCGGCAGCGTCGGCGCCTTCGCGGAGATGATGAATGAAAAGGCGGAGCAGCTTGGCTGCAAGGACACCTGGTTTGTGACGCCCAACGGCCTGGACGGAGAGTCGCAGGCGGCGGACGGCGTGAAACGTGTCCACAGTACTACGGCCAGGGATCTGGCCGCGATCATGGCCTACTGTGTCTGGAAGTCGCCGAAGAGGGAAGAATTTCTCAAAATTACCGAAACGCAGAATTACTATTTTACGGATCTGGAAGGAAGGGAAAGCTACTCCTGCTGCAATCACAACGCTCTTCTGACGTCGATGGACGGGGTGGTGTCCGGCAAGACCGGTTTCACCGGCGCCGCGGGCTACTGCTATACGGCGGCCCTGGAGGATGGAACGCGCCGCTATACGCTGGCCGTTCTGGGATGCGGCTGGCCGCCCCACAAGACTTACAAATGGAGCGACGCGAGGAAGCTGTTCGGTTACGGGCTGGAAATGTATCAGAAGAAAGATATTTTTGAGGAACCGCGTCTTCCGGCGCTTACAGCTGAAAACGGGATCCCGGAAAACGGGGATCTGTCGGAGGAGGCGCATCTGAAGCTGTCTCTTTGCGGGGAAGATGCCGGGGGCGGATTTTCGGCGCTGATGAAGGAAGGCGAGCAGGCGCGGATCCGGATCGAACTGCCGGAGCGCGTGCAGGCCCCCGTCAGACGCGGGGCCGTGCTGGGTCAGGCGGTCTATACGGTGGACGGCACGGTGATACAAAGCTTTCCCATCTGCGCCGCTGGAAGCGGGACTATGCCCCCAAGACGCCGGAGGAA
>CANQGA010000082.1 GCA_947600145.1 uncultured Lachnospiraceae bacterium | reverse complement strand
ATCCCGATACCCATAACGGAGCTCTTATTGATCTCTTTCAGATTCTTCTCGCCGGTGATGCCCGCGTCGATCAGACGGTGCGCGCCGGAGAATGTGATGTAGCCGCCGACTGTGCCGCCCAGCAGTGTGATGATGGCCGGAACCAGCGCGCCGTACCCGGTGGAAGGAACTACGGTGTTGACAAGCGCGTCGCCGACCGGAGGCTTCACAACGAGAATGATAATGAAAATAACTACGATCATGATGCCGCCCAGGACCTTCGCCAGGTTATCCATAGCCGCCTTGGCATCCTTGATCAGGAATACCGCGATCGCGATGGCGCTCGCCAGAGCGCAGCCCGCCTTGGTCGGAAGACCCAGGAGCGTATTGAAGCCCAGGCCGCCGCCGCCGACGTTGCCGATGTTGAATACCAGTCCGCCGAACGCGACCAGGAGCGATACGACATAGCCCAGACCCGGAAGGATCTTATTGGCCACGTCCTGTCCGCGCAGTCCCGACACGCACAGCACTCTCCAGATATTGATCTGGGCGATAGCCGCCAGGACGATGGACGCCAGGATCACGAAACCGAAGCTGGCCTGATGGGTGCCGGTAAAGCTTGCCGTCTGCGTCAGGAAACCGGGGCCGATGGCCGATGTCGCCATGATAAACGCCGCTCCAAGCAGTGCTCCGCCGCCGCTTTTCTTCTTAGTGTTGTTGTCTGCCATATGATATCCTCCTTCTTGACAGTCCATCTCCCGGTCTCCCCAATCCCCCGTGATTCTGTCCGTATGCAGGAAATGTTATAAATATTCATTCACCTGCGTCCGGCGGGAAATGACTTCATCACTGTGATGTATCGCATTATACGGGAAAAAAATCGATTTGTCAAGCGTTAAAACAATCTCATATATGTGGTATCCACAGTCTATTGATTGTAATTATGGAAAATCGCGACAAAATCCGGTCCGGTTTTCTCCCGGTCCGGATCTTAGGATATGTAAAAATTTCTATATTTAATCATAAACTTTGGATTTTTCTAACGAAAACCACAAAAAAGTCACAGAAAATTACAGTTTTTTTCTTGTAGCGCCATTTAAAAGGGCGTCCGTGACCGTCTTAAGGATCCAGGCGCGGACCAGAGTACAGACCGCGATCAGGCCCAGCATGAGAAACATCCCGCGGACAGAGGCCGGGTTTCTGACCGCCAGCGCCTCGCGGATCGTCGCGTGATGCATAAGGAAGATCCCGAAGGAAAGGCCGCCGAGCCACCGGACGAAGGAGCAGGCCGCCTCCGACCGCGCGGTGAGCCATTTCCCAAGATCGCAGAGAACGACAAAACAGAACAGCCCCATCAGATGCGTCAGGATATTCTCCGCAAGCGGCACCTTCACCAGGGCCAGTATGACGGCGCCTGCCCAGCAGACTGCCGACACCCGCCCATCGTCCAGCAGGGCCTTATGCGCCGCGATCTCCATCCCCATCCAGAAGCTGAGAAGACAGGAGATCAGATTCTTAAAATCGTCGATCAGAAAGAAATCCCCATACCGGTACAGAAGCAGCATGCCGGCGTACAGAGACAGCACCGCTGCCGCCGCTGCCTTCTCCGAGCGCCGCATCACCCGCAGGATCAGCGGAAAACACAGATACAGAAGGACGATCGCGCCGGTAAACCATTCGCCCAGGATATAGTAGTTGTCCGGGAAACGATAGACCAGATATCCGTCCAGCCCCAGCGCAGTCTGGATAAGCAGCCAGGGCTTTCCGTTATAGAACAGCCGGCCAGTGTCCCTGACCATCCGGGCAAAGCCCCACGCGTATGCCGCGTAGTACATCGGGAAAATGCTCCTCCACCGCTTACGGTAAAAAGTCCTGAGTCCGCCAACCGACGAGATATCCGTATCGCGCAGGCCCAGAAGCGCCCCGGACAGGATGAAGAATACCGTGGAACAGACATTGCCCCAGCCGCCGTTTCTGTAATTCAAAAACAGCTTGAGGGGACAGGCCGTATAGATAAAGAAATGAAACGCCATGACGCCGAAGGCGGCCATGACCCTGACGAAATCAAACGCAGCGATCCGCTCTTCTCTCATAAGCCGTTTCCTTCCCCGGACCGCCTGTCCAGATCCTTCTGGATCATTTCCAGATAATGGACCAGCACGTCCCGATGGTGTCCGATACGCCAGGAACGATCGATCTCTTCATAAGTAAAACTCTTCCTCCCGCCTTCAAGCATCCGTTTCCAGAACCCGTACAGCTCATCGAAAGGAATATAATAGATCTCGTCGATCGCCGTCCAGTGAAGGATGATAAAGGACACTCCGCCCTGCTCCTCAAACTCCTGCATAAACCGCACCTGATGCTCGTGAACATTCTGCAGCGGAAATGTATTTACCGCGCATTCCTTGGCGTCAAAGCAGACCGGAAGACCCTGCACCGTCCCGATATAGTCCACCGTACTTTTCTGGTCAAAATACGCCAGCGTAATATGGCGGGACTCCTTATCGATATTGATCGGCGTGATCGGCGTCGGCACCTTCTGGATCAGCGCCAGCTTCTTCTCCCGGTACACCTCGTTGGTATGGTTGATCATATCCTCCAGGGTCGATCCCCTTAAGCCTCTGGAATTCCAGGTTCCCATAGCTGTCTACCTACCTCCGTCCGCCCGTCCGTGTTCCGGACCTGTCCGCTTCCACGAAAACTTCTTAAACTCCGCCGGTTCCGGCGCCGCAAACGTCCTTCCGCTTAAATATTCCATCGGCGCGGGCATCTCCGGGAATGTGATCCGGCAGGCGTAAAGCATCTGATGGCTGATGCCGTACTCCCGCCGCATCCTCTCATTCAGACTCCTGTCGCCATACTTGACGTCGCCGATGATCGGATGGCCGACCGACGCCAGATGCGCCCGGATCTGGTGGGTCCGTCCGGTGATCAGCGCCACAAAGAGCAGCGTATACTCGCCGCCCTGCCCGTCCCGGCAGTATGCCGACGGCTCATATTCCGTCTCGATCACCGCTCCGCCCTCCGCCGGTTCTTCATGCACCGTTACCCGGTTCGTATTCTCGTCCTTCGTCAGATAACCGGTGATCGTTCTCTTCCCGCCGACATGTCCTTTCACCGCGCACCGGTAATATTTGTGGATGCTGCGGTCCCGAAACCCCTGCGAAAGGATCTGAAGCCCGGCAAGGGACTTTCCCGCCGCGACAATGCCGCTGGTATTGCGGTCAAGCCGGTTGCAGACCGAAGGCCGGAAGGTCCTGAGCGTTTCCTGTGTGATCTGGCCGCTGTCAAGAAGATACCGGATAATATGCTCCACCAGGGAGACGTCGTCCTCCCTGGCCTTCTGGGACAGCATTCCGGTCGGCTTATTGACCAGTAAAATGTGTTCGTCTTCATAGATGATATCGAGCTTCGTCCCGCCGCCCGCCGCGGCAGGTCCGCGGTCCGCCCCTCTGCCGGCACCTGCGCGCTCCGCCGCCGGGCCGGTCTCACTCCTCTTAGAGAAGCGGCTGATCGTTTCGTCCGCCAGAAAGAGCTTCACCTCATCGCCGGTCTTCAGCCGCTCGGATCCCTCACACCGGCTTCCGTTCAGCGTGATATTCTTCTTGCGCATCATCTTATAAAGAAAGCTCTTCGGCGCGAGATCCAGATATTTGGCCAGCAGCTTATCCAGACGCTGTCCGGCTTCATTTTCAGATATGATCAGGCTCTTCATGAGCGCGCTATGCTCCTTTCACCGATACCGCTACATGGACATGCTCTTCAGGACCGAGGCAGCATATTCGGCGCTTCCGTCGTCCTCATATTCGGACGCCGGCTTTAATCCGGCGAGCCGGCTGAAAAAATGTCTCTCATCCTTAATGATCCGGACCGACGGATCCAGCTTCTGGGCTTTCATGGATTCGTTCAGCGTCTTTTCCGCCTTTTTCACATCGGTCTTCTCTGACGGACAGTAAGCGAATATCCCGTTCGGATGGACCAGTACCGCGTCAAACGGCAGGATCTGTTCTTTCGTCGTAACCACCAGGTCGTAGAGCAGGATGCCCTTCGGCTCGAAGGCCGCCGCCTTGCGGTGGAACTCTTCCCCGGGCGTTCGGTAACGCAGGGACGCCAGAAACGGCGAGGCCACATTGGCCGTCGGCAGGACCGACAGGATCGCCATCAGCGTCAGCACGTTCTTCGCCGCCTGGTTATCCGTAAAATTCCGCGCGAGGAGCTGAATAACGATGGCGGCCGCCCCGAACAGGATCTCGCAAAGCTGTATCATTTTCCGATAATTGCGGTAACCGTACTCACCCTTTTGTCTTTTCATCTCCGTCCCTGTCCTTCCCCTGTTTTCCCATCGCCCGCAGGATCACGCCGTGCGGCACGACCTTGACCGCGAAACGGAAAAGATTCATCGAAATCCCGTATACCGATACCGCCCGTCCCGCCATGCTGTCCCGAAGCGCCTTCGCGGCCACCTTCTTCGGATCCGCCATGAACCATTTCTTATAAGCGGCGACCGGCTCCACCTGCTGCGCGGTATCGAAAAACTCCGTCTTCACCGGTCCCGGGCAGACCGCGGTCACATAGATCCGGCGGTCTCTCAGCTCCGCGCCGAGCGCCCTGCTGTAGCTGAGCACAAACGCCTTCGTCGCCGCGTAGACCGCGAAATCCGGCTGCGGCAGGAAGGCCGACGCGGACGCGAACTGAAGGATCCTGCTGTTTCTGCCCATATATGGAAGCACCATGGACGTCACAGCGCACAATGCCTCGCAGTTTAAGCGCACCATCCTGCGCTCCGCCTCATCCGGAATCCTTCCGACCCGGCCGATCACGCCGCACCCGGCCGCGTTGACCAGGAACTTCACCTCCGGCTTCTCCTCCCGCAGGGCGGCGGCGATCTCCTCTCTGCCTGCCGGCTCCGTCACATCCACCGAAAAACAGCGGACGCGCGCAGGGATCTGTCCGCTCATTTCCCACAGGCGCTCCCCGCGCCTGGCAGCCACCCAGATCTCATCGATCCCGGAAAACCGGTCTCCGATCTGGTAAGCGATCTCCCGGCCCATGCCGGAAGACGCCCCTGTTACGATCGCAATCTTCATAACCGCACCTCGCCGGCCTCATCAAACAGCTGCCGGAAATCTTCTATAAAATAATCTGTCAGTTCCGCCATCTCGCCGCGCAGATGCTCCGCGGCCTGATCCGCCACGCCGCAGACCGTCATCCCCGCCCGCTTCCCGGCCAGCGCGCCGGCCGGCACATCCTCGAACACAAGGCACTCCTTCGGATCCGCCCCAAGGTCGGCCGCCACCTTCAGGTAGATATCCGGGCTCGGCTTTCCTTCTTTCACCTCACAGGCCGTGGTCACCACCTGAAAATACGGCTTTATGTTCCGGGATGTCAGCACAGCCTCCACCATATCCGAACCGTTGCTTGTGGCGATCCCGCAGAGGATCCCGTGATCCCGCGCGTACTCCAGAAGCCGGATGGCGCCGGGCTTGACAGGCACTTCGTTCCGGTATTTGTCGATGGACATCTCCGTCCATGCCGCCTTGATCTCATCCATCGAAAGCGGAAGGCGGAAACGCCTGATAAAATAGGCGGCCGTCTCCGTGAAGCTCATGCCTTCGATCATACGCTGCAGATCGTCCGGACAGTCATAGCCGTACCGCCCCAGAAACTCAATGTCGATGGCCTTCCACATCCACATGGAATCCACCAGCGTGCCGTCCAGATCAAATATCAATGCTTTTATCTTCTCAAGTGTCATAAATTCTCCTGTCTTCCCGCCCTCAGCGCGGCAGACTATCATCCGTCAGCGGCCTTCCTTCAGCGCGGCAAGCTCCTCATCCGTCAGCGGCCTTCCTTCAGCGCGGCAAGCTCCTCATCCGTCAGCGGCCGGTATTCACCCGGACGCAGTTTTCCATCCAGCCGGAGACTTCCCATGGACAGCCGTTTGAGATACACAACCGTGCATCCCAGGACTTCAAACATCCGCTTCACCTGGTGGTATTTTCCTTCCCGGATCGTCAGGATATACGCCTGCCGGTCTCCGAGCTCAGCCGTTTGTGGCGCTCCCGCGGTTCCTTCTGTTCTCTCCGGGATCACAGCGCCCGCCGCGCTCTCCGGATCCGCCGCGCTTCCTGCGCCCTTCGGGATCACAGCGTCCTCCGCACTCTCCAGAACGGCGGGCAGCGTCACCGTACCATCCTCCAGCGTGATCCCCGCTGCGAAACGCTCTCCGGCGTCGGCGGGAAGCTCCCCTGACACAACCGCCAGATACCGCTTGTCCACATGCTTTTTCGGAGACAGCAGCCGGTGCGCCAGATCCCCGTCGTTCGTGATCAGCAGAAGCCCCTCTGTATCGATATCCAGCCGTCCCACAGGAAAAAGGTCGTCCCTCAGCCGGCCGCCGATCAGATCCACCGCCGTCGTATGGACTCTGTCCTCTGTGGCGGACACGACACCCGCGGGTTTGTTCAGCATATAATATTCATACCGTGCGTAGGCCACGGCCCTTTCGTCCAGACTGACCGCGTCCGTCTCCGGATTGATCTTCCGATCCGGGCTTTTCTCGACCGCGCCGTTGACGCGGATCCGCCCGTTCTTCGCCGCGTCCCGGATCTGGCTGCGGGTCCCGCAGCCCATCTCCGCCAGAAAACGGTCCAGCCGCATCGTACTTCTGCCTGCCCCTGCCATCGGCCCACTCCTTTCCGCCGTCACATCCATCTCCAGCCGGGATAATACTGGTTCTTGAGCGTCCTTCCGTTCGCCTTCGCGAAGCCGAGCCCATGACCGTCCACGCAGATCAGCTGCCTGCCCCGGCGTTCCGCCTCATTGTCGTTTAAGAAGACCGTCTCTCCTTTCAGATAGCGCACCACGCGCTCATCATCATGGCTGAATGAGACGCAGTCCTCAAATGTATCGGTGCCCAGCGCCATTGCCAGAGCCTGGGACGGTTCAAACCTTCCCTTCTTCAGGGTGCCCATCAGAAGTCCGGTCCGCAGATAACGGACGCCCGGCGCGGGCAAAAAGCCCTCCGGCAGATAGTACACCGATTCCCCGTTCTGCATGAACCGGCCGGTATCCCAGCTGATACGGCATTTCCGGAGGAAACTTTCAAACTCGCCGGAAGATCCCGCCACCGGCTTCTGTCCGCGGCCGCCTGCCAAAGTCCCCAAAACTCCACTGGCTGCAGCTTCTGTCCGCTCTCCGCAACCGTCCAAAACTCCGTCGGCCGCAGATTCTGTCCGCTCTCCGCAGCCGTCCCGCACTCCGCCGTCCGTTCCGCTTCCATTCTCCCCTCCGCGTTTGCGAAGAAGGGCCAGAAAATGTCCCTCGCCCTCTACCCGGTGCGGGTACAGCCTCAGGCATCCGCTCAGTCCGATCCCGCCGCACGCCCCGTCAAACGCAGGAAGCGGGACAAGCTCAAACTCCGGGCACTCTCGCAATAGCCATATTACATTTTCCTCATCTTCCGTCACGGAAAATGTACAGGTGGAGTACATCAGGTATCCGCCCGGCCGCAGCATTACGGCCGCATGCTTAAGGATCTGCCGCTGAACCGGCGCGTAATATTCCGGGCCGCGCTTAAGCCAGTCCTTCACCATCTCCGGCTCACGGCGGAACATTCCTTCCCCCGAGCAGGGCGCGTCCACCAGGATCCGGTCAAAATACGACGGATACAGCCCGGCCAGCCGCTCCGGCGTCTCACCGGACACGCAGATATTCGGGATCCCGAACAGTTCCAGGTTCTTGAGCAGCGCCCTGGCCCTGGAACTGCTGATATCGTTAGCCCACAAAAGGCCTTCGCCGCAGAGCCTGGCCCCAAGCTCCGTACTCTTGCCGCCGGGAGCGGCGCACAGATCCAGCACCCTGTTTCCCGGTTCCACCGGCAGGAAACGCGCCGGCGCCATGGCGCTCGGCTCCTGCAGATAGTAAAGTCCCGCGTAATAATACGGATCCTTTGCCATCCGCTCCTGCCCTTCATAATAGAAGCCGTTGTCCGTCCAGGGGACGGGTCTCAGCGGAACGCCGAGCGCGGAATACGCCTCCTCCGGCTTCCATTTCCGGGTGTTGACCCGAAGTCCCTGGCAGGGCGGACAGCCCAAACAGGCAAGATAGTCGTCATATTCTTCTCCGAGAAGCTCCCGCATCCGGATTTTGTACTGATCGGGAAGATCAAGATTCATCACTGCGGCTCCTGACTGCTTCAGACCGGGAATCCGGCCTTTCCATCACTGATCGGTTACATGGATAAGTATACCACATAAACTCTGCATTTGAAATCAATAGTTGTATTTCAGGCGTTTTTTTTCAAGCCACTTAAGAACCCAATAGGGATTTACGCTCAGCTCATCATAGTGATCCGTGCGCAGATACATTCCCACATGCAGATGGACCTCAAAGTTGCCGGTGGTCCCCTCTACGGCGGAATAACCGGTATCCCCCATGAATCCGAGAAGCTGTCCCGCCGCGACCGGGTCTCCTTCCTTCCAGTCCCGGGCGTAGTCATAGAGATGGGCATAATAAAGGTACAGGCCGTGCGGCGCCCGAATCCCGATGCGCCAGCCGCCCTTTTCCAGCCATCCGACTTTCTCAACAACTCCGTCGGTAATGCTGACTACCGGGTAGGAGCCCCGCGGGAGAGCCGTCCCCATGATATCGCAGCCCTCGTGGCCGCGCTCGCCTCCGTAAGTGCGCCGGTCCAGCCATCCGTTTTCATAGACTGCCGGCGGCGTCCGCTCATTCTCGCTGAGCGGGATCGGGAAATACCGAAGATCCGCAAAGATCGTCTCATAGGCGTTTCTGAGCTTCCGATACTCCGCGGGCCGGCGGCTCAGGGCCATATTGACGGCCGGCGGATCCAGGTCTTCCGCATCCGCATCGGTCAGATCATACTCTGCGGCGAGCATCGCCGACGTCAGTCCGTCCATATCAAGGGTATCGAGTCCCGCGGCGGCCTCGCCCAGCCGCAGCGCGCGGAACTCATCGCTCTCCCAGGTATAGGCGTCCAGCTGATAGAAATCCGGATTTTCAACAAGATAATCGCTCAGCCATGCATTCAGAAGAACCAGCAGGAACAGCAAAAGGATCCGCATATCCGCCCCTCTGCCACATACATTGTTATAAATCCATTGTATTCGGGTCTTTATGGAAAATACCGCTTCCCGTCCCGCGTCTCCGGCCGGAATCGCCTCCGTCCTTGCGCTTATCCTTCTGCTGACTCACCCGGGCCTGTCCTTCGAGGGCGCGGGCCGCGGCCTTCTCCTCTGGTCTGAAACCGTGCTTCCCACGCTCCTGCCGTTTATGATCTGTTCCAATGTTATCGTCGCCTCCGGCGGCCTGCCGTATCTCATGAGGCCGCTGCGGCCCCTTGTCAGAAATCTTTTGCGCCTGTCCGACGACGGCGGCTACGTGCTGATAAGCGGACTCCTCTGCGGCTGTCCGATGGGTGCCAGGACATGCGCGGAGTTTCTGGCTCAGGGGCGAATTACGCCGGCAGAAGCCCGCTATCTGCTCGCCATAAGCAATCATCCCAGCCCCATGTTTGTGCTGGGATATCTTGCGTCCAATCTCGGCCCGGAGGTGCCCGTATGGCTCGTACCGGCCAGTCTGTATCTGCCGGTCATCCCGATCGCCGGCCTCGCCCGGATCGTATACCGGCCCGGCTGCGCAAAACCGCCCCAAAGCAGGCGCGGTACGGACTCCGGTTCCTTTGATTTCGACTCGCTCATGATGCGCTCCGTCGAGGTCATGGTCCGCATCGGCGGCTATATCATGCTGTTTTCGATCCTCGCGTCATTCATAGAACAGCTGCCAGGGGGAACGTCTCCCTTTAAGGCAGTGCTGCTCGGCGTCGCCGAGATCACGACGGGGATCCGCGCCATTGCCCAGTCTGTGAACGGCCCCCTGCGGGGGCTCTGCCTGACCGCGGTCACGGCGTTCGGGGGGCTGTCAGGCGCCGCCCAGACGCGGAGCGTGCTTAGGCCATACGGCTCGTTGCCCGCGAAAAATGCCGGATTGTCAATCCGGCATTATGTGATGTGGAAACTGCTTCACGCGCTTACAGCATGTCTTCTGTATATCCTGCTCCGACGCCTTCCGTCTCTGCCCCTTCTCCGGCTGTTCCCGTAGCGTCCTGCGGCTGCGGAGGCATGTTCAGCTCATTGCGGTTATTGGTCACCAGGTCAAAACTGTTCTTCATCGCGTTCATATAGGCCTCAAACCGATTCTGGGAGGTCTCTACTGCGTGCGCGATGATATTCTGCAGATTGCGCAGCGCGTCGTCCGTATACTGCATCGCGCCCTGGCGGATGCTGTTGGCGTCGTTGACCGCGGAATCCAGGATCGCCTGCGCCTGCACATTGGCGTCGTCGATGATCTGATTGGCAGCCGCGTAAGCCGCCTGCGTGATCTCATGTTCGTTCACCATCTCATCGGTCTGGCTTCTGGCCTCCTGCAGCATGGCGTCCGCCTGCGTGCGGGCGTCATTCATGATCGCTTCCTGATTGCTGATGACGCGCTGATACTGCTTGATCTCATCCGGTACGCGCAGCCTGAGCTCCACCAGAAGCTCCTCCAGCTCTTCCCGGTTCACCAGGATCTTATTATTCGAAAGCGGCGCCGGCTTGCACCCGTCGATATATTCCTCGATCTCCTCGATCAACTGCTCAATCCTGCTCATATGTACTCTCCCTCCTGATTATTGATTTCCCGCGAACTTGGCCCTGATCTTTTCGGCTATGAACGGATGCACAAACGCGCTGATATCGCCGCCGTACATGGCGATCTCCTTCACAATACTGGAGCTTAAATATGAATATTTCAAATTCGTCGTCAAAAATATCGTATCAACCTGCGGAGCGATCACGCGGTTGGTCTGGGAAAGCTGCAATTCATATTCAAAATCCGTCACCGCGCGGAGCCCTCTGATAATGACGTCCGCATGGTTCTTCCGAACAAAGTCCACCAAAAGACCGTCAAAAGACCTTACTTCCACATTGGGTAAATGTTTTGTAACATCTATTAACATATTAACACGTTCTTCCACAGAAAACAACGGCGTTTTTGAAGAATTATTCAAAACTGCGACGATCAGACGGTCCATAATGGCCGAACTGCGCCCTATGATATCGAAATGTCCATACGTGACCGGGTCAAAGCTGCCCGGATAAACGGCAACTGCCATAGTGATTACTCCTGTTCTGTCAGTTTTCTCAGAAAAACATGTTTGTTGGTCTTATAGACCTTTTCCCTGACCACCTCAAACCCCAGCGGCTCCGCGTAAGAGAATTCCGTGCCCAGGCTCGCCTCGACGATGATCCGCGTACTGCCGTCCGCCAGCCGGGAATCCCGGAGGTATTCCAGAACCATTCTCTCCCACTGACGGTCGTACGGCGGATCCATGAAAATGACGCCGAACGATTCTTTCTGCCCCTCGAGCCTGCGCAGACCGTTCAGAATATCACAGGTCAGAATGCGTCCCCGCGCTTCCAGACGGGTGGTCTTTAAATTGTCCCGGATGCAGGCGGCGGCTTTCGGATTCTTCTCGATAAATACGGCCTCCGACGCGCCGCGGCTCAACGCCTCGATGCCGATCGCTCCGCTGCCCGCGAAACAATCCAGGAAACGCGTCTGGACCACGTCCTGCCAGATCATATTGAACAGGGTCTCCTTGATCCGGTCGGTCGTCGGCCTTGTATCAAGGCCGTCCGGAGTCTTCAGCTGCAGTCTTCTGGCTGTTCCGGCTATCACGCGCATGGAATATCTCCTTTCCTGCTTACCGGTCTTTAAAGGATATTATCCGTGATCTGCGGGATCCGGTAAAACTTCACGCCGTCCAGCATGGCCAGGATCTCAAGCAGTTTATTCATCGGTTCCTTATCCTTGTCCTGCTCCTTTTCGTCAAGCTCCTTATAATGCGCTAAGGCATTCTCGTGATTGTACACGCCGTCCTTCAGCATCAGCTTGTGGGTCCTGGTAAGCTCGCGGATGTTATGCCCGTTTTCCGTAGCCGGAAGACGAGTATATTCGTCTCCGTACTTCCATCCCATGATGTGATGGATCCAGAGCCATCTTTCATGCTCTAGCGGTCCGATCTTATCCATGTCATCGTCGGTGAATTCCGCAAGCGGCGGATACGCGACCGCCCGGTCCGTATAAAAACAGTTGATCTCATCCAGATATCTGGCAAACTTCTTGACACGCTCGATATCGATGATCTTGTACTCCAGAGATTTCTCCTCGAAACGCTCTTCCATCTCCCTGCGCATATCCTTATCCTGGTCAGCCCTGTCGGTGTCGTATTCCCTGCGTCCCGACAGGATCACCGCGAAGTCATACAGGTGCATGAAATTGCTCTGGGAAAGGTACGTCTTGCGGTATTTGATGTCGTCCGTAAACTCATACGACACGCTCAGGTTCAGCTCTCCCTCCCGGTTAAGCGCGACGATCTCCTCGATATCACGCTGGAACTCGGGGACGACGTCCCCGTTCTTTGCCTTCATTTTCTTATAGGTACCGCGCACCCCAGACCGTCCCGCCTTCTTCTCCATCGCCTTATCGAAACGGTACTGGGCATATATCTGATTGCCCTCGATCACGAGACTGCAGGCCATGGCATGAACCTCCGTTCTCGAATCCTGTCCGTAAGAGGTTCTGTCCCAGCACTGCAGCTCGTCGCAGAGCATAAGCAGATAGGCAAGCGGGTGCCGTCCGGCGGGAAGCGCGTGCCTGCCGGGGTCGAAGCCTTCCTTCTTCTGCGCCTGGACGATATGCTTGAAAATGCTGTTGTGCAGAACGATCGCCGTCAGAACGTCCGAGTACACGCTCCCGCAGCTTCTGAACTCGTCCTCCGGAAGAGTATCGAACAGGTAATCCATCAACAGTACGGCGCTGAAATACGCGTGATCCATATGGGCGTCGAACACGCCCGGATCCTTCGGTTTCAGGGTAAGAACCTCCTTCAGATATTTCTCATAGGACGCTCCGCTTTCAAAGCCCGTTCCGCTGAGCCTGGGCCTGTCCTCATACAGACTGCCCAAAAGCCCGTTGATCCGCCATGCCAGGATGTCCGCCATATCGCCGGGCGTCTGACCTCCCATAAGACAGGATGCCTTCCTTTTCCGCTCGAGTTTGGAGGCGTCTGTTGTCTCTTCATCAGCAAACTCGATAAATTTGTTCATATTCAGATAACCGATATACGGGATATCCTTTCTGTCCTTGTTGAAGTAGGACTTCACCTCCTCAAAGGGAAGCTCAAACGGATAGCCGATATCATGGAACAGGGAAGCGAGTCCCCAGTATTTCAGGAAATGATGCGCCGCCTCATGGCCGCTGCAGCCGTAAAAGCAGTTATACTTGCTTCGGAAGGACTCGCTGCTGTCGTAGATCGCCAGGCCGATCAGGAACACATAGACCGAATGGGAATAGTGATCCCGGTGGCTCATCAGCAGGGAGCTGGCATTGGACTCAAACTCAGACAGGCTCTCGATCAGCCGTTTCGATCTGTTATATTCCCCCATGAACATTTCCAGATAGATATAATAAATATCAAAGGCATCCTCGGCGACGCCGGACTCCAGGAAACGGTGGACCGCCGTCTCCAGACAGAGCCTGTCCAGATCCTTCTCCATGTTATACGGGATCTGACCCTTTTTCATGCTGGTCCCTTCATTGTCGGTAAGGTCCAGATACTTCGCTTCCGTTCTGAAGCGAAGATCCTCGCACTGTTCGCGTACAAAGTGGATCGCGTGTGTCTCCATCCAGCTTGCTTCCGTATAGCGCATCCCGGGCATCCGTTCGCTGTTGTTCTTCCGCACACGGGAGATCGTCTCAGGAACCTCCGGGCCGTCGATTTTGTAGGTTTCCAGATTCTTTTTCCGCATCTTCTCCAACGCCGTGTACA
>CANQGA010000081.1 GCA_947600145.1 uncultured Lachnospiraceae bacterium | reverse complement strand
TCCCGGAGATCGTCTCCGAGCATTTACTGAAGGGACGTGTCGTCACCCGTCTTCTGTATCAGGAGACCGTCACCGACGCAGGCGTCAAGGCTCTGATCGACACCGACTTCTATAAAAAGCAGCACCGCATCGCCCTGCGCAACTGCGGCGTGATCAACCCGGAGAACATTGAAGAGTACATCGGCACCGGCGGCTATCAGGCCCTGGGCAAGGTACTGACCGAGATGACCCCCGACGATGTCATCCAGGTGCTTCTCGATTCCGGACTCCGCGGACGCGGCGGCGCCGGTTTCCCGACCGGCCTCAAGTGGAAATTCGCGAAGCAGAACGACGCTGACCAGAAGTACGTCTGCTGCAACGCCGACGAGGGCGACCCCGGCGCGTTCATGGACCGTTCCGTTCTGGAGGGCGACCCCCACGCGGTTCTGGAAGCCATGGCCATCGCCGGCTACGCCATCGGCGCGAGCCAGGGTTATATCTACGTCCGTGCCGAGTACCCGATCGCCGTACAGCGTCTGAAGATCGCGATCCAGCAGGCCCGCGATATGGAACTGCTCGGCAACGACATCTTCGGTACCGGATTTAATTTTGACATCGACTTAAGACTTGGCGCCGGCGCTTTCGTCTGCGGCGAGGAGACCGCCCTGATGACCTCCATCGAGGGCAACCGCGGCGAGCCCAGGCCCCGTCCTCCGTTCCCGGCTGTGAAGGGACTTTTCGCCAAGCCGACCATTTTAAATAACGTAGAGACCTACGCCAACATCCCGCAGATCATCCTGAACGGCCCGGAATGGTTCGCCTCCATGGGTACCGAGAAATCCAAAGGAACCAAGGTCTTCGCCCTGGGCGGCAAGATCAACAACACCGGCCTGGTGGAAGTTCCCATGGGAACCACCCTGCGCGAAGTCGTCGAGGAGATCGGCGGCGGCATCCCGGGAGGCCACAAGTTCAAAGCGGCCCAGACCGGCGGTCCGTCCGGCGGCTGCATCCCGGCGGAGCATTTCGACATCCCGATCGACTACGACAACCTGATCTCCATCGGCTCCATGATGGGTTCCGGCGGTCTGATCGTCATGGACGACACCGACTGTATGGTGGACATCGCCAAGTTCTTCCTGGAGTTCACCGTCGAGGAGTCCTGCGGCAAATGTACTCCCTGCCGTATCGGTACCAAGCGTATGCTTGAGATCCTGACGAAGATCACCGAGGGCAACGCGACGATGGAAGATCTGGATAAGCTGGAGGAGCTGTGCTACTACATCAAAGAGAACTCCCTCTGCGGCTTAGGCCAGACCGCTCCCAACCCGGTGCTCTCCACGCTGCGCTATTTCCGCGACGAGTATGAGGCCCATATCAAGGAGAAGAGATGCCCGGCCGGCGTCTGCAAGAAGCTGCTGACCTACAACATCGACAGAGAGAAGTGCATCGGCTGCGGCGCGTGCGCCCGTCAGTGTCCGGCAGGCGCTATCTCCAAGACCGACTACACGGCTCCCGGCAAGAAGCTGCCCGCAATGGCCATCGACCCGAACAAGTGCGTGAAGTGCGGCGCCTGCATGGAGAAGTGTAAGTTCAGCGCAATCTACAAAAAGTAATGGAGGAGAATCGGAATGGCGAATATTAATCTGAAAATTAACGGCATGGCAGTCAGCGCTCCGGCAGGTTCTACCATTCTGGAAGCCGCACGGCTTGCCCATATCGAGATTCCTACCCTCTGCTTCCTGAAGGATATCAACGAGATCGGCGCCTGCCGCATCTGTATCGTCGAGGTAAAGGGCGCTAAGAGCCTGGTGACCTCCTGCGTCTATCCGATCAACGAGGGCATGGAAGTATGGACCAACACCCCGAAGGTGCTGGAGTCCCGCAAGAAGACCCTTCAGCTGCTGCTTTCCAACCACAACTGCAGCTGCCTCTCCTGCGTGCGCAGCGGAAACTGCGAGCTGCAGGTCCTGGCCAAGGAGCTGGGCGTGGACGACGCGAATTTCTACGCCGGCGAGAAGACCCCGTCGGAGATCGATGATTCCGCGGCTCATATGATCCGCGACAACAGCAAGTGCATCCTGTGCCGCCGCTGCGTGGCCGTCTGCGAGAAGAACCAGGGAATCGGCGTCATCGGCGCCAACAACCGCGGCTTCAAGACCGCCATCGGCTCCGCCTTTGAGATGGGCCTCGGCGAGACAAGCTGCGTATCCTGCGGCCAGTGTATCGCTGTCTGCCCCACCGGCGCTCTTCAGGAGAAGTCCCAGATCGACGAAGTCCTGGCTGCGATCGCGGATCCGGCGAAGCACGTGATCGTGCAGACCGCTCCGGCTGTCCGCGCCGGACTGGGCGAGGAATTCGGCTATCCCATCGGCACCAACGTCGAGGGCAAGATGGCTGCCGCCCTTCGCCGCATCGGCTTCGACAAGGTATTTGATACCGACTTCGGCGCTGACCTGACCATCATGGAAGAGGCCAACGAGTTCGTGGAGAGAGTGCAGAACGGCGGCGTGCTGCCGATGATCACCTCCTGCTCCCCGGGCTGGGTCAAGTACTGCGAGCATTATTTCCCGGATATGACCGAGAATTTGTCCACCTGCAAGTCCCCGCAGCAGATGTTCGGCGCAATCGCCAAGTCCTACTATGCGGAGAAGGAAGGGCTGGATCCGAAGGATATCGTATCCGTATCCATCATGCCGTGTACGGCGAAGAAGTTCGAGATCAACCGTCCGGATGAGGCCGCCAACGGCGTTCCGGATATGGACTACACCCTGACCACCAGGGAGCTGGCCCGCATGATCAAGAAGGTCGGCATCAAGTTCACCGAGCTTCCGGACGAGAAGTTTGACGAGCCGCTGGGCATTTCCACCGGCGCAGGCGTCATCTTCGGCGCGACCGGCGGCGTTATGGAGGCTGCTCTCCGTACGGCTGTGGAGACGCTGACCGGCGAGGAACTCAAACATCTGGACTTCACCGAGGTCCGCGGCATCCAGGGCATCAAGGAAGCCACCTACAAGGTCGGCGACCTGGATGTGAAGGTAGCCGTGGCGTCCGGCCTGGCCAACGCCCGCGAGCTTCTGAACAAGGTGAAATCCGGCGAAGCCAACTACCACTTCATCGAGATCATGGGATGCCCCGGCGGCTGCGTCAACGGCGGCGGACAGCCCCAGCAGCCCGGCTATGTGCGCAACACCGTGGATATCCGCGGCCTGCGCGCCAAGGTGCTGTACGACGCGGATGCCGGCATGCCGATCCGCAAGTCCCATGAGAATCCGGCGATCAAGGAGCTCTACGCGACCTACCTTGGCAAGCCCGGAAGCGAGAAGGCGCATCACCTGCTGCATACCAGCTATATTAAGAGAAAGGTCAATGAGATCTGAGAAGAAACACGTTAGTTAATACAAGCAAGGCGTCACTGGCGCCTTGCTTGCATGGAAATGCAAAGGCCGGGGCGGCAGCGCCCCGGCCTTTCAACGACTATATGCGCAGATACTTCTCCCGCGCTTACACCCACGCCGTGTTCTCCTTCTTCTCCCCGCGGTGCATCGGCACTTTATCCGCGCCGAGCGCCTTCAGGTTCTCATGGACATTCCGCTTGTCCGCCTGCCCGATCATCTCGTCGCGGGTCTTCTTCGCGGCAAGCTCCGTCATATTCTTGCTGGGTCCGCCGACGCAGCCGCCGACGCAGGCCATGCCCTCGACAAAATCTTCCGCCAGACGTCCGACCTTCATCATCAGAAGCGCCTTCTTGCATTCCACCGCCCCGTTGCAGCGCAGCACGTTCGGCTGAATATCCTCGCCCATCTCATCGAAGCACTGAAGGACGGCCGCCGTCACGCCGCCGCTGTTGCCGAAACGTTTGCCGTAGGTGGAACTCTCCTGGTATGTATTGTCTTCCGGCTCAAGCTCGATGCCCCTGGCGTACATCATGGACCGGATCTCGCCGTAGGTCATGACATAGTCCGCGTTGCCCTCGATGCCGTGGTCCTGAGCCTCGCTCTTCTTGGCCGTGCACGGGCCGATGAAGACCGTGACCGTCTCCGGATCCTGCTGCTTTAAGAATCGGGACACGCCGCACATCGGCGATACGGTCGTGGACATATTGTCAAGAAGCTGCGGGAAATGGAGCCGGATCATGTTCACGAACGCCGGACAGCAGGATGTGGTCATCTTCTTGCCTTCCTTGTAGGCCTCCGCCCACTCCTCCGCCTCGGCGGCAGCGGTCATATCGCCGCCCATGCCGACCTCGACCATATCCGCGAAGCCGGTCTTCTTAAGGGCCGTCTTCCAACTGGCCATCGTGATGCCGGGGCCGAACTGTCCCTCCGTAGCCGGCGCTACCATAGCGACTACCTTCTTGCCGGCGCGGATCTCATTGATCACCTTCACCACCGGAGTCTTCGGCGCGATGGCGCCGAACGGACAGCTGGGGATACAGTTGCCGCAGGCGATACATTTCTTCTCATCGATGACACAGATCCCGTACTCGTCATAGGCAATGGCGTCCACCGGGCACGCCTTCTTGCAGGGACGTTCCAGATGGGCAATGGCGCTGTAAGGGCAGGCCTGGGCGCATTTGCCGCATTCCTTACACTTCACCGGGTCGATATAGGCGCGGGTGTCGCCCATGGAAATGGCCCCGAAATTGCACGCGCTCTGGCAGGCCTTGCCCATGCATTTGCGGCAGTTGTCCGTCACCAGATAAGACGCGATGGGGCACTCCTCGCAGGCCGCGTTGATGACCTGGATCACATTCGGCGACTCCTTACCGGTTGGGCACTTGCCCTCGGCCAGACGGACTCTCTGCCGTATGATCTCCCGCTCCTTATAGATGCAGCAGCGGAACTGGGCCTGGGGCCCCGGAATGATCTGAAACGGGATCTCGTCGCGCTTCTTCTCCAGTTCTCCGTCCCACGCCAGCTTCGCAACTTCCAAAAGTACCTGATGTCTGATCCTGTTAACTGTTGTCTCATTCGATACCATAGTTTTCTCCTCCGGCTTCCGAGTATGATCGCAGAACGATCTCTAATTGTTCACATTATCGCATAAACTGCCTGTTTCGGCAATAAATTTCTCTGTATTTTATAAATACAATCCGTCCGCCGGCGTTTCCGCGAAGCAAACCCTGTTCATTTTTCCAATATTCCCAATCAAACAGGCGGCAGAAAACCTCTGCCGCCCCAAATGAAACCGTTCCTGTTTGAAATGTTCTTCTGACCGCCTACTGGATCCATTCGCCCAGGGCGTTGACCAGATAACCGTCCGGCGTCACTGTGTTCGTCAGAAGGGCGCCGAGCGTCGCGTCGCTGGCAGTGCTGAAATAGTACCATTTGCCGTCCAGCAGCTGCCACCCGGTCAGCATCCGTCCCGCCGCGCCGTCGTGATTCGCGTACAGATAGTACCGTTTTCCGTCCAGCTCCAGCCATCCGGTATCCATAAGGCCCGTGCTGCCGAAATGATACCAGTGGGCTCCGTCCTGCTCGGCCACGCAGATCCAGCTGTCCGCCGCCACGGCGCCGCTGCTGTACTGCAGCGTCCAGCCGAGCTCATTCTGAACCCATGCGCCGGACACCACTTCCGCGTTGGCCGACTGAACGATCTGAGCGCCGTCCGCCACAGTACTGACTACCGTCGTGACCGCGCTGCCGCTGCCGGGCGTTACGGCCGGCACAGGGCTTACCGCCGCCGGACTCTGTCCCGCGCCTGAGGCACCGCCGCCGGAACCGCCGCGGCCTCCGCCTCCGCCGGAGGATCCGCCGCCCCCGTAGCTTCCGCCTCCGCCGCCGGAGGAACTGCCGCCGGAAGCAGCGGGCCGGTACCATTTCACATAAATATCCATATCACCGGTTACAATGTCCCTGTCAAAATCCCAGGGACGCGTATATTCCGGATCCGTATACCAGCCGCGGAAATCCGCCGCCATATCCGCCAGGATCGAAGGCTTCGGCATCGTCTTCCCGTAGAACGCCTCCATCACGAATTCTTCGGAATCGTCGTATCCGCGCAGACCGTGGAATGTGACCGCATAGCGGTTCGCGCTCCAATGGGCATAGACGGCCGTGTCTGCCGAATACACTGTATCCGCGTTCACCTGCGCGCCGCCTGTTTTCTCAGTAAACCATCCCAGGAACGTGTATCCGGTCCGGGAGGCTGTCGGAAGCGCGCCGTTTATTCTTCCCTGATAAGTCATCATCGCCGCTGAAGACGCCGTGCCGCCGTTCGCTTCAAAGGAAACCCGATAGCTGGCCTGGGATACCTCCGCGTGTCCGGTCAGGACAGCCGCCTCTGAAGCGCCGAAATCCCTGTACGCCGCCCGGACAACGAGACCGTAGGAAGCCTCGTCGCCGCCTACCGTCAGAAGTCCGCTCGCCGAACCGATCTTTGTTCCGGCGCTCAGCGCGGACTGCTCTGACTGAACGCTCCAGACCGTTTCCAGGATCCCGGTCATATCGGTTCCCGGATGGGTGCCTCCGGCCGCCCGGATCGAAAACTGCGCGGTTCCTCCCTGACTGACAGAAACCGTCTTCGGGCTGAGTTCGAAGGAAGCAAACGCTGCCGGAGCCGCTTCCAGATACGTATAAACCGTACCGTCCTCCGGAGAACCGGCGCCGCCGGCCGCCAGAGTCCGGGTCTCACCGTTCACGCGGGCCTCCACGGCGGTATCGGTATCCGCGCCTGCGGTACCCGTCTCGCTTCCGATTACAATATAATCGCCGTCATATACGCTGCCGAAGTCCACATCGCCTTCCACAGCGATCCTTCCGCCGCCGGCCGTCACAGACGCTCCGCCGCTGACCGTGATCGTACCGGATGCATCCGGATTCCTTCCGGAGCCGATCCCCGCCGCGCCGTCTGCCGACCCTTCCGCGGTCACGCGGGTATCCGCGCCCGTGATCGTAAGATCCATATCAAGCGTCGGAGAACTGCTTCCGCAGCCGATTCCGGGAGCCCCGGAGCCTCCGATCGCCGTCACCTGCCCGCCGCTGATCGTGATCGTGCCCGCGGGAGAGATCTGACTGCCGCCGATCCCGGCGCCGCCGTTCTTCTGACCGCCCTGACTGCCGTCCTCATCTCTGACCTGGCCGCCCTTCGCCCACACCCGGCCTCCGGTAATGGTGATCACGCTTCCGTCCGCTCCGCCGCCGATCCCGGGCCCGCGGCCTGTGCCTCTCGCTTCCACATAGCCGCCGTTGATCGTGATGTTCATGGTGTCAGTTCCGGTATAGGCCGCTCCGATCCCGGCTGCGCCGGACATACCGGAAACCTCCCGCGCGCTGGCGGACGCGTAAGCGATCACGCGGCCGCTGTTGATCGTGATATCTCCCGCGGCCCTGTCGACGTCGCCGCCGATCGCCGCGTAACGGTCCTGGATCCCCAATGCCTTCAGCGTTCCGCCGGCCTCTTCCTGTCCGTAAACAGTCAGGGAAGAACCGTATGGAACTTCAATGCCTTTATTGGCCGTCAGCGTATATCCGCGGCCCAGAACCAGCACCACGTCGCCGGTGACGCGGATCCTTTCCGCGGCCGTCACATTCTGATCCAGATAATACCAGGTATGTTCTCCCCAGGTCGTGTCCCCGCTCTCTATCTTAACGATATTTTCGGAACCGACCCTTTCATGGCGCTGGCGGCCGTTCTGATCCACAAACGAGATCACGCCGCATATCTCACAGTAAAAGGTACATGGTTTCCCTTCCACTGCCTCTTTATAACCGCACGTTTCATCGTGTACATGATGACAGTCAAGCACCTGATCCGCGTCGCCGGGTGTCGCGTCCGAAGGCGACGCCGGCTCCACGGTCCGATAGCACTCCTCTCCGTGCACATGGCTGCACGGACTGCCCTCCTGCGCTTCCACATAGCCGCACTCCGCGTTATGCTGCGGGTGATGCTCGCAGAGTCCGGTACCGGAAGTCCCAGCCGGCGCGGCGTACGCAGTCGTTCCCATACCGGCAGTCACAAGCGCCGCGCTCAGCAGCGCGGACACCAGTCTCTTCCCGACTTTTCTCATCCCTGATGCCTCCTTTTCCATCGATGTCAAACCCTGTGAAAATGAGTTTCTTCCATAAATCTCTTCCTACGCTTATTATTATATGTACCCCCCGTAAAGTCAAGAGTTTTTTCTGTTCTTTCCTCTTTTTTTAGATTTTTCGGACGCACTTCTCTTGCGCTGCGGAGAGATCTGTCATACAATAGAAGCCGCGGCGTCCAGGCGCCGCAGCTTCAGCAAAACATCGGTTCAAGGAGATCCATCATGAAACTGTTTGCAGTCCCCGCTGCCATAATCAAAAAGGAGCCAGTCCTGACGGTTTCCGCCGTCTGCGCACTCATTTCCATGCTGTTCGTGCCGCCTTCCGCGGCCTACATAGATTATATCGATTTCCGGGTGCTGGCCCTTTTGTTCTGCCTGATGGCGGTGGTAGCCGGACTACAGCGCCACGGTCTGTTCCCGTGGCTGGCCGCGAAGCTCCTGACCGGAAGCATACACCGGCGGAAGCTGTTCGCGCTGCTGATCCTGCTGCCGTTCTTCGCCTCCATGCTGGTCACCAACGATGTGGCGCTGATCACCTTTGTGCCCTTCGCGGTCCTGATCCTCGGCCTGACCGGCGAGACACGGTACATGATCTTCGTCATCGTGATGCAGACCGTGGCCGCCAACCTGGGAAGCATGGCCACGCCTGTGGGCAATCCGCAGAACCTGTACCTGTACTCCGCCTTCGGCTTAAGCGCCGGGGAGTTCTTCGGAACCGTTCTGCCCTTCGCGGCGCTGGCCCTTCCGCTCCTGATCCTAAGCGTCTTCTTCTGCCGTCAGGGCGATCTGACCGTCTCCCTGCCGGAAAACGCGGGCATCGACAGGATGGAACCGGTCATCGTCTACACGGTGCTGTTTGCCGTCTGCCTGCTGTCCGTGTTCCGCGTGCTTCACTACGCGGTTCTTCTGGGGATCGTCTGCACCGCCGTCTTCATCGAAGACCGGGCGCTCTATAAGACCATGGACTACGGGCTGCTCCTGACCTTTGTCTGCTTCTTCATTTTCGCCGGGAACCTGGGCGCTCTGGAGAGCGTCCGCGCATTCCTGCAGAAAATGCTGGCGGACCAGCCTCTGCTGACCTCCGCCCTGGCGAGCCAGGTCATCAGCAATGTTCCGGCGGCCGTGCTGCTGTCCGGCTTCACGGACAACTGGCGCGCGCTTCTTCTCGGCACCGATCTGGGAGGACTCGGCACACCCATCGCGTCGCTGGCCAGCCTGATCTCCTTCCGGCTCTATATGAAGACGGAAGGGGCCGGTGCCGGACGCTATCTTGGTTTCTTCACACTGGTGAACGCGGCGGGACTGGTACTTTTCCTGGCGCTGGCCCAGCTCATTTTCTGAACGTTTCTCCCCCCCGGCCGGAACGCTGCCGCTATCCCAGCAGCTTTCCGATCTGACGCTCCGACGCGTCCGGCAGGAGCGAAGCCAGATGCGCGCGGATCCGCTCCCTCGACTCTTCCGGGTCCCTGTGGTAAGCCGAGGTCACAAATTCATATCCGAACATGGCCTCCGGCGTGCTGTACTGCGCCACGCCCCAGCCATAAGTCTGGCCGAAGCGGTCCTTCAGATAGACGAAATCCGCGATATTCACATAGGTCTGCATCTGCAGCCGCGTGATGACCGTATCGAAGCCTTTGTTTCCGCCCTTCCGGTAATTGCATTTCTCCTTCAGCGTCTTAGAGAGGATCTCTCCGCTCTCCGCGATCACGTCATAGACTCCCTTATCTTTATAGGACGCCAGCTCGTCGTCGAACCGGGCGTCAAAATCATAGCCGTTCCGCCGGAAGTTGGCGAAATCCGGGAACCATGCGGCGCTGACATACCCCGCCTTTCCGGCAAAGATCTTGCCGTAAACACAGGTCTTCGTCCTGGCGACCGGGCCCTTCCACTCCCACGGTCCTTCCGCCTCATCCGACATCCAAAGCTCAGGCGCGCACAGCTCCGCCACTGAAAAGCCCTCGATCTCATTCCTGAAAAACGGCAGAAAACCGATCTCCTGCACCAGCCTGATGATATCCTCCGCACTGCGGATCTCACAAAAACGCATGTTCATTCCTCCCGGGTATCTGCCCTCTTGTCCGCCTTTTCTCTCAGTTCCTTAAGCGCGCCCGCAAACCGCGCGGAGGACGCCGTCGGATTGCCCCGCAGGATGTCCCTGCGGTAGAAATCCATATGGCCGGCCAGCGCCTGACGTTTCTCGTCCAGAGCGCGGATACGGGCGGCCAGCGCCTCCTCCTTCCTGCGGTGTTCCCGCAGAAACGCCGCGGCTTCCTCCCGCGCTCCGGCCATACGCGCGGCCGCTCCGGCTCCGGCCTCGGCCACACGCGCCGCCGCTCCGGCTCCCGCACCGGCCACATGCGCAACTGCCCCGGCCCCAGCCTCGGCCATGCGCGCCGCCGCTCCGGCTCCCGCACCGGTAACGCGCGCCGCGACCCCGGCCCCAGCCTCAGCCACACGCGCAACAGCCCCGGCTCCGGCCTCGGCCACATGCGCGGCCGCTCCGGCGGCCCGTGTGACGGCCCCGGACACCTTCGCCGCCGCGTCTTCCTTTATCCCGCTCAGCCTGCTGGCCGCCTCCGCCCTGACCTCGGCGGCGCTCAGGCTCTCCAGCCGCGCCTCGATCTCAGAACGCAGGAGCGCGGCCTGTACCTGCAGATCGTCCAGCTCCGCCTTCATCTTCGTCATCGCCTCCAGCGCGCGGCCCAGATCCAGGGCTTCCTTCACGGATACGACCGTATCTGCCAGAAACGCCGCGCCCACGACCGCGATCAGCGCAAACTCCACCCTGTGATCCATTCGGAGCACGAGCCCGGCGACCGGCTGATGCACGATCTCCGTCAGGAAAATCGTCAAAAATCCCCACGTGACCGACGACGACAGGCAGATATATCCGTTGAGATTGAATTTCTGGTCGCTGTAATCCCAGTATTTCATCTTGAAAAGCTTCTCCATC
Source organism: uncultured Lachnospiraceae bacterium (assembly GCA_947600145.1). GTDB lineage: Bacteria > Bacillota > Clostridia > Lachnospirales > Lachnospiraceae > UBA3402. The sequence continues at coordinate 2,993 of CANQGA010000081.1, read as the reverse complement.
ACCCAGCCGGTCACATATTCCAGCACCGTCGCGCCCACGACGCCCGACAGATAGACCAGTACGACCGAATCCTTCACCGGCAGGGAAAGCCACAGCATCATCACCGCGCCGGTTCCGTAAAGCGGCAGCAGCGGGAGCCGCAGGAAACCGCGGTTGACGAAGCGGCGCGTCCGGATCGACACATAAGTTGATTCAAAGACCCATCCGCAAAAACTGTAAAAAAAGAAAAACAGGATCCAGTGATACCATGGATATGTATACATGCGCGACGCCTCCAGTCTTATCCGGTGAACCTGGACCGGTTTTATCCCCCGATCCGCCTCTGCTGAGATATTGTCCCCCCGATCCGCTTCTACTGAGATATTAGCACAGATCTTCCTGATTTTCCACGAAAATTTCTTTCTCCCTATTTGACGAACCGCTTTCCTTATGCTATACTGGGCCTGTTGGCCGCGGATACCACGGCGCGCCTGCGGACCGCTGCCGCAACTCACCTGAAAGGAATATCCTGACAGAGAAGAAAAGAAAGCGAGGAACAATCTATGAAAAAATCACTGTCTGTTCTCATGGCCGCTGCCATGACCGCAGCCTTAATCACCGGCTGCTCGGGAAACTCCGGTACAACGCAAACAACCGCAGAGACAACTGCCGCGGAAACGACCGCGTCAGAGACGGCTGCCGTTTCAGAAACCACGACGGCCGCCGCGGAAACCACGGCCGAAGCGCCCGCGGATGAAGCGCCGACCACCGCCGCCGATTCCTCCGGCGTCAGTCTGGAAGGCCCCGGCGCCGCCGACGGCGTCACCCTGCGGATCGGCTCGTTAAAGGGTCCGACCTCCATGGGTCTGGTCTCCCTGATGGATAAGGAAGAAAAAGGCGAAGCGGAGGGAAGCTATGAATTCACCATGGTGACCGACGCCTCCGAACTGGTCGCGAAGATGGTAGCCGGCGATCTGGATATCGCCCTGGTGCCCGCCAATATGGCCTCGATCCTTTACCAGAAGACAAATCAGGGCGTCAATGTGCTGAATATCAATACGCTGGGCGTCCTCTACATCGTGGCCGCCGACGATTCGATCACAGGCATCTCCGACCTGGCCGGCAAGACCGTTTACATGACCGGCAAGGGCACCACGCCGGACTATGTGTTCCAGTATCTGCTGTCCGCCAACGGGATGTCAGCCGACGATCTGACCATCGAATACAAATCTGAAGCGACCGAAGTGGCCGCTGTATTAAAGGAGCAGGCGGACGCCATCGGTCTGCTTCCCCAGCCTTTCGTGACCGTAGCCATGGCGCAGAACGAAAGCCTGAAGATCGTCCTCGACCTGACCGCCGAGTGGGATAAAGTCAATACGGATTCCGCGGACGGCGGAAGTCTGGTGACCGGCGTGACCGTAGCCCGCAGCGAGCTGCTGGCGGACGAGACCACCGCGGCTGCCGTTCAGCTGTTCATGGACGAGCACGCGCAGTCTGCGGCCTTTACCGGCGAGGACACTGCCGCAGCCGCGGAGCTGGTAGCCAAATACGGGATCATCGAGAAAGCGCCGGTGGCGCAGAAGGCTCTGCCCTACTGCAGCATCGTGTGCATCGAAGGCGACGAGCTGAAGGAAATGCTTTCCGGCTACCTGAATGTGCTGTATGAGCAGGACCCGACGTCAGTAGGCGGACAGCTGCCGGACGACGCGTTCTATTACAAGCGGTAAACAAAACTGAATCGGCGCGGCATTGCATAACGGGGATATTGTCTATGAAACGAGATCTGCGAGGTTTCTTTGCCTGGCGGCGGCCTCTGATCATCCTTTTCTGGATCTTCATCTGGCAGCTGGCCGCATGGCTGATCCACAACAATATCATTCTGGTAGGTCCGGCGGACGCCGGGCTGGCACTGCTGCGCCTGATCCCGACCGGGGGATTCTGGCTGTCCATCGCCCACTCGTTCGTAAAGATCAGCCTCGGTTTTCTGCTGGCCTTTGCCTGCGGGCTGGCGCTTGGCGGCGCCGCCTACCGGTTCCCGCTCCTTAAGGAGCTTCTGGCGCCGATCATCTCCCTGCTCAAATCCATCCCGGTGGCCTCCTTCGTCATCCTGGCGCTGATCTGGGTCGGATCGCGGAACCTGGCGGTATTCATCGCGTTTCTCGTGGTCCTTCCGATGATCTATATCAATACGCTGGCGGGTCTGGAAAGCACCGACCTGAAGCTTCTGGAGATGGCGCGCATCTTCCGTGTGCCCGCGCTCAAACAGCTCCGGTACATTTACCTCCCCGCGCTGCTGCCGTATCTCTTAAGCGGCTGCAGGGTCGCCCTGGGCATGAGCTGGAAATCCGGCGTCGCGGCGGAGGTCATCGGCATCCCGGACGCTTCCATCGGAGAACAGCTGTATATGTCGAAGATCTATCTGGACACGGCGAACCTGTTCGCCTGGACCTTCGTGATCATCGTCGTCAGCGCCCTGTTCGAGCGGGCTTTCCTGGCCCTGCTCGCGGGCCTTCAGAGGAAAGGAGGCGCGGCACATGAAGCTGACCGTCCGCGGTCTGCGTAAATCCTTCGGGGATCTGCAGGTATTAAACGGAATCGATCTGGAAATGGAGAGCGGCCGCGTCTACTGCCTGATGGGGCCGTCCGGCTCCGGGAAAACCACCCTTCTTCGGATCCTGATGGGCCTGGAGAGCGCGGACGGCGGAAGTATCGTGTGGGAAGATCCGGGCAGTGCAGACGCCGTCCCCCGATTCTCCGCCGTCTTTCAGGAAGACCGGCTCTGCGAGGCGTTCACGCCGATCGAAAATGTGACGCTGGCCGCCGGCCGGCTGCTCAGCCAGGCCCAGGCGCGCTCGGAACTGGTCCGCCTGCTGCCGGAAGAATCCGTCACGCGGCCCGCCGCCACCTTAAGCGGCGGCATGAAGCGGCGCACCGCCATCTGCCGGGCGCTTCTGGCCCCTGTGGGCCTGAAGGCCGGCAGCACCGTCACCACCGGCAGCGGCGCCGACATCCTG
>CANQGA010000080.1 GCA_947600145.1 uncultured Lachnospiraceae bacterium | reverse complement strand
TCCGCATATATCGCACAAAATAAATTCAATTCCTTCATCATAATTTGTTGTGATAATATTATTCACATGGTGCTGAGATAGAAGTTTGCCAAAATTCTCTAAACCACATATATCTTCCCTGATATTCTTTCCGGAAAAATCTGAATTGATTTTTTGAACCAGACTGGCTTTGACCACATCTTCTTCCTGATTTATATGTGCAGGATTTAATCTATAAGCCTCATATAAAAAAGTATAATTGTCAATTGAATCATCCGTTGCTTCAAACAACTCCTTCCAGGAAGGCGTATTACGAAAAACTGAACGACAAAACCCATTTCCAAGGAACAGCGTATTCTCAATAAAACCTGATTTCATAGCAAATACCTCCGTCAAGGATTCCCACAGTATCAGTTTTTCCAATAAAAAGCACTCTTTAATACCTTATATCATCAAACACTACCGGTATCTGCTCCTTAAAAGCTTCCAGCATCGGCCTTGCAATCTCCTGCATCTGCGGATGAGCTGCTTCTGCTGTGCGAAGCCGGAAGAAATGCCGCCACTCCCTTAAGTTCATCGTCACTACGATCTCTGTTTTAAGGCTGTTGGGCAGAATACTCCGGGCTTCCTGTGGCGAAGCGCCCATATCGATCAGTTTCATATAGTTGTCTTCGATCTTCTGCATCATATCACACCACAGAATATACTCCTTGGAATTTTCTTCCCAGAATACCGGCTTAATGAATGTCAGTTCATTGCCAAACTTGTCCTTCTGGTAATTACAGTACCGCGTACTCTCCTGACTGTAGCTTGCAATCCTATGACGCACGATCTCATGTGAAACACCACGGTCACAGATAATCCTTACGGTTACTTTTTCATGCTCAATGACTGACTCATGTCCCCGCTTCAGGATATTCGTCACAAAAGTTTCTGCTGATGTATCTGTAATCAGGTTTTCACTTTTGTAACAGGTACGACCGCAACGTTCAATATTCCGAATCATCTCTCTTCCATTGATCTCCTGCATGAACTGAAAAAATGGCGCAATGATCCTCATAATTAGAAATCCTCCTTTTTATCTTCTTCATACTCATAAACATAGGCTAACTTGCTGCTGTACACTGGACATCTCGACATACCTCCCTTGCATTCTGTCACTTGAATCTGGGCTAAAGAATAGAGCTTAATATCTCGATAATCATCAATTGAAGAGATCTCTCTTGCAGGATACGTATCAAATATAGTTATAACATTAATACAGGCTCTTTGCCTCGGAGCATAATTATCATCAATAAAGCTTTTTATCGTATTACCAGAATGGACAACATCTGTTAATAAAATTATGGGGCTATTAAGTCCCTTTCCATCAAATAACTTAAGTTCATATTTATTATATTCTTTTTTGCTCTCCGGATAATAGGAACACTTACTCTCTGGAAATAAATATCTTACATAAGACATAATAACGGAGCCTTTAACTCCCAAGCCTATAATATACTCGGGATTCGATATTTTGATTTCCCGTTCAATTATAAATCTAATTCCCTGCACAACAGTTAAGATAGCAGTCTGATGCTGAAAAAAATAAGATACATCAATCCAATTATGCAAAGCATATCCTTTCCAGTGAAAGTGTCCTGTTTTATATAGCTTATTCTCCCTGACCATCCTCAATATTGCGTCTGTATATTGAGATTTACTTGGCATTGGTTCAACCACGTCCACAGGTTCTGCAAAAATATCATCCTCCTCTTTGTCCTTATTGGGCTTTTTACTCCACAATATCCATTTTCCAATACCCTCATCCATTACATATTTATATTGTTCCTCGATAATATAATCCTTATCTTCAATAGAGATTACATCGAAAGAGTTATGATTTCCATTTAGCGAAACATAGCACTGGAGATTATCCAATTTTCTCTTATATTTCTCATCGATACCGCTTAAATCTTTTACTTCATTGTTAAAATTAACTCCTATGCTCCCCGCGATACTATAAAAAATCCCATCATTCGGTTGTTCAAACTCCTGGATTCTTTCACTTTGTGTTCCATGGACATGACCGGCCAACACCAAATGTACATCATATTTCAATAAAAGATTTTTGACACTCTTCCAATTCTCAGGATCACACGTTCCATATTGCCCTACTCCCGTACCATTGTTATCAGCATATGTCTGCGACGCGCTGTGATATACAATAGGGGTATGATGGAGTACCGCTATTTTCGTATACTCTTTATATCTTTCATTATCGCACTCAAAAATCTGTTCTAATGACCTTTGAAGTGTCTCAATATTAATATATCCTCCCGCATCCGTAGTTCCTATATGATATGTACTGTCGATACCGAGAATAATTATTCTAGGATCATTGATTATCTTGTACATAATCAAACCAGATTTTATATCTGCATCTAGATTCATATTTTCAAGGAATTCACTAAAATAAGAAAACTTAATATCTGTGTATTGCCATAATTGTTTTTCATCTATATCTCGATCGCCTCTGCATCCTGTTAATCTGTCACGACTAACATCGTGGTTGCCTGGCACTACAATAACATGTGTAGCATCACTTTCTTTTTTTATTTTTTCTATTATATCCCGTGCAATTTCATAGTCCTTTTGAGAACCACCTCTATCAACAATATCCCCACTAATCACCAACGCACAGAATTCACCCAACTCACTAAACTTTGTAAACAATGGATCTAAATACTTATCATTCTGAAGAACCGATGGAGTCTTTTCGCTGACATACAAATCTGATATATGAAGTATCTTATGTCCACTCATATTTATGTTTCTCCTTCTTCTCCTTCTTTTTTATATTCGCACCTTATATCACAAAGCTTTGTTGTTATCGTGTATTTTAATTCCGCACTTGCTTCCATGGGAGAATAAACCAAAGCAAATGACTCTACAGCCTTTGGAGCATGTATATTAGATATATCCAATTTCACAAATCCCGCATACCCACAAACTTCTCCCCCAAGATATTCAACAATATTCTTGGCTCTTAATATCTCATTACCCTGACATACCATATCAGAAATAATAACGTATTCCCTGGACTCATAACTATCTCTATGAAAATCTATTTTATTCAACTTATTATACGGACCAAGATGATCAACATATACCAAATCGCAGGCCAGCAAAACCGATAACACTCCAGCAATACAGCATCCATTCATTGTATGGCAAAAAAATGCCATAGCCCCATTGTTTTTCTTTTTTTTAAAATGTTCATTCTCATACAAACCGCATGCAATCATATAACACCATTGGAAAATGATCCTTGTATTTTCTATGATTTTCTTCAAATTGATGTAAACACCTAATGTCGTTCCCGTTTGTGTGACATAACCTTCTGGTTCATAACAGTTTTCGAGAATATATTTTTTCGCATGAAGTCGAAATGCATCACAATAACTTATTTCCGCTAATTTATATTTTTTCCCCCATTCTGATTTAATCTCTCTATTACATGAAATTGGAAAATACAACTTTATGTTTCTCCATTTATTCATCCACTCGCTGAGTTCTCTTTTTTGATTTGCAAATACTGAATTGATCCATGAAAAATCAAGAATACATTCATAATTCTCAAACATGTTAGAAGTAATGCGCATATTAACTAAATTGTCAAGGCAAAACTCACTTATTTCATTCTGTCTAAAGAATTCAATTTTTGCCTCTATCATCAATTCGTCTGGAAGATGTGAGTATATTTCTTCCATATGCAGAGATATAGTAACTCGCTTATTCTCATTATCAACTATCTCAAACATTATGCTAAACCTCTCTGATGAACTCTATATCAATATGCACCCCGGACAAACTGCTGGGATAAATCTTTAAAGGAGATTTCTGTAAACTACTAGTTCTTGATCTTATATACAAACAATGTAGACAGTTAAGAATAGCTTTGTTGTCACACCCTCGACATCTATTTGCTGTAAATACTATTTGGGTATTTTTAAAAAAAATACGTAGATTCGCATTCATGTAAGGTAACTTATTCTTAATTTCATATAAATTGACCTCTCGTTTCGCTGTCATTAACTGAGAGAAAAACAAAGCTTCCATAATTCCTAAATAGTTCCTATACTTATCTCTTGAAATATTATAGGAATCAGCCATTTCATAAAACTTGTCTCTATCCTTATAACTGTATTCTTTCCCCAGTTTATTGTCAATCGACTGGATAAATCCTATACCAGCATCCGCAACTGAAATGAGAATCTGCTTTTTATTTTCTTTTATATTAATTCCGCTTTGGAAATAATCATAACATATAGATTGACTATGAATAATGCCATTCGTTATCAATTCTGCAATTACAGTTGTTATTTGTTCCTGTTCTTGATCACTCAGCTTATGTTTATCAGAAACCGAATTGATGTATATATGCTGTATTAATGTCCGTAACCCTGCAGCATTTTCATCACGTCTTTTTTTCTTTTCCTCAGGGGAAAGTTCTTCAACGTTTGAACACGGAGAATATATATGCATCTTATGGTCTATGTTATATTGTAGTTGCAGATCATAAAAACCTCCTAACATGTCCTCATCATACTCAATAATTCCAATCCGTCTCAGTTGGCTAAAAAAATCTATAGAATCCAAAAAAAATAGCAAGCGGATATTACATACAAGTTCGAGATATACTGCTTTTCCACTTCTATTTTTCAATATATTCAAAATGCTAGCTAACACAGGAATTGCATTTGCATGAACTTTTTGTGTCTGTGCGAAAGAAATTGTGATTCTTTCACCAATTTGACGCATATTGTACTGACGAGTTAATGCTGGTAATATTTCCGTATAAATAGACTCTATACTTATAACTGATGGTAGATAATAATTCACGATAGACCTCCTAATAATTCTTTAGGGTTCTCGAAACTGATTTTGTGTCTCTTGTAATGTAAGATTAACTCCCCATAAAGTAATGGCTGCTCCCAACAACGCTCCTATATAGCTACCCCAGAATCCTGCCCAGTCATTATTCTTTCCAGCAGGAAATAGCGGAATAAGTGCTAATCCATATACAATCAATGGAACTATGATAAGTAGGATTACAAAAAGTAAGATCAAAAACTTTGTCGATATATTCTTCTTCATAGTTGATTATTCAACTCCATCGGCTTCTCTCCTATTATGTGCCAGAAAAACCTCAGTACCTCTCTGAATTCGTCGTCCAACATCCGAACCGGTTAAATGTTAAATGCTTCTTTCCAGGAATCAATAGGAACAAACCCAAGCGTGTCTGACTTACTTATATCCCGATATCCTTTCATATTCCATTCACGTCTGCTGGAAAGCATCAACGCGCTTGCACCCTCATTTTGCACAAAATTGTATTTTCCCGTTATTTCTCTTGCTGCTCTAAGAGTAGGTATTTTATGGACGTCTGCGCCCATTAGTGTTGCAATACATTCATCAAAATTAATGGGGCAGTTTTCAGCAACAGCAATCAAACCGGCATTCTTAGGCGTTGGACTAAGCGGGCCATTCCCCTGCCCGGCCACAATCATATCAGCCACGATCAGTTGTTTTCTTTGCGGCTCATTACACATCCTGCCCTCTTTGTCGGCATATAATTCTATTTTATTAAGATCAAGAACCATCTTGGGAATTGTTTCATTGCCAATCCACATTCCATCATATATACCATCAAAACCGACGAGATGTTCCAGCTTCATAAAGAAACTGCGAACAGTCCGCCAAAAGAACGCAGCGAATTTTCTATTATTCCATGAAGCAGTATATACTTTGTCACGCGTATCTGCCACGAGGCTCTTAAATATATTCTTTTCAAAGTATGCATCACCGCGTCCGGTTTCTGCATCTCCCTCCATGTGATGCGGCAAGTACTCCTTTTTGGCAGATATACCTACAAGATTCTTTAATGAGATGGTGACACCGGCTTTTTTATGAAGCTTGGGCTTGGGCATATTGATCAGAACATCGCAATTCAGCAAATAATCACTCACGGCATATTCATGGATACCTCTGTGATGGTGGGAAAATAAATCCCTCGTGTCATTTGCGCCTTTACGCAGACGCGCTAATTGTTTATCATTTAATTTTTCAAATTCACTATCCTCACCCAAGGAGACTATATGGTAAGGTGCATTCTGCTCAATAAATGTCCATGCCCCCTCATGAATTTTGGCAGTCATACATCTACAGTCAACCAGCTTAACCGGGACATGTTTTTTATTGTAATAATCTATCAGAGACCGAAGACCATTTTCCGCTACCATCTTGTCAAAATCGCATTCCTGCATCGGGGCATCGCCTACTATGATATGCCCCTCTCTGGCAGTACTGCCCAATGCCAGGATGACATAATCAATAACCGGTGCAAGCACGCTTGGATTCGTATTTACACAGGCAATTCCCTTGCCGCTTAAATTTTTATCATATACCAAATTAGGCTTAATGAATACATTTTGTCCCGGTTTAATCAAATGCCCCAAAGGATTCCAATTCCTTGTGCCAATATTCTGCTTGTCATATCCCAGCCTGACAAAACAATTCCTTACCATGTCATACACCTGATTGGTTTTTTCAGACAATTCATTGCCAAATGGATATTCCGGGTACCGTATGCCAGGCCTGAACATTGTCTCCATTGATGGATATTCAAAGCTGTCTGTCTCCTCAATTGCTATGTATTCTATTTTCTGCTCTTGATTCATTTTTGCATCATTCTTCCGTCTATTGTTTATTTAGCTGCAGCCAGCTTCCCAGCAATTCATCTGCCTCGGTCGGATGGAATGGAATAAGACCGCCAGAAGGGTAAAATGTCAATTCTGACAAATAAAGGTTTTCGTTTGTATCGATAAAATCTACCCGGACAAACATAAAATCTTTTGAGAGCCTGCGCGCCAATTCTACCATTTGGCCGAGCCTTTTCGGTCTTTCCAGATTGGAAATAGACTCATATTTTCCAAAGGAAAAATTCATAAATTTCCAATCGATCGTGTAGAAGCTGACAGAAAAATCGTCACTTTCAACTCCATTTACAAATTTATATCCTGGAACATATAAGCATTTCGGTTCCCCATGAAAACAAAATAACTTATATTCATTCGCACCGCCAAACCCCGGAATGAGCTCTTCAACAAATACGGAGGGCGTTATCTGATGATAAGCGGTAACAAAAGAATTCGTACACAGAAGTCTTCGATCAAACCATTTTTCCCGGATTTCATCGGCCAGCTTTTCTTTATCTATGTTATCTATTCCACCCTCATTAGACGAAATGATGCGCATATTTCGCCCTTCGGATGAACAGTTTGATTTGATGACGCATTCCTGAGGAAGTCCTTCCAGGCATACTTCCTCAGGCGTATGCCAAACTTTGTACATTTTTGCTGTATAACCTGTGCCAAGGCACTCGCGGACGTAATCCTTAAAAGTTACCTTATCAATACACCGAATAATTTCAGGCGTTGAATAATGTATTTTCATCCACTGAATCTTTTCTGTAAATCTTTTCGGATTGTCAATATCCAGTTCTTTACCTATCCGGTCTTTATACAATTCTTTGAGCCTGCTAACTCTCTTTTCAACAGGCCACTCCGAAATATCATCAAGTATGCTGTACATAATACCCTTCTCCTAATATCTCTAGTCTTAAATCCATAAATGTGTTTTCGGATATTCCATATTTATGTCTGTCCCTACCCCATTTTCCAAGGCAATCTGATATATCTTATATCCGCAGAACAGATCATGCAAAGCAATTCCACCGCAATACGCTATAAGCCGCTGCTCCTCGCTGTCCCGGCCAGTCGAATTTCCCGTCGCGATCTCACTGACCTCCGTCATTTTATGTTTGAACTTCTCATAATATTTAAAGCCTTTCACATGGTCTTCGTCATCAATTATCACTTTGTCAAAGCACAGATCACAATTCTGGAAACCGGCTGTATGGATCGGTACGACTAAACATCCAGGCTTGAACACATCATCCGCTGCGAACTCACTTCTGGCATAACTTACCGCGGATACGACCACATCACATGAGCATACCTCATCATATGTATCAACTATTTCAAACTCAAATTGCGGGAACTCTCCCTTGAACCTATCTATAAGTCTTTCCGCTTGATCTTTATATCTAAGTAATTTAACTGCATATTTTTTCTGAGAAACAGTTCCCAAAAACTTTATAAACGCCCATGCAACCAATCCTAGTCCCATAAGTCCCAGAGTCTCTGCATCCTCCCTGCTGTACTCCACAACAGAATTCACCGCTATGGCTGCTGTTCTCATGTTCGTAATCCACATACCGTCTTCTACGGCAAGAAGCCCTAATTCAGATCTTTTCTGAATTAAAATATGGGAATTTCTGGCCGGTATCCCGTTAATATCATCTACATTTCGCGATATGAATTTAACTCCCGCAATATCATAATCTGGTATAATTCCCGGCATCGTGATATACCTGCCCGATTTTCCTTCCCATGTTTTCATTTTAGCCGGCAGGATACATCTTTCCTTCATTCTCCATACTTCATTACACCAGTCGTATACTTCTTTCTCAGAAATATTCATATTCCTGATAGTTTCAAAATCCAAAACCTTCATGTTGTTTCCTCCTATAACAGATTCATTTTCAGCGCCGCTACCAACCTGTTGTTTTCTTCCTTTGTTTTAACCGCTATCCGGATAAACTGTTTCTCCTTTTTGTCCATCTTCGGATAAAGATTCTTAATCAGGATATTGCTGTTTACAATCAATCTTCGCGTCAGCTCCTCAGCGCTGACCCCATTCACGATTTCAATCATAATGAAATTGGCCTGAGACGGTATCACCCGCAGACCAGCCACAGCAGAAAGTGCATCAACAAAGCGTTTTCTCTCCTCCCGGAAGAGGTCAAGCGCAGCCACATAATCCTTTTTATATTTCTCTTCAATCTGCATATAAAATTCGGCAAAAGAATTGATGTTCCAGATTGCCACGTCCTTTTTCAACCTGCTGATAGTCTCCGTGTCCCCTGACGCCAATACACCTAACCTCAGGCCAGGGACGCCATACGATTTCGAAATGCTCTTCATCACGAACAGATGCGGATTGCCTGCAAGAAGTTGGTTATCGAAAAGGGTATTGTCAGGCTCCTCCGCAAAATCAGAAAATGATTCATCAACCACCAGGCGGATACCACGTTCTTTCGTCCAAGCAATCAATCGGAGAATATCTCTTTTCTCCACGTAATTACCAGAAGGATTATCCGGGTTAATGACAACAAGGGATGCTATCTCTTTGTTTGCAAAGAATGCTGTCAGGTCCTTATAGCCATAGGAATAATCGTCATTCTGCGGCCAGTAGGCAATTATATCCTCCTCTGCCTTCCGATGCGAATACTCTTCAAATGTCGGACGGACGATACCGACCTTTCCCGGTAATACTTCCATCAGCCCTTTTATGAGCTCCGCTGCCCCATTGCCCACCAGAATATTTTCCTGACGGACGCCAAAATTCTTAGCTGCCAGAAGCGAATTTACTTTCATTCCCGAAGGATACTGGGTAAGCAATGCCGTAAAACTGGCTTGGATCTCATCGATCATCCGCTGTGGGGGAAAATATGGGTTCACCAGATAGCAGAAATCGACCAGATCTGGATAGCGCCAATAACCGCCGTATCTTCCCTGCAGCAGGCCCACTCGTATGTCTTCATCCGGTGTAAAGATTGACTCTGCGATATCCAGATCCTGGATATCATCAATCTCATACCATTTCTGACCGTTAAGCCGTTTGGCCTTGATCACTGGATCATCCAGCATCGTGATTACCCGCAGAACCTGCTCATAATATTCATTCTCACCCAATGCAGACTGGTACGCATTAAGAAACGGTACATAATGAGTCTCGGAAAAATGTCTGGAAAACTTGTAAATATTCACTGTTTTGTAATACTGGCCTATCTCACTAAACTTGAACTTTTTTCCTGGCACAAAAGCTTCGATGGTGTCATCATCTGCGAGCTTCACACAGGTACCGTCCATCCAGGCCGCATACTTGTCCACCAAAGCAAGTGTATCGCGGGGATCATTGATCAGTGTTTCGACCACTGCATCCTCAAAGATCAGATCCGATTCAAACAGAAGCGTGTCATCCTGGCAAAGATAATCCCTGGCAAGCGCCAGGGAATAAATATTGTTCGTCCTGTCATAAATCGGATTGTTCACATACACAATCGGAGTCTGTATTCCCAACGTGTTTATGTAGTCGATTAGTTTCTGCCCCTCATATCCTACTACAATAACAATCCTCGAAAGATGCTGTGTTTCTATCTGGTGGAGCATACGGTCGATCAGTGTCACACCGTTCACTTTTACCATACACTTCGTATTGTTCTGAGTCAGTTCCTTCAAACGGCGTCCCATACCTGCTGCCAGAATAATTGCCTGCATATACCTTCCTCCTCCGTATTCACAGATACTTTAAGTAATCCTCTTTGTTATCTTCTATCCGCTGTACTGTCTGAATAATGTATCGGCCGCCTACTTCTCCGCTATGCCCCGGGCTGTAAATCCATTGATTTCTTGCATCCTTTATCCTGTCCGCATAAGTATCCCTGTTTTGAATCAGGTCATCTGCCACAGTCACTATATCCTGCAGTTTATCTGGATCAAGAGCTTTCCCGATCTGATCACGGACAGCAATGTCCATAGGCACAAAATCTACCTGTTTCCATTCAGGATTCATTACTTTCATAGGCGTATTGATGAACAGTGTTGGCTTTAATGTGGCATAGGAATACTCAAACGCAATCCCGGACCAGTCTGTGATTAACAGCGCCGCCTGATATACAGTTGAGTTCGATGAAAAATCGGTCTGGAGAATAAAATTGCGTCTGTCCGAATACTTAGTGCGCAGCATCTCAATCCTCTCTGATTCATACCGCAAATACTGCGGGTGCGGACGCAGGATTACCGTATATTCTGTCTTCAACAGCCTGTCAAGGATTCCCTCAATACAAAGATCTATCAAGTTGTCTTCCTGCCAAGACGGTGCAATCAGAATTGTCTTTACCTGACCGTCATCTCCGGATTTCTTCAGTCTCTCATATTCCTGCTGCATATTATCAATTACACTGGAGCCCCATCCCACTAGATTCTTTTCTTTTGCTCCACGAGCCCTCTCCATAGCACGTATCTCCTGTATTCCCAGCGGACCGGGTACGAAGAGCGTATCAAAATGATCCAATGCCCCCGTTCGCAGGGAAATATTGGCACTGTTAACGCCATGCGGTAAATATATGTATTCCACATCGTTGCGCACCAAAGACCTCTTGATCTGGTATTTCTCCAGATCCGGCGTGCTCATCACCACCACATCCGCATCCATCTTCATCATGAACGAAATCAAACGCTTCGGCCCAATATAGTATGTCCTGAATCGATCAGAAGTCTTTTCAAAGATAGCGTCCTTCGGATCACTCGTAACATAGTCGATCTCGATGTCCGAATTCTCAAGGATATACTCGATTACATTCCGGAAATATTTATAGAATCCGTTCTTCTCGGAATAAAAAACAAGCTTCTTATTATGAATCTTGTAAAAGGCTTTATAATCTTGCTTCTCCTTATCCCTGTACGGGTCTTTCTCAAACAGTCTTTTATTCGCTTTCGCACGCCGGGAAACCTTCGCCAACGCGACCTTGCTCTTCTCCAGCTGCTCGTAGTCGATATACTTCTTAGGGCTGATGATCGCGTTCAGGAAGAACAACTGCAGGATCGCGGTCAGGTTCCCGTACATCCAGTACACGCCGACGCCGGCCGGGACAAAGAACCCAAGATAAAGGGAAAGTCCCACCGACAGCAGCATGGTCCCGACCTTATTCACCTTTCCCTGCTCGGACTGGAGCACATTCACGCGGTTCTGAACCTCGCACAAAAGCCACGCACAGAACGCCGCCAACAGCGGAACCAGAATCAGCGCCCCGCCCACCTGGCTGGGAATATCCGCCAGATTGAGGCCCAGGAAATTCATATGAAACGCCTGCATCCGTGCCAGGGCGTCCTGCCCCAGAATGGCGCCCATCTCATCCAAATATTTCCCATTGCGCACCGCGTCGACAATGGCAATCTGGACAGTACGGGTCTCCGGGTTCATGCCGGTCAGGCTGATGAACCGAGCCTCGGCCTCAGCGACCTGATCCGCAGGGAAACGAAGGATATGCCGCAGCGGCTTATAGATCACATCGATAACACCCATCAGCAGAATCAGTTGTGTAGCCAGCGGCACTAACCCCAGCATGGGATGGTAGTTGTATTTCTTATAGAGCTTCAGCTGCTCCTCACCGATCTGATCTGTGGCACCGAAGTTATTAGCCTTGATGAAATTCAGCTCCGGCTGCATCTTCACCATCTTGATGGAATTTTTATGGAGCATGATGGAAACTGGCAGAAGGATGATCTTCACCAGGATCGTGAATAGGAGGATCGCCAGACCATAGTTCGGCACCATGTCATAGCAGAACTTCATCACATGGCCGAGGATATCCCCCAGGAAACTTACAATTGCGTCCAAATGTATGTACCTCTTTTCCGGTTGCTTGTGTTCATGTACATGTCTTTCTGCAATAAAAAAAGACCACTCGAAGCAGTCTCCCTCCGCAGGTTGAAATATACGTTTGGGAAGCGCTGTTATTTCCCAGCCGCAGCTTCCTTCTCTCCCGTGCGCTCCTTCTCATTCTTTTTTGCCAAACGTCCATAATACCACTTGCGCCATGCTGCAGTAATCTTGTGACGGAAGATAGTGATTGAGGCGCCGATTGCAATCAGCACACCTGCAACGGCCTGGATAATATAGGTTGTGGTTGACGGGTCGATGTAGGCATGGGCCGTGTTAGAGAACAGCATAGTGCTGCAGGTAAAGAAATAGGCAAAAGCTCCCATTTTAAATAATTTGTCTTTCATGATATAATGATCTCCTTTTCGTTTCTGAATTTGATATTATATTTACTGACCGAATTGCTAACCGATCAGGAAATATCATGATAAAAGTCTGCCATGCTACATATCAGACCAATTACGCCTGTCATCACAATGTCTTTATCAGTATTCCACATTCTGATGTCCTGAAGCATACATAACATTAGTCAGCTCGTCCTTTCTGTATGATTTCATTATAGTACGATCCACAAATATATCCTGTGGCTTACAGATAAGCATCTCGTTAATGAGTCATCTCTCGCATTCAGCCTTTCCGCCTATATATCTGTAATCAGCTGCGATATCCCTTATATCTATAGATTTAAACCGACTGTTTAACGTCACCCGCCCTTGTGATTCATATATAATCTCGTCCAATGATTTATGAGGAGCACTGAGCGCTAATATATCACTTTTAAAAACGATAATTTCACCTGGTGTCAACGTACCTTTGTACTTAATTCCATCTAAAGTTGTAATCACCGCGTCTCTCGAAATCTGTTTCATTACTCCTGCTCTAAATCTTGGGCAATCAAACGCTATAATCCGAAATTCATTTTCTATATCCGTAAACCTCTCATCGCGCTCCCGACAGAGTAAAGGAAAAGCCAGTGTATTATACTGCAGTGGTATTGACGTATTGATTTTATCATCAAAGGTATTCTCGATTGAACACATGCAAACCACATTAGCAAAAACCTCTTGCTTAATTCCAATACATTATTGCCCTATCAATACAAATATACGATTACCAGTTAACAAATTCTTGGTACTGAAAATCAATGACAAAGCGTAAATTTATAAACACATATTTAAGAGCATTGCATGATAGCACAGACAAAGACGGCCATCGAATCTCATAAGGATAGTTCTTTGACAAATCAACCACCGTAATAATAAATATGTCATTAATCGTCATATCATTTTCTCATAATCAGTCCATATATATCATGTACTCTGTCTTTTCAGTATTTAATTCGGTTCTTCTCTAAAAGTTGGTGATTCTTCTCCATTTCCTGGTGTTTCACCAACTTTCATAGAAGATCTTCTCCA
>CANQGA010000079.1 GCA_947600145.1 uncultured Lachnospiraceae bacterium | reverse complement strand
AATATCCTTTCCTGCAACACTAACGGCAACTTTTCTGTCGGAACTTTTAGAAGTGGAAGTTAACTTTTCACTTCACGCAAATGTTTCCTAAAGCAGTTCCTGCCTCAGCTTTCTGATCGCGCGGTGGTATCTGGACAGCACCGTTGAGAGCGGCAGGTGCAGGGCAGCCGCGATCTCCCGATGCCTGAGAGACGCGACGATATGGAGATAGATCAGCCGCCTCTCCTGCTCCGTAAGATGGGACAGGGCCGTCAGCAGGGACTGACGCATGGCGGACGCGGCAAGAGCCGAATCCTCAGCGGACGGCTGCCACGGCTGGCCTGCGTCCTCCAGTTCCTCCAGGCTCAGGGACGGATGAAGGGCCCGCCGCCGGAGAAACGCATAGCACCGGTTGCGGGTAATGGTAAAGATCCATGCCAGCGGCTTGCCGGACGGAACATAGGAGCCGCACTGCGTCCAGACAGTCAGGAACGTGTCCTGCATCGCCTCCTCGGCGTCGTCACGGTTCTGAAGGATCGAAAGCGCGTAGGCGTACACCGCCCGGGCCGCGGCTTCATAGAGACTTTGAAACGCCGCCCGGTCGCCCTGCTGCATGCGCCGAAGAAGCCTGTCGTAAACGGCCTGATCATGACCGTCGGGCGGCAGGTCCGGTCTGCTGGGCTTTCGATCCGCTACGTCGGACGGGGTTTCATTCTGATGGTTCTTCGCATGGACTTTCCGCATAAAAAACCTCCGGGACCTTAATCCGGCTCCGGAGGCTGCGCGCAGTACGTATTCTCTATGGTCATGACACAATAACATCTTGGGTCGGCCCTGTGCACCTCATCCGAAACCTTTTCCCTTATTGTGTCCCGCATTCCTTCATTATAATCACGCGGAACCACCAGATCAAAGATCAGATTGATCCGTTCCGTTCCGTCGATCACCCGGAAATCATGAAAGCTCAGCCGCGCGTCCAGCCGCCCGAGGACTTCGTCCAGCATCTGCCGATACCGGTCTGTCCGCTCATCGTGGGTCTCGACCGGATCCATATGGATCACCAGAAAGATCCCGACCGTGCCGAGACAGTCCCTCTCGATGCGGTCGATCAGCTCATGGCTGACCCGCACATCCACATCACCGGAGACTTCCGCATGGATCGTAGCCATGCTGCGCGTCGGGCCGTAATTATGTACGATCAGGTCGTGCGTCCCGATGATGCCGTCATAACTCTCCACGAAATCCGTAATCTTCCGATAGACGGCCGGATCGATCGGCGCGCCTATTAAAGGCTCCAGCGTGTCGCGGGCGATGCCGAACCCGGCCAGCATGACCGCGGCCGAGACCAGAATTCCCACAAATCCGTCGATATTCACCTTCCAGATCAGGAATACAGCCAGAGAAAGAACCGTGGCCGAGGTCGCCGCCGCATCGCCGAGCGCGTCCGCGGCCGTAGCGGTCATAACCGTTGAATGGATACGCCGTCCAAGCGTGCGGTTGAATGCGGCCAGCCAGCATTTGACAAATACCGACAGGATCAGGACTACTGCGGCCGTACCGTTCACCGCAAGCTCCGCCGGATGCCGGATCTTTCCGACAGAAGTTTTGAACAGCTCCAGCCCTACCTGGATCACAAAGAAGGCCACAATAAACGCGGCGATGTACTCGATACGGCCGTGGCCGAACGGATGATCCTCATCCGCCGGTTTCTCCGCCATCTTAACGCCGACAAAACCCACGATCGAGCTGGCCGCGTCGGACAGATTATTAAACGCGTCAGCCATGATCGAAATACTGCCGGACAGAAGCCCGATGGCGAGCTTTGCCGCAAACAGGATAAGATTGCAGAAGATCCCGACCGCGCTGGCCAGAATACCATAAGCGGTGCGGACCCCCGCGTCGTCGGTCTGTTCATGGTTTTTCACAAAACGCCTTACCAGGAATTCAGTCATTCTCTGGAATCCCCCCTTAATAAATCCCTTTTGTCACAGCCTGCGCCCGCGCCGGTCCGGCAGAGCCCGCCGGTTCTCCCTGCCGGCGGCCCTGATACGCTCACTTTCCCCTGCCGAAAAGCACCCATAACAGAACCATGAACAGAGTTCCCGCGCAGACGCCGGCGATATCCAGCCATACATCGTCCACCTGGGCGGACCGCCCCTCCGTGAACAGCTGCACCGTCTCGTCCAGGAGCGGAAACAGAACGCTCATAAATGCCTCTGACGTCACCCACAGGGGCGTCGTCAGACAGAAGCTTCGCAGGCAATTCCACAGCAGCAGGCCCAGAAGCGCGAACTCGGCAAAATGCGCTGATTTGCGCACAAAATGTTCCGTGAGTCCGGAGGCGCTGATCCCAAGCTTCGCGGCCAGCGACCTGAGCATTGCCAGAACCGTCCCGCTCTGCTGTGAGGACACCGCTGCCGGTGTCAGGGAATTATGATAAATGAACGCGAGATACAGGATCAGTATCCCGACCCACAGATATCTCTCATTCCTGCCGCAAAAATCCGTTATCCGCTCCATTCTGTATCTCCTTGCGCTCTTCAGCTCTTCCGTCTATTCTAGCATATTTTCCCGGAAAGGACAATCACAATCGCCAGATATCCCGATTGTATTCCCCGACGGTGCGGTCCGAAGAAAAGTAGCCGGCATGACTTATATTGACCAGCATCTTCCGCGCCCAGCCCATCCGGTCATTGAAATCCTCATACGCCCGTTCCCGCGTACGCACATACTCCTCGAAATCCAGAAGCGTCATGAACCAGTCCCTGCCCAGAAGCTCCCCGTGAAGCCGCCTCAGATTCTCCTCACGCCCGATCCTGAGCATCTGGGGACTTACAATGAAATCCACGGTCTCCCTGATCACCGGATCCTTCTCATAGAACGCCCCGGGGCGGTAATCCCCCTTCACATAGTGGGCTATGACCTGCTCGCTGGTCTCGCCGAAGATGTAGATATTGTCCATACCCACCAGCTGCGCGATCTCCACATTGGCGCCGTCCAGCGTCCCCAGGGTCACTGCGCCGTTCAGCATGAGCTTCATGTTGCCGGTCCCGCTGGCCTCTTTGGATGCCAGGGATATCTGCTCGGAAATGTCGCAGGCCGGGATCAGCTTCTCTGCCAGGGTCACATTGTAATTCTCCACCATGATCACCTTCAGATACGGACTCACCTGCGCGTCACCGTTCACCAGCTGCGACAGGCACAGGATCAGATGGATGATATCCCTGGCGATCACGTAAGCCGGGGCCGCTTTCGCGCCGAAGATCACGGTAATGGGGCATTTCGGAAGCCTGCCGGCCTTGATCTCCAGATACTTCCTGATCACGCAGAGCGCATTCAGCTGCTGCCGCTTGTACTCATGAAGCCGCTTGATCTGCACATCCAGGATCGAAGCTGCGTCGATCTCGATCGCCAGGTTCTCCCGCAGATACTGTTTCAGCGCTTCACGGTTTTGCTGCTTGACAGCCAGAAGCTCCTTAAGCGCGCGCTCATCGTCCAGAAACGCGGTCAGCTTCGTCAGTTCCCTGGCGTCCCGTTTAAATCCGTCTCCGATCCGGGACGCGATCCAGTCCGTCAGCAGCGGATTGCAGTGCAGAAGCCATCGGCGGAAGGTGATCCCATTGGTCTTATTATTGAATTTCTCCGGATAGACCCGGTAGAAACGGTTCAGTTCCGTACTCTTGAGGATCTCCGTATGCAGATAGGCCACACCGTTGACGCTGAAGCCGTAATGGATGGCGATGTGGGCCATGTGTACCCGGTCTTCCCGGTCAATGACGGCCAGGGACTCATCATGGAAACGGCGGCGGACACGGTCATCCAGGATCTCAATGATCGGGACCAGCTGAGGCACAACCTTTTTCAGATAACGGACAGGCCATTTCTCCAGAGCCTCCGCCAGGATCGTATGATTGGTATACGCGCAGGTCTTCGTGACGATGTCGACCGCCTCGTCCCATCCGATCCCCCGCTCCGTCAGAAGCCGGATCAGTTCCGGGATCACCATCGCCGGATGCGTATCATTGATCTGGATCACCGCGTAGTCATACAGATCATGAAGCGTGCAGCCCCTGGAAGCGCATTCATCCAGAATATACTGGGCGGCATTGCTGACCATAAAATACTGCTGGAAAATACGCAGCAGGCGCCCCGCTTCATCGCTGTCGTCCGGATAGAGAAACAGGGTCAGGTTCTTTTCGATATCGTTTTTGTCGAAGGAAATGCCTTCCGTCACGATCCCCTCATCCACGCTGTCCAGATCGAACAGGTGAAGCTGGTTTGTCCTGTTTTCGTAACCTATAATCGCTATATCATATAAACTTGATCTGACTGTCAGGTTACCAAGCCGGACCGTATAACTGATATCACGCTTTGTCAGCCAGGTGGGAGAATCTATCCAGGGATTCGGCATTTCCCGCTGAAGATTGTTCTCAAATACCTGTTTAAACAGCCCCAGGTGGTAATTCAGACCAATTCCGTCGCCGCAAAGCCCCATCGTGGCGATCGAATCAAGAAAGCAGGCAGCCAGGCGGCCAAGGCCTCCGTTCCCGAGCGACGGTTCCGGTTCCATCTCCTCAAGACGGCTGATATCACGGCCGGCGGCAGCCAGTTCATCCCGGACGGAATCGTAGATACCCAGATTGATCAGGTTGTTGGATATGAGCCTGCCGACCAGAAATTCGGCAGAGATGTAATAGAGCTTCTTTTTCCCGGGGCACGCGGCGTCGGTTTTCGCCTGCGCGGCATCCCGGATCATGGAAAGGAGCGCCTCATACAGCTCCCGGTCGCTTAGCTTCTCGATAGAACGTCCCAGATGCGCGGTCGTGTATTCATTCAGTGTCATGGTGATCTCCTCTCGATTTCCTGTCTGAATAGAGTATCACCATATTTTCCTTTCTTCTGCCATCCAGTTTCTGCCAGCGGAACGCGGCGCAAAATAAAAAAGCCCGTAAATACGGACTTTTCAATGGAGCATATGGGATTCGAACCCACGACCTTTTGAATGCCATTCAAACGCGCTCCCAACTGCGCTAATGCCCCACGCGCCGATCTGCTTCGGGAACGATCCGTCCCGGCAGATTTGGTACTTTAAGAGAATACCACAAAAAGGCACATTTGTACAGAGGTAATTTTTATTTTTTTGAAAAACCTTTTCCGCGGCATTTGAGAAAGCGCCGAAAGCGGGAATTTAAAGCGCAAAACAATTTGTCTTTCAACCGCCGCTATGCTATAATAAGAAAAATACAGACGGTCCGCAGGACCGCCGGTGAAAGAGAGATGGACAGCATGCAGGATGATCTTATGAATGATATCACAACAGAAGTCCCGGATGAAGCTTCCGGGATCCCTAACCCCAAGCCCGCCGCCCCGCCGCGGCAGCGGTCGGATACGTTCCGGGAATCACAGCGTCCCGCAGACCGGGCCGCGCGTCCGCGGTTCAAGCCGGAAACGCAGACTGTTCCGCCCCGCAGCCGCAGGCAGCGCCCCATCGACCGGATCCTTCCGTTCCTTCTTCCGGCGATCCTGCTTCTCGTCGGTCTGGGCGCGGGAACGGGGATCGGTTACCGGATCTGGGGATATGAAGCGCCCTATACGGTAGACCTGAAAGCGATCAAAGCACCGGAATGGATCGAGCAGAAGCTGATCCGGAAGAACATCTTCTCCCGCCCGGACGTTTCCATGCGGGAAGTGAAGAATATCGTGATCCATTATGTAGGCAATCCGGGCACTTCCGCCGACTCCAACCGGAGGTATTTCGACAGTCTGGCCGACCAGGACCCGGAGCAGGGCGGCGCGTCCTCCTCCAGTCATTTCATCGTAGGACTGGAAGGCGAGGTCATCCAGTGCATCCCTATCAGCGAGATCTCGTATGCCAACGCGCCGAGAAACTTCGACACGGTCACCATCGAAGTCTGCCACCCGGACGAGACCGGGAAGTTCACCGACGCGTCCTATGACTCGCTGGTGAAGCTGACCGCCTGGCTCTGCGGCGAGCTGGACCTGGACGAGAAAGACGTGATCCGCCATTATGACGTGAACGGCAAAGGATGCCCCCGGTATTTCGTAGATCACGAAGACGCCTGGAAAAAGTTCCGCAAAGACGTGAAAACCGCGTTAAAAGATCAATGAAGCTCGGCCATACTGTTTCGCGCACATAGTACCGTGCTGGAATATCTTCCGGCGTTTTCACCCGCCGCCCGTAGAAACACAGCGTGACAGGCCGGGAGCCGGGACACATCCCGAACGCGATTTACGGAGAAGGGTTAGTCTTTCTTAATGAAAAAACGCCGGTTTGAGGGACTCCGCCCGTGACTACAAGTCACGGGCGGAGCGGCAATCTGAGCGAGAATTTCTTCAGAAATTCTCGCGAATTTGCCTCCGCCCTCAAACCGGCATTTTTGAATTTAGAAAGACTTCCCTTCGGAGTCATGAGCGTCCGGGATGTGTCCCGGCTCCCGGCCTGTCACGCGTATCTTCCGTCCGCTCATCTCCTGTCACGCGTATCTTTTGCGCTCCCTATCCTACTTCTCATACAGGAATTTCTCCGGCAGCGTCAGCTTGAAGTCCACCGCCAGATCCCGGAAATCCTGCGGCGTAATGGTCTGCCGCTTGCCCTGGCCCATGGAAAGGACCTTCACCAGAATATCCGCCGCCTTCTCCACCGTGTGCATCAGTCCGAAGGTCGAGTCAAAATCCTCACCCGTGCAGAACATGCCGTGATGCGCCCAGACCGCCACGTCATACTTCTTCATCAGCTCGCTGGTCGCCACCGCGATATCACGGCCGCCGGGCACCATCCAGCCCACAACGCCGATGCCGTCCGGGAATACCACCGGACATTCGGTCATCATTTCCCAGATCTCCCGGGTGAACACCTCGTCCTCCAGCGGCAGCACGAAGGTCAGCGCCACCGTGTTGGCCGGATGAGCGTGATAGACCACCCGGTATCTGCCGTTCGTCACTTTCTTCTTCACTTCCAGGTTCATCAGATGGGAAGGAAGCTCGCTGGTGGGACGCCCGCCCTTCACCAGTCCCCAGCGGATCCGGTAATTCTCACCTTTGCCGTCCACCTCGATGATACAGATGTTGGCCTCCGGCTCGCGCTTTACATTCTGAAAATACTTGCCGCTTCCGGTTACAAGAAAATACTCTCCCGCCAGATCCGGCACACTGGTGCCGATGGGCTGCCACGGCTTGTCCTCATTCAGATCCTCCATCACCGCCCCGATCTCCTCCGGCTTGATCCGGTAGCTCAGATTGCCGCCGTTCCTCTCATGCCAGTTCTGATGGAACCCATCGTCGCATACTCTGATAAAACCCTGTACAAATTCCGCATCCAATACTTTCATCGTATTCTCCTCCTACAATAAAATATTTTCGACGTCATTCCTGCCCGGAAACCGGATACTCCTTCACCTCAAACGACTTAAAGATCGCCTCTCTCGCTTCCGTCAGACCGGCGTACTCCCCGGCTCTTATCATCTGGGCCGTCAGGTTTCCGATAGCCGTCGCCTCCGTCGGCCCCGCGTACACGGGCCGCTTCGTGTATCTCGCCGTCAGCCGGTTGAGATAATCCGCGTTTGCGCCGCCTCCCACGATATGTACCTGCCGGTAATGCTTCCCGGTCACCTGCTCAAGCTCCTCGACCGTCTCGCCGTAGCACTGGGCCAGGCTGTTGTAGATCACCGCCGCCAGCTCGCCCGCGGTCTGCGGCACCTGCTGGGAGGACGCCCTGCAGAAATCCTGTACCGCGCGGATCATGCTGTCCGGCGCCAGAAAACAGTCGTCGTTGCACGCCACGATGGAAGGGATCGTCTCGCGGGAAGCCATCTCACACAGCCTGCCGAACGAATAATCCTCCCCGGCCTCCGCCAGTTCCTTTTTCACCGACTGGATCATCCACAGGCCCATGATATTCTTCAGGTACCGGAACCGATAGTCATAACCGCCCTCATTGGTAAAGTTGCGCTTCATGCTCTCAGAAGAGCAGTCGGCTTCCATCCGCTCCGTGCCCATCAGAGACCAGGTACCGGAGCTGATATAGAGAACATCGTCTTCATTGGAAGGTACCGCCGCAACTGCGGAACCGGTATCATGGGTGGGCGGAAGAACCACATGACACGAAAAGCCCACCTCTGCCTGAACCTGCGGAGTCAGCTCTCCGACCACGGTGCCGGGAACCGAGAGCGGGCCGAACCACCGGGCCGGGTAACCGAGCATTCCGATCAGCTCCATATCCCACTGCTTCGTGTGGGGATTCACCAGCTGACTCGTGGTCGCCTCCGTATATTCCTGCTTCTTCACTCCCGTCAGCAGAAAATGGAAATAATCCGGGACCATCAGAAATGATTCCGCCTGCTTAAGATACTCCGGATGCTGCTTCTTTACCGCCATCAGCTGATAGACCGTGTTGAAGATTGCTTTCTGGATGCCGGTCCGCTCATAGAGCCTGTCCTGGGAGATGATCTTATAGACTTCGTCGTCCATCCCCTTCGTCCGGCCGTCCCGATAGCCGACGGCATTGCCAACGATCCTGTCGTTCGCATCCAGCAGCACAAAATCCACTCCCCAGGTGTCGATCCCCATGCTGACCGGGATACGCCCGAGTTCACGGCATCGTTTCATTCCCTCCAGGATATGACCGAACAGTTCTTCCGTATCCCAGCACAGATGCCCGTCCGCCTTCTTCATCCCGTTGGGAAAACGGTAGACCTCTTCCAGAACCATTTTCCCGTCCTGTACGCTTCCCAGGATATGCCTTCCGCTGGAAGCCCCGATATCCACCGCCAGATAATACTGCGTCATCGTATGAGCCCTCCTCCTTCTGTAAACTGATTCTATTATAACGCGCATTTTTCAGGAAATAAAGGTCTTGTTTTACGAAAAAAACGACCTCATTTGCACTCGGAGGATAATTGTGCTATACTGAAAGAATCAGGAACCCCCGAAAGGAGCCCATATGAATCAGCAGCTTCTTGAACGCCTGAGCGTCATTACCGAGGAAGAACAGGCGATCCTTGACGGCCGGAGCGAAATTGACGCCTCCCTCTACTCTGCCCGCAGCGGCCCGATGGTCATTGAAAGCGGCAAGATGCTGGAGCACGGCAAGCTGATCCGGATCCGTCCCCACACCCGGTTCGTCCATTTTCCGAAGCACCGCCACAATTACGTGGAGGTCATCTATATGTGCCAGGGACAGACCACCCACATCATTGACGGCAGCCGCGTCCTTCTGCGCACCGGCGAGCTTCTGTTCCTGAACCAGAACGCGGTTCAGGAGATCCTGCCGGCCGGGCAGAACGACATCGCCGTGAATTTCATTATCCTTCCGGAGTTCTTTGACACTGCCTTTCAGATGCTTGGGGAGGAGGAGAATATCCTGCGGGATTTCCTGATCAGCTGCCTGCGCCAGGAGAACCTCTTCGGCAATTACCTGCATTTCCAGGTGGCCGACGTTCTGCCTGTCCAGAATCTGGTGGAAAATATGGTCTGGACTCTTCTAAACAATCAGCCGGACAAACGAAGCGTCAATCAGATCACGATGGGGCTCCTGTTCCTTCTGCTGACGCACCACACCGAACGCATCTGCTCCGCGTCTCAATCCTTTGAGCAGCAGCTGATCCTTCAGGTCCTGCGCTACATCGACGAGAATTACCGGGACGGCGAGCTGACTGAGCTTGCCGCGATCCTGGGTTACGACGTTCCGTGGCTGAGCCGGACCATCAAACGGCTTTCAGGCCGCACCTATAAAGAGCTTCTGCAGATCAAGCGGCTGAACCAGGCCGCGTTCCTGCTGCAGAGCACAAAGCTTGCCGTTTCGGATATCTGCGCCGCCGTAGGCTATGACAATACCAGTTATTTTCACCGGATCTTCCGTGAATATTACCAGATGTCGCCGAAGCAGTATCGGTCAGGTCTGGCCGCGGCGCATGACTGACCGCAGACAAATACAAACCGCAAAGGAGGAACGATATGGCTTCCGCACCTGATCATACACACGACAGCCGGGGGATCCGGCCCGCAGGACGCAATCTGTCCCTGGACTTTCTGAAAGGCATTTCCATCATCCTGGTCGTCTTCTTTCACAATATACGGCTGAATCCGGACAGCTTCGCCGACAGTCTCTGGACGCTGGCCTGTCATGCGGCGGTGCCCTGCTTCTTCATGGCTTCCGGCGCGGTTTTCTTCGCCAGGCCGCTGAATCTCAGACACCATGCCGCCCGCATCATCAGAACCTACTTTGTTCTGGCGGCCTGGCGGGCTGTCTACCTGCTGTTCTACGGCGTCTTTCTGAGCATCGGCACCGGCGGTTCCCTGCGGGCAGCGCTGTCCTTTATCTTCTTCTTTCAGCGCATCGAGGGAATCCCGGTCGACCTGTTCTGGTTCATGGAAGCACTGCTTGTCGTTCTGATGGTCGCCCCGCTCCTGCATCTGTGCCGCGAGCACAGCCGTCCGGTGATCCTCTACATCATGGCGGTCCTGTTTCTGTTTAACCAGCTGCTGACCGACGGACAGCTGCTGATCACCGAACTGTGCGGGCTGATGGGCAAAAATGTGCTGAACGTCACAACGTTCGCCCAGATCTCCCCGTTTAACCTGAACCACTCCAATTATCTGCTGTACTTCCTTCTGGGCGCGGAGCTGACGGAACGCGGGGAACGGTTCGGCAAAGCCGCTCCCGGGATCATGATGGTTCTTGGTCTTTCGGGGCTGGTCGTCATCAAATATCTTCAGTCCGGTTTGCTGGTATGGGGCAATACCCACATCGTCAGCGGGTATTACTGGATCTCCACAATGGTTCTCTCCTGCGGTCTCTTCCTGTTCGCGCAGCGGATCCCGGCCGCTTCCTCCGCTCCGCTCCGCTGGTTCTCCAGGGTGGTCGGGACCTCCACCATGGGGATCTTCTGCATGCATCTGCCGATCATGGCCATCCTCGGCGGACGGCTGTTCGTCCTTTTCGATCCGTGGAACGGATGGGTCGTCAATCTGGCGGAAGCCCTGCTGATCACCGCCATTGCCTGCGTCGGTGTCTTTCTCGGCAGGAAGATTCCTCTTATCCGCCAGATGTTCTGAGACACGTGCAGAACGTCACCGGCGTTCTGCACGCATGGAAATACGATCAGAACGTCACTGGCGCCCTGATCGCATGGAAATACATGCAGAACGTCACCGGCGTTCTGCGCGCATGGAAATAGAAACCGACCGGCAGCTTCATCCGCTGCCGGCCGGTTCTTTCTGCTTCTCTGCCGTTCGTCCGGTCAGATCTTCTCAAACCGTTCCACATCCGTAACAAAGATCGTAGCTCCGCCCAGCTCCACCGCCATCGGCATCATCATATAGCCGGCCGAGATGGAAGCCACATTGGGCGTAGGTACATTGCATGTGATCTTCTGCCTCTTTCCGCATGTCTCCTGAATCAGGCGGATCGCCTCATCCACCTTCTCCTCTTCCGTACCGATCATAAGCGTGGCGTTCCCTTTCTTAAGGAAACCGCCGGTCGTCGCCAGTCTGGTCACGCCGAATCCGTGTTCGTTCAGCGCGTCCGTCACCCTGGTACCGTCATCGGAACCTACGATCGCAAAGATAATCTTCATGTTATGCACCCCCAACCTCATACTGTCTGCTCTTTCTTCGGCCCGCCCGGTAAAACGGGACGGGCAGTTACTTCACCAGCTGTACAACGGAACTGCCCTGATAATAGACCTGAACCTGGTCGCCGGATGTCACCAGGGACGGCGCGTTGCCGTTCCAGTCAAATGTGTAGGACTGTCCGTCATTGGTTCTGATCGTCACGCCGGAAGGCGTAACCTCTGTCACTACGCCGGAAATGCTTCCCGACGCTCCGGCGGCCGTACCGGTTCCTGTGCCGGCCGACGCGGTTCCTCCCGGCCCCTGCGTATTGCCGGGGCTCGGAGCAGATGCCCCGCCGGGAGCCGTCGATGTCCCCGGCGCTGTGGATGTGCCCGGATTTGCGGACGTACCCGGATTCGTCGCAGACGGCGAAGTCGAAGTTCCGGGCGTCCCGCCGTTATTCTGTGTCGAGGAAGGACGGCTGTTCTCCGTCGCCGCCGCTGTCGTCGCAGGAGGCGTATCGGAAAGATAGCTCTTCGATACGAAGCCTGTCAGGCCTTTCCAGTTAACACGCATCCAGCCGTTATCCGACTCGCCGGTGATCGTCACGCTCTCGCCTTCGGCCAGGGCCCCCAGGATCTCTGAAGAAGTGGAATAGCTCTCCCGCACTCGGACGGAGGAACTGGCGTACATGGTCTTGCTCACATCGCGGACCGCGTACTCCTTCGCCTTCGTAGTCTCCGGAGCTGCCGTCGTGGCAGGCGCCGCTGTCGTCGCCGGAGCTGCCGTCGTGGGAGCCGCCGTCGTCGGCGCCTGGGTCGTCTCAGGCTCTGTCTGCGATTCAAGAGAAGTCTCGCTGGTCATCGCCTGGGTCTCGCCCGTGATGATATCGATCTTAATGCCGCCGTCAGATGTCGTCTCATCCGCGGGCAGCGTTTCGCTTCCGTCCGCGGACGTATCCGCGCCGCCGCTTTCTCCTTCCTGGGCGGGCAGGGTTCCGTTGATCATGATCCCCTCCCCGCTGCCGCAGGCTGTCGCCAGCATCGCCGTCAACACGGCAGCCGCTAATATATATACGCTTTTCTTCATCGCCCGTCCTCCATATCTTGTATTCAATCTATCACCAGTATACACCATTTGGTGACATATTTCCACTATTTCTTGCACTTCTTTGCGCTTTATTCCAGGATCTGTCAGGGGATCGCCGCGTTCCCGTCACTGCCTGAGCAGCGGAAGGAGGTTCTTCACCTCTCCGGCGGCTTCCGGCTGCAGAAATGAATCGTAGCTGTAGAAACAGTATCCGCTCACATCCCCCGCGCTGCGCCCCGCCGCCACCTGACGGGCCAGGATATCGTCGCGCCGCAGCCATTCGGAGACGTCATTATAATCCGTGACATCCACGCCGGCACGGTACATGGCGAGTCCCAGATACAGCGTCACATTCCCTTTGGCCTTAAGGTTCCGCCATGTGTTCAGATTCGCCGCGAACGCGTAAGGCGCCGGGGCTCCCGACGAGGTCTTCGTCTCAAATCCCCAGTACAGCTGGGGCATCACATAATCGATGTAGCCCGGTTCCGACATCCACCGGTCGATATCGACAAACAGCTTCTCATCGCTGCGCAGATGGTCCACATAGCCCTGGGGGCTGATTCCGAACACGACCTGCGGCTTCTCCGCCTTGATCGCCTGGTAAACACGGCCGACCAGATCGCTGACCTGGTCCCTGCGCCACTGGGCGATCGGCTGCCTGCTGCCGCTGGCCAGGTATTCCGGGCGGTCAAACTGCCGGCCTTCCACCGTATCGTCGAGCTCCGGATAGAAATAATCGTCAAAATGGATGCCGTCCACGTCGTATCCCCTCACGACCTCCATGACGCCCTCGATCACCATCTGCCGCACCTGCTCGGAGGCAGGATTAAAATAGTAGGCGCCGTCATGGTACAGGACGTTCCGGTCGTTGGACGGATCGCCGTCGAAAGCCCACCTCTTCGCGGGACTTATGCTGGACACCTCGGACCAGTTCATCAGATAGCCGGTGATACGGTAAGGATTGAACCACGCGTGGAACTGCAGCCCTCGCTCATGGGCCGCCTGAATAAAATACGCCAGAGGATCATAGCCCGGGGAGCGCCCCTGCACTCCGGAGCCGTCCGTACCGCCGGCAAACTTGGACCACGGATAAATGGACGACGGGTACATGGCGTCGCCGTGGGAACGGACATGGACAAAAACCGCGTTCATTCCCCAGGCCTTGCAGTTGTCAAGGATCTCGTTGACTTTCCGCTTAAATCCCGCCTGATCGGCAGGCATCTGATCCCAGATCAGGTATGAGATCCACACGCCCCTCAGCTCTCCCTCCGGAGCCGGGATATCATAGGAAACCGCCTGGGACAGAGACTGACCCGGACCGCCGCTGTACGCTGAGCCCGGCCCTGACGCCCCAGGGCCGCCTCCGGGACCGGCAGCCAGGGCCGCGCCGGCTGCCGCGGCCGACAGACAGACGGCCGAAAGCACCGCCGCGCAGATTCTGATATAACGTT
>CANQGA010000078.1 GCA_947600145.1 uncultured Lachnospiraceae bacterium | reverse complement strand
GTGGTAAATACGAACGCAGATGTATTGGGTGTTCTGTTCCCCAACAGTTATGATTCTCTGGTGCCGGAACTGGTGAACGAGCGCCTGATGGCCTCGATCCCCTTTGGCGGACGTTACCGTATCGTGGATTTCGTGCTTTCCAGCATGGTAAACTGCGGCATCGACAATATTTCCCTGATCGTCCGCAGGAACTACCTTTCCCTGATGGACCACCTTGGCTCCGGCCGCGAGTGGGACCTTGCCCGCAAGAACGGGGGACTTAATATCATTCCGCCCTTCGCGGAGAAGACCGTAAAGCTGTACAACGGCCGCGTTGAGGCCCTGGCCAGCATCCTGGATTTTCTCCGCAGCCAGAAGGAGACCTATGTGGTTCTGGCGGATACGAATATTGTGGCGAATTTTGATTTCAACGCCCTGATCGACCAGCACATGAAGAGCGGCGCCGATATTACGGTGGCTTATACGGAGGAGGAGATCCCGGCTTCCGCGAAGGCCGTCCATGGACAGGGTGTGGATCTGTACTATACGATCGATATGGATGACGACCGGCGTGTAAACTATATGTACATGAATTCCACCCAGGAGGGCGTGACGAATTTCTGCCTGAATTACTATGTGATCAAGCGCGAGCTGCTGATCGAACTGATCAATGTGGCCAGTGTCCGCGGGTATCAGTTCTTTGAGAGGGACATGCTGGCCCCGCATCTGGACAAGATCAAGGTCTATGGCTATAAGTACGACGGCTATGTGGCCCGTATCAGCGACCTGAAGAGCTACTTTGACGAGAACATGAAGCTTCTCGACGATCAGAATCTGGACGCGCTGTTCGATCCGAGTCCCATTTATACGAAGATCCGTGACGATAACCCGACCCGTTATATCGAGGGCTCCAAAGCGGAGAACGTGCTGGTGGCCGACGGCTGCATCATTGAAGGCGAGATCGAGAACTGCATCCTTTTCAGGGGCGTGCAGGTCGGCAAGGGCGCGAAGGTGAAGAACTGCGTGCTCATGCAGGATACGGTCATCGAGGCGGGGGCCAATGTGGAGTATGTGATCACCGATAAGAAAGTGACGATCACAGCCGGCAAGGAGCTTAAGGGAACCGACAGCTTCCCGGTGTATATCGCGAAGCATAAGACAGTGTAGTCCGGCCGGCGGCGCAGGCTGCCGTATGGGGCATAAGAAAGAGTAGAATGGTATCAATCGGCCGGGCGTCCGCAGGGGCGCCCGGTTTATCATTTGCGGCCGTTCACAGGATGGTCTCCATTCCGAGCTTCAGCGGCTTTAAGCCCCGCGCCTCATAGAATTTCATGGCGGAGGGGTTGCAGTACCAGACGTTGAGCGTCACGTTGTAGCAGCCGCTTTGGCGGGCAAATTCGAGGACCGCGTCGTAGATCTGCGTGCCGATGTGCTGTCCGCGGATATGCTCGTCCACACAGAGGTCGTCGATATAGAGGGTGGAGCGCTTTACCATGGCGCCGCTGCCGTCGTAGCGCTCGAAGACGCAGAAGGCGTAGCCGAGCACATTTCCGGCCTCGTCGACGCCTACGAAAATGGGACGCTCGTCGTCATGGATGATCTCCCGAAGCTCGTCGTCGTTATACTTCTTGCCCCCGTCCGTGAAGAGGTCCGGGCGGCCCTGCTGATGGACGCGGCAGACCTGGTAGAGAAGGCTGTTGATGCCGTCCATGTCCTGTTCAATTGCACGTCTGATTATCATAATATTGTACTCCTTTTATCCTGACGCTGATTCGCGGCAGTTTTTACAGTGGATAATTATATCTTAATTTCCTGAAAATGAAAAGCGTTTTTTGGAAAGGCGGCGCCGCGGCGGAATACCTTTGCAAAGCCCCGTCCGGCACGTCAGAATTGCCATTTCCGGGAAAATGTGCTATGATGGAAAAGGCAGGGCGGTCCGGGACCGTTCTGACCGGTTATTTTGTTATGAGGAAAGAAGGAGCAGGATCATGTCCATGGAACAGATGTCGCTTTTTGATGTGCAGGAGACGTACCATCCGCTGGCCAGCAGGATGCGGCCCGAAGATCTGGACGGATTTGTGGGGCAGGAGCATCTGCTGGGCGAAGGGAAGATCCTGCGGCAGCTGATCGAGCAGGACCGGATCCCGTCCATGATCTTCTGGGGGCCGCCGGGCGTCGGAAAGACCACGCTGGCGGGGATCATCGCCCACCGGACGAACGCGCGGTTTATCAATTTCAGCGCCGTCACCAGCGGGATCAAGGAGATCAAGGAAGTTATGGCCCAGGCTGAGCAGAGCCGCCGTGTCGGGGCGAAGACGGTCGTGTTCGTGGACGAGATCCATCGTTTCAATAAGGCCCAGCAGGACGCGTTCCTGCCGTATGTGGAGAAGGGCAGCATCATCCTGATCGGAGCGACGACGGAGAATCCGTCTTTCGAGATCAACAGCGCTCTTTTGTCCCGCTGCCGGGTTTTTGTGCTGCAGGCGCTTAAGACGGAAGACCTTGTGAAGCTTCTGAACCGGACGATCCGCAGCGATAACGGGTTTGGCTATCTGAATATCCATATTACCGACGATATGATCCATATGATCGCGGAGTTCGCCAACGGGGACGCCCGGACGGCGCTGAACGTGCTGGAGATGGCCGTGACCAACGGAGATATCGGTCCCGACGGAACTACGGTCAGCATGGAGACCCTGAGGCAGTGCATCGGCAGGAAAAGCCTGTTGTACGACAAGAAGGGGGAGGAGCATTACAACCTGATCTCTGCCCTTCATAAGTCCATGCGCAACTCCGACCCGGACGCGGCGGTCTACTGGCTGGCCAGAATGCTGGAGGCAGGGGAGGATCCGCTTTATGTGGCGCGCCGGGTCGTGCGGTTCGCCAGCGAGGACGTGGGGCTGGCGGACAGCCAGGCGATGCCTCTGGCGGTGGCGGCGTACCAGGCCTGCCATTTCATCGGAATGCCGGAGTGCAATGTGATCCTGAGCCACGCGGTGATCTATATGGCCATGGCGCCCAAATCCAACGCGGCGGATGCGGCCTATATCCGTGCGAAGGCGGACGCGGAGACGATGCTGGCGGAGCCGGTGCCGTTAAATATCCGCAACGCCCCGACGAAGCTGATGAAAGAGCTTGATTACGGCAGGGGATATATTTACGCCCACGATACCGAGGAGAAGATGGCGCGCATGCAGTGTCTGCCGGATTCCCTGGCCGGGCGGGAATACTACACGCCGGACGGACAGGGGGCGGAGGCCGCGCTGAAGAAGCGTCTGGAAGAGATCAAAGCCTGGAAACGGGGAGAGAACTGATTTTAAGAAAGTTGTCCCTTTTCAGATATGGAAATATGTGGTATGCTAGTTTTAGTTTAAACAGACAGACCCGGAGGCGTCATCCTATGAACAGATGGAATCGTGTATTGCTGAAGCTGAGCGGCGAGGCACTGGCAGGTCCGAAGAAGACCGGTTTTGACGAGGATACGGTGAAGGAGGTCGCGCGGCAGGTGAAGGCTTCGGTGGATGCCGGCGTTCAGGTCGGCATCGTCATCGGCGGAGGCAACTTCTGGCGCGGGCGCACCTCGAACGCCATCGACCGCACGAAGGCGGATCAGATCGGTATGCTGGCTACGGTTATGAACTGTATCTATGTTTCCGAGATCTTCCGCAGCGCCGGGATGAGGACGAAGATCTTCACGCCCTTTGCGTGCGGATCCATGACCGCGCTGTTTGCCAAGGACGAGGCGCTTGCCGTCATGGAGAGCGGCGGCGTGGCGTTTTTCGCCGGCGGCACGGGGCATCCCTATTTCTCCACGGATACGGGCATCACGCTGCGGGCCGTGGAACTGGAAGCGGACTGTATCCTTCTGGCGAAGTCCATCGACGGCGTCTATGACAGTGATCCGGCGGTGAATCCGCAGGCGAAGCGCTACGACACGGTCTCCATCCAGGAGGTCATCGACAGGAAGCTGGCTGTCGTGGACCTGACCGCGTCGATCATGTGTATGGAACATAAGATCCCGATGGCGGTCTTCGACCTGAATGAGAAGGACGGTATCGCCAACGCGATGCAGGGCAGGATTAACGGCACGATCGTGACCGTATAAAATAATCACACAGGAGGGGTATATTTATGTTGGAAGACGAACTGAAACAGTATGAGGACAAGATGGAGAAGACGCTGAGCGTTCTGCAGGAAGATTTCGCGGGTATCCGCGCCGGCCGCGCCAACCCGCATGTGCTCGATAAGATCAAGGTGGACTATTACGGCACGCCGACGCCGATCCAGCAGGTGGGCAATATCTCCGTACCGGAGGCCCGCATGATCGTGATCTCCCCCTGGGAGAAGAGCCTGATCAAGAATATCTGCAAGGCGATCCAGACCTCGGATCTGGGGATCAACCCGAACAACGACGGTTCCGTGATCCGCCTGGTGTTCCCGGAACTGACGGAGGAGCGCAGAAAGGATCTGTCCAAGGATGTGAAGAAGAAAGGCGAGGCCGCCAAGGTAGCCATCCGCAATATCCGCAGGGACGCCAACGAGACGTTCAAGAAGATGGAGAAAGCCGGCGATTTCTCGGAGGATGACCAGAAGCTTGCGGAGACGAAGATGCAGAAGCTGACCGACAGGATGATCGAGAAGGTGGACAAGGCCGTGGAGGCCAAGACGAAGGAGATCATGACGGTCTAGCGGAAAGGACAGTTTGGGGGGCGGGGTTTCCCGCCCCTTTTATCCGAACAGGAGGATATATGGATCTGGAAAATATGACGCTGCCGCGCCATGTGGCGGTGATCCTTGACGGCAACGGACGCTGGGCCGCCCGCCATGGCGTACCCCGTGCCATGGGGCATAAAGCCGGCTGTGAGACTCTGGAGAAGATCGTGGAGGCCGTGGCCCGCATGGGCCTTGAGTATTTCACCGTGTACGGCTTCTCAACGGAGAACTGGAAGCGGTCGGAGGAGGAGGTCGGGGCTCTGATGAACCTGCTCCGTTATTATATGGGGCGCATCGTCAGGACCGCCAATGAGAATAATGTCCGTGTGCGGATGATCGGCGAGAAGAGCCGGTTCGAGCAGGATATCATCGAAGGGATCGACCGCATGGAGGAGAGCACGAAGAACAACACCGGCCTCACGTTTACCGTCGCGATCAATTACGGCGGCAGGGACGAGATCGTCCGCGCGGTCCGGAGAGTGGTCAGAGATTACCGCGAAAACGGCCTGGACGTGTCGAACATCACCGAGGCGTCCTTTTCGGAGTATCTGGACACGGCGGGCATCCCGGATCCGGACCTGATGATCCGTACAAGCGGGGAGCTGAGGCTGTCCAATTATCTGCTTTGGCAGCTGGCCTATGCGGAGCTCTATGTGACCGACTGTTTGTGGCCGGATTTCAATCAGGAAGAATTAGAAAAAGCCATTGCGGCGTATAATCAGAGGGAACGGCGCTTCGGAGGCAGAAAGTAGGAGGAAACGGAACTTATGTTTACGACACGTCTGATCAGCGGGATCGTCCTGATCGTTCTGGCGGTTCTCGTGGTGGGGGCAGGCGGAAATCTGTTGTTTGCCGTGACGGCGCTGATCTCCATGGTGGGACTTTTTGAGCTGTACCGGGTCCTGAAGATCGAGAAGACGCCGCTGGCGGCGATCGGTTACGGCGCGGCGGTATACTACTATATCCTTCTGTGGATGGGATGGGAGAAATATGTGACGCTGATGGCGATCGGTGCGCTGATGCTTCTGATGGCCGTCTATGTGTTCACATTTCCCAAATACAGGACGGAGGAGATCACGGCGGCGTTTTTCGGTGTCTTCTATGTGGCGATGATGCTGTCGTATCTGTATCTGGTGCGCAGGATGCCGGACGGCAAATATCTGGTCTGGCTGATCTTTATAAGCTCCTGGGGGTGCGATACCTGCGCCTACTGCGTCGGGATGCTGATCGGGAAGCATAAGCTGGCTCCGGTCGTGAGCCCGAAGAAGTCCGTTGAGGGCGCCATCGGCGGCGTGGCCGGAAGCGCTGCCCTGGGACTGGTCTACGCGCTGCTTCTGGGCGGCAACATGGCGGAGGTGGGCAATCCTACGCTGGCCTGCGCCGCGGCCTGCGCCATCGCGGCGGTCATTTCCCAGGTGGGAGATCTGGCGGCGTCGGCCATCAAGCGGAATCACGACGTGAAGGATTACGGTCATCTGATCCCCGGCCACGGCGGGGTGCTGGACCGGTTCGACAGCATGATATTCACGGCGCCGGCGATCTATTTCGCGATCACATTCCTGCGGTGACGGAATAAAACGCCGAAGCGCGGGACGGCACGGATCATGACGCGGCGGTGAGGAAGGCCGCAGCCGGAGCGTGGGCGGCTCAGAATGAGAAAGCGGGAATCTTTATGAGAAAAATATCGGTTTTGGGTTCCACAGGCTCCATCGGGACCCAGACGCTCGACATTGTAAGGAATAACGGAGACATTCAGGTGACGGCCCTTGCCGTCGACCACAATATTATCATGCTGGAGAAGCAGATCCGCGAGTTCAGGCCGCGGATCGCCTGCGTCTGGGATGAGCGGAAGGCGGCGGAGCTTAAGACGTCGGTGGCGGATCTGCCGGTGAAGGTGGTATCCGGCATGGACGGCCTGATCGAGGCGGCCACGGAGGTCTCGGCGCAGACTGTCGTCACCGCTGTGGTCGGAATGATCGGGATCCGTCCGACGATCGCGGCGATCGAAGCGGGGAAGGATATTGCCCTGGCCAACAAGGAGACTCTGGTGACCGCGGGGCACCTGATCATGCCTCTGGCCCGTGAGAAGGGCGTGCGGATCCTTCCGGTGGACAGCGAGCACAGCGCCATTTTCCAGTGCCTGACGACGCTGGGAGTGGGCGCACCTCCGCTTGGGTGGACGGATGAGCCCGGCGCGGAGGCACGGCCGGAAGGTGAGTCCGGTGCGGAGGCACGGCCGGAAGGTGAGTCCGGTGCGGAGGCACGGCCGGAAGGTGAGCCCGGCGCGGCGGCTCTGGAGATTGGGCCGGCAGGCGCTTCTGCCGGGACCCGCAGCAGAAACCAGCTGACGAAGATCCTTCTGACCGCGTCGGGCGGCCCGTTCCGGGGTTATACGAGGCAGCAGCTGCGGGATGTGACATTGGAGGACGCCCTGAAGCACCCGAACTGGTCCATGGGCCGCAAGGTCACGATCGATTCCTCCACCATGGTCAATAAAGGACTGGAGGTCATGGAGGCGCGCTGGCTGTTTGACGTTCCGGTCTCTCAGATCCAGGTGGTGATCCAGCCGAAGAGCATCATCCACTCCATGGTCGAGTTCGCCGACGGCGCTGTTCTGGCCCAGCTTGGAACGCCGGATATGAAGCTTCCGATCCAGTACGCGCTGTATTATCCGGAGCGCAGGCCGCTCGGCGGGGAACGGCTGGATTTCTGGTCTCTGGCGCAGATCGCGTTCGAAAAGCCGGATACGGAGACGTTCGCGGCGCTTAAGCTGGCGTATCAGGCGGCGGAAGCCGGAGGCACCATGCCGACAGTCTTCAACGCGGCCAACGAACACGCGGTGGCCCGTTTTATCAATCACTGGATCCCGTATCTGACGATCACCGACATGATCGGCGCGGCCATGAGCGCCCATAAGCCGGTCCCGGATCCGACGCTTGGGCAGATCCTTGATGCCGAGCAGGAGACCTATGAGTTTCTGCGGTCGCGGTACTAAGGGAGGAGGATGTATTTTAAATGAGTATGATAATCGCGATTCTTGTATTTGGACTGATCATCCTGATCCATGAATTCGGTCATTTTATCGTCGCCAAGAAGAACGGCATCGCCGTTGTGGAGTTTTCTGTCGGGATGGGGCCGAGGCTTCTTTCCACTGTGTGGGGAGAGACCCGGTACTCCCTTAAGATATTCCCTTTCGGCGGTTCCTGCATGATGCTTGGAGAGGATGAATCCGACACGGATCCGCGGGCGTTTAACAATAAGCCCGTGTGGGCCCGCATCGCCGTCGTCGCGGCCGGACCGTGTTTTAATTTCCTGCTGGCCTTCGTGCTGGCTGTAGTCATTGTCGCCTCCGCCGGATATGACCCGCCGGAGCTGACCGGCGTCCAGGAGGGCTTTTCCGCCGAGGAGCAGGGCATGCAGGCCGGAGACGTCATAACGAAGATGGATCATACGCCGATCGTTATCTACCGCGATCTGACCATGTTCATGCTGACCCATACTGACGAGCCGATCCGGGTCGAGTACCGGCGTATGGGCGCCGACGGTACGTCGGAGACGCGGACGGCGCTTATCACGCCGAAGCTGAGCGAGGAGACGGGTTCCTATATGCTGGGGATCATTACCAGAGGATACCGCGTTCCCACGGAAAATTTCCTCCAGACCCTCAAATACGGTGCGTACGAGGTGGTCTACTGGATCAGGGCGGTATTTAAGAGTATCGGTATGATGATCGGCGGACAGGTCCATTCGGAGGATCTGGCGGGGCCGATCCGTATGGTGGCCATGGTCGACGAGACCGTGGACGAGAGCATTTCCTACGGGATCGTGACCATGCTTCTGAACGTGGCGAATCTCTGCGTGCTGTTCAGCGCGAACCTGGGCGTCATGAATCTTCTTCCGATCCCGGCTCTGGACGGCGGGCGTCTGGTATTCATGCTGATCGAGGCCGTGCGCGGAAAGCCGGTGGACCGGGAGAAGGAGGGCATGGTGCATCTGATCGGCATGGCGCTTCTGATGTGTCTGATGGTATTTGTGCTGTTCAATGATATCAGCAACCTGTTTTTCCGCTGAGCGAGCGCGGACGCAGAGCGGTCTGAGACGTCTTTGGGGGTGTCCCAAAAGTCGAATGACTTGAGGGATACCCTCTTTTTAAGCTGCGCGGACCCATGTTCATAAAAATGTAAGGGACAGAAAAATTGCTTTTTTTGGCGGGATATGGTATGCTAAAAGGTGGTTATGTCAATGAATCATTCGAAAAGGCGGTACTGCGATGATCCGATTAGAGAGAACGAGCGTCATGAACCTTGAGAATGCCATGCGGGGCGCGCGCAATCCCATGAACAGCTGGGGGCGCATGGACAGCGGCTATGATGAGGACGGCAACTATATACTCGGGCCGAACGATATGGATCTGGCCAGGCGTCTGAGAAAGGCCGGCAGCGATCACCGCAAGTTTATCCGCCAGATCTTCGTGTCGGTGGATATCACGGCGCCGCTTTACTGGTGGAAGGAATATGACACGTACAAGGTGGCCACAGTGGCCAATTCCACCAGCACGATGCACAGGATTCACAGCAAACCGTTTTCCATTGACGATTTCAGCCATGACCATCTGACGGACGCGGGGACGGAGATCCTTGCGCAGCTGGTAGACGAGCTGGAGAAGATCCGTCTGCGGTATATGGAAGGGAAGGACAAGGCGGACTGGTACGACCTGATCCAGCTGCTTCCGTCCAGTTATAACCAGATGCGCACCTGTACGCTGAATTACGAGACGCTGGTGAACATTTATTACGCCAGAAGGAACCACAAGCTGGATGAATGGCACGAATTCTGCGCGTGGATCGAGACCCTGCCTTACGCGGCGGAGCTGATCGTGGCGGCGGAGGACTGACGCGCGGCCGGGAGGGACTGTCGTTTGACAGAGTTTCATGGGAGGAGCGCAGCGATATGAATCTGATAGCGGCGGTGGACCGGAACTGGGCCATCGGACGGGAAGGACGCCTGCTGGTTTCCGTTCCCGGGGATCGGGAGACGTTCAGGCGTGAGACCGTAGGCAAGGCGGTCATCATGGGCCGTAAGACGCTGGAGAGCCTGCCGGGCGGGCAGCCGCTTTCCAAACGGACGAATATCGTCCTGTCAAGGGATCCGCGGTACTGCGTGAAAGGCGCCGCGGTATGCCGCAGCGTGGAGGAAGCCCTGGACGCGGTGAAGGATTTTCCGGCGGACCAGGTGTTTGTGATCGGCGGGCAGGAGACCTACGAGGCGTTTCTGCCATACTGCGATACTGCGTATATCACTTATATCGACTATGTTTATCAGGCTGACGCTTACCTGCGCGATCTTGACCGGGATCCCCGGTGGGAGTTGGCGGCGGAAAGCGACGAGATGACATATTTTAACCTTTGCTATACGTATCGGAGATATGTGAGGAGACCCGTCTGACGGGGAGAGCGGCCGGGAGAGGAAAGCACGACCGAAAAGGGAGATGAAGAGATACATGGATATCAGGAAACGGATTACCGGAGGAACAGGGACGAGGCGGCGGATCGTCTGCGCGGTCCTTGCGGCCGCGATGGCGGCGGGACAGCCGGCGGCCGCTTGGGCGACTTCGTCCAGACAGCAGATGGAGCAGGACCGGGACAAGGCCCAGCAGGGGCTGAACGAGGCCAATGAAGACGCCAGGGAAGCGGAGGCGAACCGGAACCAGGCCCAGGGCGTTGTGTCAGGACTGACGGCGGAACTGACGGATCTTCTGACAGAGCTGGATCTTCTGGAAGAGGATATCGCGGCCAAGGAGATCCAGATCCAGGAGGCCCAGGAGGCGTTTGACGCGGCGAAGGCGAAGGAACAGGAACAGTATGAGGCCATGAAGAAGCGCATAAAGTATATGTATGAGAAGGGCGATACCGAGTTTTTGGATGTGCTTTTGAAGGTCCGCAGCATGTCAGAGCTTCTGAATAAGAGCGAATACATCGAGAATATTTACAGATACGACAGGCAGAAGCTTCTGGAATATCAGGAGACGAAGCGGCAGGTCGAGGAGTATCAGATCCAGCTCGATAATGAGATGAACGAGATGGAGGGCATGAAGCTGGAGTATGAGGAGCAGCAGGCGGGCCTGGAAGCGACGATCGCCCAGAAACGCCGTGAGATCGCTGACTTCGACGCGCAGCTGGCGCAGGCGAAGGCCAATGCAGAGGCCTATAAGAAGACGATTGCCCAGAAGAACGAGCAGATCCGCAAGGCGGAGGAGGAAGAACGCCGCCGCCAGGAGGAGGAGCGGCGCCGGCAGGAGGAAGAGGCCAGAAAACGGCAGGAAGAGGAATCCAGGGCCGCGGCGGCTGCCCAGCAGAACAGCAGCTCTTCCGGAAGCAAGCCGTCCGCGTCATCTTCCGGCAGCAGCGATAGCGTGGGACCGGGCGGCAGCGCTCCATCGTCAGCCAAAAGCTCCGGGACGTCCGTGAAGAGCAGCGGCGGTACGGCGGCCGGACGAGAGATCGCGGATTACGGTCTCCAGTTTGTAGGAAATCCGTATGTCTACGGAGGGACCAGCCTGACCAACGGAACCGACTGCTCCGGATTCACGCAGAGCATCTATAAGCACTTTGGCTATACGATCCCCCGCACGTCGGCGGAGCAGCGCTCGGCCGGATACGCGGTGGATTACAGCGAGGCCCAGCCGGGCGATCTGATCTGTTATCCCGGCCATGTGGGTCTGTATATCGGCAACGGACAGATCGTGCATGCCAGCAACGCGAAGAACGGCATCATGGTCAGTTCCGCTACATATCGCAGTATTATGGCTGTGAGAAGGATCCTTCCGTAAGGACAGCGGAAGGCGCGGACGGGCCGTCCGCGGACGCGGGTCAGAGATCGGGCAGAGGAGAGACAGTGACAGGATGAAGAGAGGCTACCATTACAGCAGGACGGCAGGATTTCTTCTGGCGGTTCTTTGCATCATGAATCTGGGTTCGGCCCCGGCATGGGCCGCGCCGGAATGGCCGTCGGACACGGGAATCATGGCTCAGGCCGGAATCGCGATGGATGAGAACACCGGAGCGGTGCTGTTCGGACAGAATATCCATGCGGCCTACGCGCCGGCCAGCATCACCAAGCTTCTGACGGCGCTTGTGGTGGCGGAGAACGCTTCGCTGGATGATATGGTAACATTTTCCCATGACGCGGTCTACAATGTGGAGTCCGGAAGCGGCAACGCCCTGGCTCTCGAGGAGGGGGATGTTCTCTCCGTCCGGGACTGCATGCACGCCCTGCTCCTGCGATCGAGCAATCAGGCCGCCAACGCGCTTGCGGAGCATGTGGCGGGAAGCCGGGAAGCGTTCGTCGTGATGATGAATGAGCGGATCGCGCGGATCGGCTGTACGGAAAGCCATTTCGCCAATCCGTCCGGCCTGAATGACGACGAGCAGTACGTGACGGCTTATGATATGGCCCTGATCGCCCGGGAAGCGTTTTCCAACGACACGGTGCTGGAGGTGGGTTCCGCCAGACGGTACGAACTGCCTGCCACGATCAAGAACCCGGAAGGTCTGACGATCGCCATGGAGCACAAGCTTCTGGCGGCGCAGGATCCGTCCAGCCGGTATTACCTCGAAGGGGCCGTCGCCGGCAAGACCGGCTACACGTCCGTTGCCGGCAATACGCTGGTCACCTACGCGGTGCGCGACGGGCGCGGCGTGATCTCGGTGATCCTG
The DNA here is from genome assembly GCA_947600145.1 of uncultured Lachnospiraceae bacterium. Lineage (GTDB taxonomy): Bacteria > Bacillota > Clostridia > Lachnospirales > Lachnospiraceae > UBA3402. Next base: position 1,684 of record CANQGA010000078.1, on the reverse strand, counting down.
AAAGGCAGCCAACCCCAGTATTATTTTGACGGGAAGACGCTGATCGAGTTCGGATTCGCGTCGTTTCAGGACATCCCGGTGGAAGGGCAGGAGACGTATCTTTCGGAACAGGGGGGCATCGACCGGGATGGGGATCATTATCAGGCGTCGGAGCTGTATCTGGAGGAGGGTGCCTGCGTCACGGTGCCGAACGGGGCGTCATTTTCTGATGTGACCCGGACTGTGACAGAGGAGCTTGCGGAGGGTCATCCGAAGACCGCTCTGGCCCGCATTCTCTATACCTATCATGACAGACAGGTGGGAAGCGCCTACATCTGCGCGAACAATCTGCATATCTCCACGGAACCGCTGCCGGTGTCGATTCTGGAGACGCCGGAGGAGGACGCGGGGGAGGATGAGACAGAGGACGGGACGACCGGGGGACAGCCGGCTGCCGTCAGGACGGATGTTTCTTACGGATGGCTTATCGCTCTGGGAATGATCGCTCTGCTGGCCGCCGTGTCCGGCGTGGTCTTTCTGCTCTGGCGCAGACGGAAGAAGGAGCAGGAGGCCATGGCGCTGCGCAGGGAAAGGCGCAGACAGAGGCTTAAAGATATGGGATTTGACGAGGAAGAATTCGAGAAAATGGTGCAGGAACGGATGAAATCCGGTCCGGGAAACAGACGGTGACAGAAGGCTGCCGTCTTTTCTCTTTTTTTAGAAAAAAATACTGGACGAATGGAAGTTTTTGTGAGAGAATAGAAACAAGTATGATGTGATATTTTTAACAAAGTACTTCACAATTATTACTTATTGAAAGGAGTCTTAACATGACCTATTCACATGAAGTTGAGAAAATGTGCAACGTCGCACAGGGCGTTCATCACGGCGCCGCTCCGATCCCGGAGGAAGCGAAATGGGTGAAATCCAAAGAGATCACCGACATCTCCGGCCTGACCCACGGCATCGGCTGGTGCGCGCCGCAGCAGGGAGCCTGCAAGCTGACCCTGAACGTCAAGGACGGTATCATCCAGGAAGCCCTGGTGGAGACCATTGGCTGCTCCGGTATGACCCATTCCGCGGCTATGGCTGCTGAGATTCTTCCCGGACTGACCATTCTGGAAGCGCTGAATACCGACCTGGTATGCGACGCGATCAATACCGCCATGAGAGAGCTGTTCCTGCAGATCGTCTACGGCAGAAGCCAGAGCGCTTTCTCCGAGGACGGACTTGCCATCGGCGCCGGCCTGGAGGATCTGGGCAAGGGCCTTCGCTCTCAGGTAGGAACCATGTACGGAACTCTGAAGAAAGGCCCCCGTTATCTGGAGATGGCGGAAGGCTATGTGACAGGTATCGCTCTGGACGAAGAGGACCAGATCATCGGATATCAGTACGTCAGCCTTGGCAAGATGACCGACTTCATCAAGAAGGGCGACGATCCGAACACCGCCTGGGAGAAGGCAAAGGGCCAGTACGGCCGCGTTGCGGACGCAGTCAAGATCATCGATCCGAGAATGGAATGAAGCATAATTTCGCGCTAAGCGGGAAATTATGCGCTGCGCAAACGGAGCGCAGCGGAGTTCGCGTTTCCCGTGAATATAATAAGGAGGGAAATACATATTATGGCATTATTTGAATCTTATGAGAGACGTATCAAACAGATCAATGAAGTTCTGAACAGCTATGGCATCGCTTCCATCGAGGA
>CANQGA010000077.1 GCA_947600145.1 uncultured Lachnospiraceae bacterium | reverse complement strand
CGGCGCGGGAAACCGCGCCGAGGGAACACGACTGAGACTGTCGGGCTATCCCAGTAACCGTGAAGCTGACGAACGGGTAATCAAGTCACTGCCGCAGGGCGGGAAGGCGCCTTAGTAGGATGAAGCCAAGCCGGGAGACCTGTCTGCGTATGAAACACTTCTGGGGTTGGGTGGGAACGGCGCGGGTCTGTGCGAATCTGCGTGTTTTTGTTGCTCTCCAATCTGGGGGAGCAGCTTTTTTTCTGTGAGTGCTCCTTCTTCTGTCTGGCGGAAATAAAATATCGAAAGGAGCAGTTCCAAAATGAAACACAGAAAATTTTTGACAGCGGTCATCGCTGTCATGCTGTCGTGCACGCTTGCGGCGTGCGGCGGCCAGGAGGGAACGCAGCAGACGACGGCTGCGACGGAGGCGGTTGCGAAGGAGACCACGGCGGCGGCAGCGGAGACGACGTCTGGAGCGGCAGCGGAGACCACGGCGTCCGGCGAGGTATCCGGCCCCGTCTCGGTCACGGACATGCTGGGCCGGGAGATCACACTGGAGCGGCCGGCCGCGCGGGTCGTGGCGCTGACGCCCTCCGACTGTGAGATCCTTTTTGCCATCGGCGCCGGCGATACGCTGGTGGGCCGCGGCGAATACTGCGATTACCCGGCGGAGGTTCTTGACGTCCCGGCGGTGCAGTCCGGCGCCGAGACCAATATCGAGGAGATCCTGGCGCTTGAGCCGCAGCTTCTGATCATGAGCGCCATGTCGCAGACCGAGGAGCAGGCCGCGCAGCTGGAGGCCGCCGGAGTCCAGGTAGTGATCAGCGACGCCCAGGACATCGCGGGCGTCTACACGGCGATCGAGATGATCGGAAAGCTGATGGGCAGGGATGAAAGCGCCGCGGAAGTGATCGATAACATGAAGACTACATTTGCGGAGATCGAGGAGAAATCCGCCGGCGACGGCAGCAAGACGATCTACTTCGAGGTATCGCCGCTGGAGTACGGCCTTTACACGGCGGGAGCCCATACATTTATGGATGAGGTGGCGAATATGCTGGGCGTTAAGAACTGCTTCGCCGACGTGGAGGGCTGGAGCGCCATTTCCGAGGAGCAGGTGCTTAAGCGGAATCCGGATTACATCATGACGATCACCATGTACTACGGCGAGGGTCCCACGCCGGAGGAGGAGATCCTGGGCCGCGCGGGCTGGGAAAATGTGACCGCGGTGAAGAACAGGGCGATCTTGAATCTTGTAGACAACGAACTGTCCCGTCCGGCGCCGAGGCTGGCGGACGGCGCGAAGAAGCTGTATGATTTTGTGTATGGGGAAGAATAGATTTTCTTTTATTGAATTTGTGATTTTTGCCGCGGTGACTTTCGCGGTGCTCTGTCTCTGCGTCTGTATCGGAAGCGTCAGCATTCCGCCTGCGGATACCCTGTCCGTGATATGGGACGGGGCGCGGTATCAGGCCGGCCGGATCGCGGCCGCGCTTGCCGGCCTGGCGTCTGACGGCGGAGCGGCCGCGGGAAGCGGCGGGGCGCCGTCGTGGCTGGCGGCGAGGCCGGAAGGCCTGCAGGCGTCGATCATCCTGTCGGTCCGCCTGCCGCGGGTGCTCTGCGTCGCCATGACCGGCGCTGCGCTGGCGCTGGCGGGCGGCGCCATGCAGGGACTTCTGAAGAATCCGCTGGCCGACGGTTCCACGCTGGGCGTGTCCTCGGGAGCGGCGCTGGGGGCGGTGACCGCCATCGCCTTCGGGATCCGTTTCCCGGGACTGCCGTTCGCCGGAACCATGGTCATGGCGATCCTGTTCGCGTTTCTGTCGCTGGTACTGATCCTGTCGCTGGCTTACCGGCTGGACTGTTCGCTGGCCACCAACACGATCATTCTGATCGGCGTCATATTTTCCATGTTCGTGTCCAGCCTGATGAATATCATCGTGACGTTCGCGGCGGACCGGATCCGGCATATCACGTTCTGGACCATGGGGAGCCTGCAGGGCGCCGGTTACCAGAACGCGCTGGTGCTTTTCGGCGCGCTGGTGATCTGCGGAGGCATTATCCTGCGCCGCGCGCAGGAACTGAACGCGTTCGCCATCGGCGAGGACAATGCCCGTCATATCGGTGTGGATGTGCGGCGCGTGAAGCTGGTCATCCTGATCACGGTGTCGGGACTGATCGGCGTCTGTGTGTCCATCGGCGGAAGCATCGGATTCGTGGGGCTGGTGACGCCCCATATCGTGCGGATGCTGGTGGGGCCGAACCATAGGCGGCTTTTGCCTGCGTCTCTGTTCGGCGGCGCGGTGTTTCTGATGCTGGCGGATCTGGCCGCCCGGACATTGTTAAATCCGATCGAACTGCCCATCGGCGTCGTCACCAGTCTGGTGGGGGCGGTGGTGTTTGTGGTGATCTTCTATCGGTCGAGGAGGCGCGGGTGATACGAAAGAAGTCAATGGACAGAAGGGAGGCGGCCAAATGCTTCAGGTCAATGATCTGACTGTGCGTTACGGCGGTCTGACAATCGTGGATCACTTAAGTTTTACGGTGGAGGAAGGCCAGTGGCTGATGATCGTCGGCCCCAACGGCGCCGGCAAATCCACGACGCTGGACGCGGTCACGCAGGGGACGGCATATACCGGCCGGGTGCTGTTCGAAGGCGAAGACATGAAGAAGAAAAAAGCCGCCGAGCGGGCCCGCTGCGTCGGCGTGCTGATGCAGAATCATTTCGCGGAATACGCGTTTTCTGTGGAAGAAGTGGCTGCGCTGGGCCGCTACGCCTGCTCGGCGTTTCTTGCCGGCCGCAGCGATGAAGATGAGCAGGCGGTGGAGAACGCGCTTGCGCTCACCGGCATGATCTCCCAGCGGAAGCAGTCGATCCTCACGCTTTCCGGCGGCGAGCTGCAGAGGACATTTCTCGCCCAGGTATTCGCGCAGGATCCGAAGCTGCTTTTGCTGGATGAGCCGACGAACCATCTGGATCTGGTGTACCAGAAGCAGGTGTTCGAACTGATCGGAAAGTGGCTTCAGACGCCGGGGCGGGCGGTAATTTCCGTGGTGCATGACCTGTCGCTGGCGAAGGCGTACGGCACGAAGATCCTGCTGATGAACCACGGCCGCAAGGTGGCCTGCGGCCCGGCGGCCGTGGTTCTTGTCCCGGAGCATCTGGATCCTGTCTATCAGATGGATGTGGGCGGCTGGATGCGGCGGATGCTGGGGCAGTGGACGGAAAGCGGATCGATATGACAGCGCAAGGAAGAAGGATCCGCCCGGTTTCACACGCGGGAAGCGGCCGAATGAATATCATATCAGAGGGCGTCGCTTCCTTCAGAGGAGGGGTGGGACGGAGCTGGTTCTTCGGCGACCGCGTCCGCAGGTTGTGCCGGCGTTTCGCCGGCCTTTTTCTTCTTTCCCGGAAGGCCTGACTGCCCGGGCGTACGCGGACCGTTTCTGCGGATACGCTTTATGACGGCGCGCGCGATCAATACGACGATCACGATCAATACCGCCCAGACCAGAAGCGTCGGCAGGGACGATACGAACCATACGAAGAAGTCCACGAACCCATTTCCCACGTTCTTTAAGTTGCGGGTGAAGCCCTTCTGGATGCGGGTCATGACGGAATCCGGCTCGGTGGGCGTGAAGACGGCCACCTCGTCGATGCTGATGTAGACCGTGCTGTAGTCCACCTGGTTGTCATAGGTGCGAAGCTGGGACTCAAACCGCTCAAGCTCGTAGCGGATCTCGGAGAGCCGCTCCTCCAGCGCGATGACCGCGTCCAGGGAATCGGCTTTCTCCAGCAGTTCCCACAGCCGCTCCTGCTCGATGGTCAGGGATTTCTTGCGGCTCTCGATATCGGTGTACTGAAGCGTCACGTCCTGGACGTTCTCAGAGCGGTAGGTCACATTGCTCTTCTCGCTCATCTGGCTGAGGAACGCGTCCACCTGAGCGGCCGGCACGCGGGCGGTGACGGAGGCGTAGCGCCGGCCGTTGCCGCCGGAAATGCTTCTGCCGGACAGATCGGACTGCTCGATGTAGCCGCCGCTGGCTTCCACGAACTGAGTGATACTGGCGAGCAGGTCGTCAAATTCTGTGGTTTCTACATTTAGATTCACGGTGCGGATCAGCTTGCGGGCGGCTTTGGCGGCCGCGGCGCTGTTCGGATCCGCGGCGGCGTCATCTTCCGCGGGCGCCGGTTCCCCGGCAGCGGCGGACAGGCCGCTGGCGTAAGCAATTTCAACGGATTCGGCGTCCCATCCTTCTTCCGTCCAGGCGGCGGTTTCCGCGGCGGTTTCCATGGCGTAGCCGGCGGCCGGGGCCATGGCGGCTCCGTCATATTCATAGGAATAGCTGTCCATTGAGGCCGCGGAAGTCATGGCCATGTAGCTGTTCGCCGCGCTGCTGCCGGATTTGCCGCCTCCGCAGGCCGCGATGGTTGCTGCGACCAGCAGGAAGATCAATGCGAAAGCTGTGATGGTGCGAAGTGATTTCTTCATAAATGGTTCCTCCCTTTTTGTGAAATGCTGTATGCCGCCGCCCCCGGCCGGCATGTTTTCTGTATTTTATATAAGATACGGACGGGCAGGCGAAATTTATGGTAATAATTTTCTGTTTTTATTTTAGCGGAAATGATACCGGCATGTTGGACTTTTTTCTTAATGCTTTTCTAAAAAATGCGAAGGATTTTCTGTATACATGCGCCGCCGGACTCGACGAAAGGGAATAGAAATGGTATAATTGCGTCAGAAATTATACCGCGCCGGTTCGGTGTCCGAACGAAGTGAGGACAAAACACCGGCCCGAACCGTGCGCATCCCCCGGAAGGGGCGTGTCTTACGGCAGAATCCGAAAAAAGAAAGAGGGGCAGGGCTTATGAATATTCTCGTTTTAAATGGAAGTCCCAAGGGGCAGTACAGCATTACGCTTCAGACGTCGCTTTATCTGGAGGTAAAGCGGCCGAAGCACACGTTTCGGGTGATCCATGTGGGGCAGCGCATCCGCGCGCTGGAGAGAGATTTCTCGGAGATCAAAGAGGCGGTCGAGTGGGCGGATCTTCTGGTATTTTCCTATCCGGTCTACACGTTTATCGCGCCCAGCCAGCTGCATAGGTTTATCGGGCTCCTGAAGGCGTCCGATGCGCCTGCGGCCGGGAAATACGCGACCCAGATCACCACGTCGAAGCATTTCTACGATGTGACGGCCCATCGGTATATTCAGGACAACTGTCAGGATATGGGCATGAAATTCATCCGCGGACTGTCGGCGGATATGGACGATCTGACGACGCCGAAGGGGCAGAAGGAAGCGCTGGCGTTCTTTGACCATGTGATCTGGCAGATGAAGAAGGGAATCTGTGAACCGGCCCCGGCGCCGCAGGCGCCGGCGAGGCATGCGCCGGTGACGGTGCCGGCTGCCGTAGCTGCATTCGACCCGGAAGATGAGCCGGCGAAAGCGGCGGCCGCGCCGGACAAGCCCGGCGATGTGGTCATCGTCACCGACTGCGCCCCCGGCGACAGGCAGCTTGCGGACATGATCGCCCGGTTCCGTGCCGTGCTTCCGCTGGCCAGCCGGATCGTCAACCTGCGGGAGTATCCGTTTAAGGGCGGCTGTCTGGGTTGTTTCCACTGCGCTACTTCCGGCAAGTGCGTCTACATCGACGGCTTTGACGAGTATCTTAGAAATCATATCCAGACAGCCCAGGCTATCGTGTACGCATTTTCCGTTCAGGACCATTCCATGGGACCGGTCTTTAAGATGTACGACGACCGGCAGTTCTGCAACGGCCACCGCACCGTGACCATGGGGATGCCCATGGGTTATCTGGTCAGCGGCAGCTACAGTCAGGAGTTCAATCTGCAGATGATCGTTGAGGGCCGCGCCCAGGTGGGCGGCAATTATCTGGCCGGGGTAGCCACGGACGAGACCGATCCGGACCATGCCATCGATCAGATGGCGGCCAACCTGGCCTATGCGATCAAGCGCCGCTACGCGGAGCCGCAGAATTTCTACGGGGTCGGCGGCATGAAGATCTTCCGTGACCTGATCTACCTGATGCAGGGTATGATGAAGGCGGACCATCGGTTCTACAAGGCACACGGCCAGTACGATTTCCCGCAGAAGAAGAAAGGGACCGTCGTCAAGATGTACCTGGTGGGGGCGCTTCTGTCCCAGCCGGCGGTCATGAAGAAGATGGGCAATCAGATGAACGAGGGGATGCTGATGCCTTACAGGAAGGTAATTGAGAGAGCGAAGACGGGTACCGCGCCGAAACAGGCGAAGAAATGATTTCCTGACATCGCAGGATGGCGCACACCTGTACAACCGTTCGTCTGCGTCAGGACGTACGCTGCTTCTCCCTCCGCAGCGGCAGACGGTCGGAGAAAAAGCTGATCAGCGGCCCCATGCAGAAGGCGGTCAGCACCGTGCCGATGCCGACGACGCCGGTGATCTCCATCAGGCTCATGCCGGAGACGCGGCAGAGCAGCGCGCCGAGCAGAACGCATACGAGGTCGCTTGCGACGCGGCAGACGCGGAAGCTGACCCGCGTCTGTTTCTCCGACAGGATGAGAGACACGGCGTCATAGGTGGAGACGCCCAGGTCGGCGTTGAAATAGAGAGCGGAGCCGAAGCACATGACGATAAGGGCGACGGCCAGAAGAAGAAGGCTTGCCGGAAATGTCAGGCCCGGCAGCAGGGTTTCGAAGAGCAGCTGCGAGTATTCCGCGGCGTAGCCCAGAAGCGTCAGGTTGATCAGCGTGGCCAAGCCGATCTTATGCCGGTCGAAGACCAGGGAGAACAGTAAAAGCACGGCGTTGGCGGCCGCGTAAAGCGTTCCGAAGCTTAAGGGGATCACGCTGTTTAAGCCGCTCATGAGCGACTGGAACGGGTCCACGCCCAGGGCCGCGGTGCGGAACATCCCGACGCTGACGCCGCAGATGACGACGCCGAGACAGCTCATCCAGATTCGGGTCTTTAGCATTTTTGATTTTCAGCCTCCTGCGATAAGGTTCTGGCGGTCAGCCGCTTAACGGCCGGCATGCGCTGCGGTCACGCGGACGGCGGGAATCCCTTCCGCCCGCATCGCTTCCGCGATCTTTTCGACCGGAATGGTGGCGAAATACGCCGCGGGGCCGTCCGGGCAGACCGGCGTCTCCCGGGGGGCGGCACCCAGATTGTCCGGGATGGAGGCATAGCGGTAGTTAATGGCGGCCTTTTCTACGCCGATCAGAGAACGCCCGTTGCTTAAGCCGGTGCATATCACGGCGTCCGGATTGTATTTGCCGATCGCCTTTTCCACCGCCTCCGCGGCGGCTCCGAAGGCGGTCACGATATTTTCTTTATAAATGGAAATGTCTTCCAGCTGATCCGGAAGGCGCCGGACCGCTTCCCAGGACGGATTGACGCTGTCGCCGCCAAAAGGCGTGAAGCCGGTCAGAAGTATTTTCATGGTGTGTCTCCGTTTCTTTGCGTGATTTTCATTTTTATTGTAATATGCTCATTGTAGACCCGCGCCGTCTTTTTGTAAAGTCTGAAAGCCGCGGTCCGCGGCATTTTCCGCCGGAGGGCGGCTGCAGATAGAATGATACTGAAATAAATCGGAGAAGAGCGTATGGACAGAGAACGTTTTGAGAAACAGCTGCAGTTTATTCTTGAGATCGACAAGGAGAAGAATATCCTCCGCCAGACCCATTTAAGCGGCCATGGCCGCCGGGAGAACGACGCGGAGCACGCGTGGCACATGGCGGTCATGATCTGGCTTCTGCGGGAATATTCCAACGAGGAGTTCGATCTGGCGAAGGCCATGATGATGGCGCTGATCCACGATATCGTGGAGATCGACGCGGGGGACACCTACGCCTACGACGCGCAGGGGCTGGCGACCCAGAAGGAGCGGGAGGAGAAGGCCGCGGAGCGGATCTTCGGACTGCTGCCGGACGAGCAGCGGGAAGAACTGCGCGGTCTGTTCGAGGAGTTTGAGACTTATGCGACGCCGGAGGCGCGCTTCGCCCATACGATGGACAATCTTCAGCCGCTTCTTCTGAACGATTCCAACGGCGGCGCCGACTGGCGGGAACACGGCGTCTGCCGCTCCCAGGTGGAAGGCCGCCATAAGACGACGGCGCGGGGCTCGAAGGAGATCAGCGAGTTCGCCATGGGGCTGATCGATGAGAATGTGAAGAAGGGGAATATACGGGATGAGTGAGAACGGATTTACCTGGTATTTACCGGTATTTACCCCTATTTACCCCCTATTTACCCGCAAATTTCTTGCGATTATCTTAAGACGATATTAATTTATCGAAAAACAATAAAAACATATTGAAATACGAATCACCCGGTGCTATAATGCGTATTGATAAAACAAAGCGCAGGCACAGGGTGATTTTATTATGTGCCGCCGGAGAAAAAGAAAGAAGAGGTGTATGGACATGGACAATCGGCTGGTCCGGTTTACGAAAGGCCTTCTGGATCTGATGTTCTATCTGGGGATCCTGGTGACGCTCGCGGTGCCGGCGATCTTTAAATGGGTGGGCGATTATCTGGAGGATTTTAAGACGTATTATCTGCCGCAGACAGTGCTTTATATGCTGTCAGGCGTGGCGAGCCTTCTGATCATCCTGGAACTGCGGCGGATGTTCGCCACGGTTTTGAAAGACGATGCGTTCGTCATGGAGAATGTGGAGTCGCTGAAGCGGATGGCGTGGTGCAGCTTCGCGATCGCGGTTTTTTCGATCCTGCGGCTGCTTTACGCGCCTACGCCCGCTGCGGCGGTCGTTGTTCTCGTCTTCTTTATCGCCGGACTGTTCAGCCTGGTATTGAGCCAGGTCTTTGAGAAAGCTATCCGGTACAAAGAAGAGAACGACCTGACCATATAGAACGGGAGGCGCGTATGGGACGAATCATCATCGATCTGGACGTGGTCATGGCGAAGCGGAAGATGGGTCTGACGGAGCTTTCGAAGGAAGTGGACATTACGATGGCGAACCTGTCCATTCTGAAAAATAACAAGGCGAAGGCCATCCGCTTCTCTACGCTGGAGGCGCTGTGCAGAGCGCTTAAATGCCAGCCGGGGGATATCATAAGATATGAGGAGGAAGGCGGCGAGAAAACGTGAAGGAGGGGGAAATTATGGGAAACTCTGAAGAAAGTGTGCGTGTGGGACTGACGGAAGGAGACGGGAAGCCGGTCGAAGCCGCCCCGCTCTCCGAGTCCGAGCGGTATGATCTTGAACAGCGCGAGAAGAAGCGCGTCCGCGACGAGCGGCTGGCGCCTCTAAGGAGGGATTTTCCGTATTTCGCGGGGCTGAGCCTGTTCTTCGCGCTGGCGTATACCTTTTGCCTGTACAGGAATCCGGGCGGCATCACCTACCCGCTGTTTGTGGCCGCGGCCTGTCTGTGCGGCGTGCTCGCCTGCCGGAAGCTGGGGTGTCCGATGAAGCGAGGCAGCTGGTTTCTGCTGGCGGCGGCCATGGCGCTGGGGATCGGCACCTGCCGGACCGCCGAGTGGTTCCTGGTCGCGGTCAACGGTCTGGCGCTGGTGCTTCTGGGATGCGTCTTCGCGCTCCATCAGTTCTACGACGACGGCGCCTGGAACCTGGGGAAATATTTCAGCGCCATTTTCCAGTATCTGGTTCATGCCGTGGGACTGCTGGCGGTGCCGTTTCAGCATCTGCAGAACTGGCTGGGACGGCGGGAGAACGGGCGGATGCGCCGGGCGGCAATGTTTGGCGCCGGGATCCTGATCGCGGCTCCGGTGCTTGTCGTTCTGGTGGTGCTTCTGGGGCAGGCGGACGTGGTATTTTTGGGCTTTGTCCGGGAGGTGCTCAGCCTGCTTAAGCCGCTGACGATCCTGCATATCGGCTTTATGCTGGCGTTCGGCTTCCTTGCCATGTACTGTCTGATCGGCTGCAGCCTGACGCGCCCGGTGAAGGAGGAGACGGTCGATCGCCGGAAGGGGGAGCCGCTCATGGCGATCGCGTTCATGGGAAGCATCGCGCTGGTGTATATGGCCTTCTGCGCGATCCAGATCTTCTATCTGTTCCTGGGAAAAGGGCGGCTGCCGGAGGGATATACGTATTCCGGCTACGCCCGGCAGGGCTTCTTCCAGCTGCTTTTTGTGGCGTGCCTGAATCTGGTCATGGTGCTTGCCTGCCTCAGATTCATCCGCCCCAGCCGTATCGTGAACGCGATCCTGACGCTGATCTGCGGCTGTACCTATATCATGCTGGCGTCGGCGGTCCTGCGGATGCTTCTGTATGTGCGTGCGTACCATCTGACGTATCTGCGGCTGACGACGCTGTGGTTCATGGCCATGCTGGCGGTGCTGCTTCTCGGCGTGACGGTGATCGTCTGGCGGCCGAAATTCCATTTGTTCCGGTTCGGTCTGGCGGTGGTGACTGTTTTCTATATCGGTCTTGTGTGGGCGAAGCCGGGAGAGATCCTGGGCTGGGATTATGTGCGCTATCTGAACCGGGCCCATCTGACGGAGGAGGACGCCCGGTATCTGTTCCATGAGCTGAGCGCCGACGCGGCGCCGGCCATTGCGGCGATGCAGCTGACCGGGGACGAGGTGGAGGAGCTGGACCGGCGGTACTATGGGCCGCAGTCGGTGGCAGGATCTGCCGGGACCGCGGCGGACGGCGCGGAGCTGCCCAACGCGTGGATGGAATGGTATTATAATCTGCACGCCGGTTCCAATTACCGGAAAATGGGGCTGCGCAACTACAATTTCGCCCTGGCGAAGGTGAAGGCGCTGATCCCGGGAGGAGACTGAAATTTCCGTATAGGAATTCGTAAGAAATTTGCCGCCGAAAAGGTATTGCAAGATTCGCCCGAAGTGCTATAATCTGTTGAAGCGCGGAAAGAGCGGTATCCGCAGGAAGTATACCGCGCGAGGAGGAGTAATCAGATTATGGCATTACAGAGAAAAACGGCCAGATCCTATGAGATCGATATGTGCAATGGTCCGCTTTTTTCCAAACTGTTGATCTACGCGCTGCCGCTGATGCTTTCCGGCATCCTGCAGCTTCTGTTCAACGCAGCGGACATCGTCGTGGTGGGCCGTTTCGCGGGGAGCGAATCCCTGGCGGCGGTGGGTTCCACATCGGCGCTGATCAATCTTCTGATCAACCTGTTTATCGGACTGTCCATCGGTACCAATGTTTTAGTGGCTAGGTATTTCAGCGCCCATCAGAAGCGGGACCTGGATGAAACGGTCCATACCTCGATGGTGGTGGCCGGGATCGGCGGCGTGATCCTGATCGCGGTCGGGTATTTCCTGTCGGAGCCGCTGCTGACGCTGATGGGGACGCCGGACAACGTGCTGCCGCTGTCGGTATTGTATATGAAGATCTATTTCTTGGGCATGCCCGCGATGCTGGTCTATAACTTCGGAAGCGCGGTGCTGAGGGCCGTAGGCGATACCCGCAGACCGCTTTACTTCCTGTTCACCGCGGGCGTGGCGAATGCGCTGATGAACCTGTTCTTCGTCATCGTCTGCCACATGGGCGTGGCCGGCGTGGCGCTGGCGACCACGATCTCCCAGTGCATCTCTGCGGTGCTCGTGGTGCGGTGTCTTCTGCATACGGACGCAGATTATAAACTGGTGTTTAAGAAGCTGCGCATCGTGAAGCACAAGCTGGTAAGCATCGTCCGCATCGGACTGCCGGCCGGCATGCAGGGCGCGGTGTTTTCCATTTCCAACGTGCTGATCCAGTCGTCTGTGAACTCCTTCGGCTCGGTGGCCATGGCCGGGAATACTGCGGCGTCGAACATTGAAGGCTTCATCTACACCGCGATGAACTCGTTTTACCAGACGGCTCTAAGCTTCGTCAGCCAGAACTACGGCGTGAAGAATTATAAGCGGATCAGCCGTATCATGATCTACTGCGAGGGCCTGGTATTTGTGATCGGAGCGGTGCTGGGCGCGGGCGCGCTGACGTTCGGCTCCACGCTTCTGAGTATCTATAACTCAGAGCCGGAGGTGATCCAGTACGGCCTGAACCGGATGTGGATCATCTGTACGACCTACTATCTGTGCGGCATGATGGATGTGTTTGTGGGCGGTCTGCGCGGCATGGGCTATTCGGTGCCGCCGATGATCGTGTCTATATCCGGCGCCTGCTTATTCCGCGTGATCTGGATCTACACGGTGTTCGCGGCCAACCGGACGATGAGAACGCTGTATATCTCCTATCCGGTGTCCTGGGCGCTGACGGGCGCGATCCATTTCATCTGCTTTATGGTGATCAAGCGGAAGCTGGAACGGAAGAACGGATCCGGGGCCGGGGCCATGGCGGGCGCTTCAGCGGCGCAGGATGGTTCTATTTCCTGGAGGAAGACGCCCCAGAAGAAGAAACTGCATGATTTCTCCCAGCGCGGCGGGTTTCCGGGGCTGGTGCAGAAAGTGTTTGATAAAGCGAGATAAAGGCAGGGCAGTACCTTTTGTCATGCCGGTATATAAAAGAGCGCCAACGGACGGCGCTCTTTTTGTGTTACGCCAGTAAGATTTTTCAAATTTGTGCGAAAAGAGTTAAATTGCATACTAACAAAATGTGGACAGATATTGTATAATATTAGCATAATCGCATGAAGTGTATGCTGGATTATCGGAAAATTGCTGAAATGAAAGGAAAGGAGAAGACTTTATGGCAGAATTTGTGAAATTATCACCCGAGACGTTAAAGGCCCTGCACGAGCAGAACCCGGCGATGATGTCTTACAACATCGAATTCGCCGAGGTCACCGGCGGCACGTTCTGGAAGGCTTATACGCCCGGACAGATCGCCGGCACGGAGGAGTTCAATGTGGACATGAGCGGCGGTCTGACGGCGGCGTACAAGGATCTGATGCAGGTCTATCCGCCCATCAACCTCTACGATGAGAAGCTCCGCCGGCTGGCGAAGGAGTTCGGGCCCGTCTGGGTGCGCGTGTCCGGCACCTGGGCGACGAAGACCTATTACGATCTGGACGGCAGTATGGAAGGCAAGGTACCGGACGGATATCTGAATACCCTGACCCGCAGCCAGTGGGTGGGCGTTCTGGATTTCGTGAAGGCAGTGGGCGCGAAGCTGATGGTGTCCGTGTCCGCCTGCCCCGGCGTGTACGGCGTTGACGAGCCGCCGGTTCCGGCGTGGACTCCTGTGGAAGCGGAGAAGCTGTTTAAGTTCAGCGCCGACTACGGCGTACCGATCTCCGGCTCCGAGTTCGTGAATGAGCCCAATATGATGGCGGAGACCGGATTCCCGAAGGGATACACTCCGGCGGATCACGCCCGCGACCAGAAGATCTTTGAGAAGTGGCTGAAGGAAAATTATCCGGACTGCTTGTATATCGGCCCCTGTTCTGTAGGCTCCGATGCCGGCATGGGACGGCCGTCTGAGAAAGGCGCCGGCGGAGGCGTCGAGGCGCTGGTGGGGGAGAACTGCAATACGAAGGCGCTGATGGGCGAGGATCCCTGCCATCTGGACGTGTTCAGTTATCATTATTACAACGGCGTGTCCGAGCGTCTGGGCGGCGTGATGCCGTCGATGCACTGGCTGGCGGAGGAAGCCCACACCGAGGACTATCTGGCCGTGGCCATCAACAGCGCCAAGGCTTACGGACCGCTCCGCGACCGGTACTGCCCCGGCGGCGAGATGTGGGTGACCGAGTCCGGCGATGCCGGAGGCGGCGGGGATACCTGGGCGTCCACCTATCTGGATGTGATCCGTACGCTGAACGAGGCCGGCGGCTTCAGCCGCGAGACCGCGGGGATCATTTATCATAATACGCTGGCAGCGTCCGATTACGCTTATCTGGACCGCGTGACCCATGATCCGAGACCGAATTATTTCGCGGTGCTTCTGTGGACGCGGCTGATGGGAACCACCGTCTACGATACCGGAGAGCCGGTCCGCATGGGCGCCCATGTCTACGCCCAGAGCCGCAAGGACGGGAAGGAAGGCGCGGTGTATCTGGTCATCAACAACAGCGCGGATGAGAAGACCGCGATTGAGGTGCCGAAGGAAGCGGAGATCTATGTGCTGGCCGGTGAGGGCGGCAATAAGCGCGCCTCGGTCATGACGTTGAACGGCAGGCCGTTGACGCTTAAGGCGGACGGATCGCTTCCGGATCTCGGCGGGGAGAAGATCGCCGCCGGTAAGGTGGAACTGGAACCGCTCAGCTGCGCGTTTATCGTGCTGTGAGAACAAATATAATGTAAAAGGAGGGCAAATATCATGAGTTTATCATTTGGAACGGATCTGACCGGCAAGGTGGCGGTCGTGACGGGGGCAGG
>CANQGA010000076.1 GCA_947600145.1 uncultured Lachnospiraceae bacterium | reverse complement strand
TATGAAAAACGACATCCGAAACACCCGCCGCTGTTGAAAGCACAGCGGCGGCACGGTGTTTATGCCGTTCATAAAATTTTTGCAAAGCGTGACCGTTTTTTGTCTTGACAACACGCTTCCGGATGAAACCATAGACTTTACCACAAAAACGCTTGAAGAATACGGAATTGAAAAATTTACCGATATAGAATTGTCTTTCCGGGTGCATGACTCAAATGACTGGATGGCGGATGCGGTTGCGGAAGAAACAACCCATGTTTATCCTTACGGAGAAGATAATGCGGAGGTATTTGTAAGGAAGCCGCAGGATTCTGATAATATCATTGTCGATAACGATTATGCCACAGTGATTGTCACCGGGTACAGAATCGACGAAATGTGGGGTTATACGGCCGACATGTTCTTTGTGAATAAAACAGACAAAACCTTAATGTTCGGGACAGATGATGTATCAGTAAATGGATATATGGCCGACCCGTTTTTTGCAAAATCCGTATCGGCCGGAAAATGCGCTTTCGGATCAATGCAATGGAGCGAAGAGACCTTTGCTGAAAATGAAATCGAGGAAGTGGAAGAAATTGAATTTACACTGAGCATCTACGATGACGATGACATTTTTGCAGATCATTATTATGACGGGCAAATAACTCTGAATCCGTAATAGCATTAAAAAGCAAAACCGCCCCTGCGCCAACAGGAGCGGATTGCAGATACCTTGACCGGCCGGAGCCGATGATATCAGACCTACACCATATTATATCATCCATGCGGCGGGCGGTTAACGTCTATTTTTTATACCCAAAAGGAGGATATGATATGGCAAAAGCGAAACCGTTGCCGTCTGGAAGCTGGCATTGCCTCGTATATTCGCACACCGAGAAGATTTCCCAGTCGGACGGAAGTATCAAGAACGTAAGAAAATATCACTCTATCACCTGTGATATACCGGGGGAAATAGGAAGAGCTGCCTGCGGGAAAGAAGCTGCAGAGTGGAAAAAGAATAATCTGGAGCGGCAGAAGGCGCAAAAAGAAGGGAAGGAAGCCAAGCATCCGGAAAGAGAAGCAATGACTTTCGGGCAGGCACTTGACCGGTACATAGAAAACAGATTTGGCGTTCTCTCTCCGTCAACTGTGAGGGAGTACAAGCGATCCAGAAAAAAGGGATTTCGCCATTCTGGAAAATATTGATATTGGAGACATAACACAGGAAGATATACAAGTCGCTGTAAACAAAGTCGCTCTGTCACTGCCTCCAAAGACCGTAAGGAATATGCACGGGCTTATATCGGCAGTTGTGAAGCGCATTATTGCATATCTGAAGAAGAACGACAAGGAAATGGAAAAGGCCGTGCTGTTTGCCGCTTTCGGCCGCTCCGGCGGGGAGAGATATGCGCACTGCGATATGAGGATATTAACAAGAACGTCATACACGTGCACGGGGCGATGGCCCTTAACCCTGATTTTATCGCATTTTTCTCAAAATGCAAAACGACATGCAAAACAAAAATAAAAGAATCCCATATTTTAGGGATTCTTTGAGTCGGAGTAACAGGATTTGAACCTGCGACCTCTCGGCCCCCAGCCGAGCGCGCTACCAAACTACGCCATACTCCGTAACAAATTTATTATAACAAAAGATTCCGGTTTTGAAAAGACTCTTTTTATAAATAGTTTATTCTTTCATCCAGTATGATTATTCTGAAAACTTATTCCGCAGATCCGCGGTGCCCGCAAGGAGGCTCCGCGGATCTGCGATGGATCGGTCTTAGCTCTTTCAAAAGCTCAGAACCGCCTTTACGACGGCTGCTTCCCGATGTAGGCCTGGATACCGCCGTCCACATACAGGATCTGGCCGTTGACGAAATCGGACGCGTCGGAAGCCAGGAAGACGGCCGGGCCGCCCAGATCCTCCGCCTCGCCCCAGCGGCCCGCAGGCGTCTTGGAGACGATGAACTGATCAAACGGATGGCGGGAACCGTCAGGCTGCTTCTCGCGCAGCGGCGCGGTCTGCGGGGTCGCGATGTAGCCGGGCCCGATGCCGTTGCACTGGATGTTGTACTCGCCGTACTCGGAAGCGATATTCCTGGTCAGCATCTTCAGTCCGCCCTTGGCCGCCGCGTAAGCGGATACGGTCTCTCGGCCGAACTCGCTCATCATGGAGCAGATGTTGATGATCTTGCCGTGGCCCTTCCTGATCATGCTGGGGATCACAGCCTTGGAAACGATGAACGGGCCGTTTAAGTCGATGTCGATGACCTGCCGGAAATCCTTGGCAGACATCTCGATCATCGGGATCCTCTTGATGATGCCGGCGTTATTTACCAGAATATCGATGACGCCTACTTCCGCCTCGACCTCAGCCACAAAGGCGTTCACGGCGTCCTCATTGGTCACGTCGCAGACATAGCCGTGAGCCTCGATACCGGCCTCCTTGTAAGCCGCCAGACCCTTGTCCACCAGCTCCTGCTTAATGTCATTGAATACGATGGTGGCTCCCGCGCCTGCCATAGCCTTCGCGATCGCGAATCCGATTCCGTAGGAAGCGCCCGTGATCAGGGCTACCTTGCCCTTCAGGGAAAAATTCGTGCTGCCCATAATTACCCTCTCCTTTTCTTATTCTCGGCGGCTTGTCCAAGTCCTGCCGGAGTTTGCATACAAACTTTAAATTTGTATACAAATTTATGTTAGTTATACAGTAACATATCCGCGCCGCTTTTGCAAGAGTTTTTGTATAAAAATAGAAAGGAGGTCTTGTAATGTGTCAAAACTCCTTTTTAAAGTAAAAAAAGAGCCAGAACAGTATCCGGCTCTTTTTTGGTGGGAGCGAAGTCATAGCCATACAAAATTGCTATACACATCCGGTTAATTACAGTTGATTTTCAGGTTTCATTGCGTATAATAAGAGTATGGAAATCCCTACTTTTCCATTAATCTAAATACGGAGGTGCGAAGATGATAGCAAATGCATTTGTTGATAACGCAAAAGTTATGGCAAAAGGGCAGGTCACAATCCCAAAAGATGTTCGGGAAGTGCTTGGCGTAGCAAGCGGTGACCGCATTTCTTTTATCGTTGAGGGAAAATCTGTCCGTATTGTAAATTCTGCAATTTATGCCATGCAGTTGCTGCAAAGCGAAATGGCAGGAGAAGCAGAACGAACAGGATTTACTTCGGATGAGGACGTAATGGCTCTTGTCAGAAAACTACGAGATGAGGCTGATGGCGAATGAGGGTGCTGATCGATACCAATGTACTTATATCTGCAGCATTAATCGCGGAGAGTATACCATGGCAGGCATATCAAATCCGGTATAGACAATCCGGCCATTATGACACCGAAAGATATCAGAGCGGATGCCTGGCGGAAATAGTTGTGTAATCCGCGAAACTGTGGTAAAATGGCGGGCAGAAAGGAGTTTTTTATGAAATCGATTATCAGCTTTGACCTGGACATGACGCTTCTTGATCATGCCACGATGACCATACCGGACAGCGCCCTTAAGGCGATCGACAGGCTGCGGGAGAACTATTATATCGTGCTGGGAACGGCCCGCGATATGGACGCGCCGAACAGCAGCGTATACCGCGACATCATCTGCCCGGACGCTATTATCCATAACGACGGAACGAAGATCACGGTGGGGGATGAGCTGATTTATGAGACCTTTATGCCGAAGGAACTGATCCGGAGGGTTCTGGAGTTCGGAGAGAGGGAAGGGCTGGCTGTCGGCTGGCTGACCGGGACGGAAGACTATTTCACCCATCCGGAGAATGTGACGGAGATCGATCTCCTGCGGTGGGGCGAAAGCCGGCGGAATTTCATCGATCCCTGGGAGGCGCTGGACTATCCGGTGCGCACGATGCTCTATGTGGGACGCGAGGAAGGGGCGGCAAAGATCGCCGGGGCGTTCCCGGAGCTGGACTGTCCACTGATCGCTTCGCGTCTGGGCGCCGACCTGATGGAGAAGGAGAAATCCAAGGCGGCCGGACTGAAACGGCTCTGCGATTATCTGGGCGTGGACATCCGCGGGTGTTACGCCTTCGGGGACAGCATGAACGATTACGCGATCCTTAAGGAGGTGGGGTGCGGAGTCGCCATGGGAAACGCGCCGGATGAGTTAAAAGCGGTGGCAGACTATGTGACCGCCGATATCGCCGACGACGGCGTGTATAAGGCGTGTGTGGCGCTGGGACTGATCGGGGACGCGTACGACCAGGAATAAATTGACAGATAAGAGGAGAATACAGACTATGAATGAGAATCTTCGGAAGCTTCGTGAATTGATGGCGCAGCGGGGCGTGGACGCCTATATGGTGCCCACGTCGGATTTCCATCTGTCCGAGTATGTGGACGGTTATTTCAAATGCCGCCGTTTTCTGACCGGATTTACCGGATCCGCGGGAACCGCCGTGGTGACGGCGGACGCGGCGTGCCTGTGGACCGACGGAAGGTATTTTGTCCAGGCGGCGAAGGAGCTTGAGGGCAGCGGCTTTGAACTGATGAAAATGGGCGAGGAAGGCGTGCCGGAGATCGGGGATTATCTGGCGGATGTGATGCCCGCGGGCGGCGTTCTCGGCTTTGACGGCCGTGTGGTCAGCAGCCAGGAGGGGAAGAAGCTCGCCGAGAAGCTGGAAGAAAAGAAGATCACATTTTCCTATGAGCAGGATCTGGCGGGGGAGATCTGGACGGACCGCCCCGCGCTGTCCGCCGAGCCGGTGTGGATCCTGGATGAGAGATATACCGGCAGGTCCGCCGCCGATAAGATCGGCGATCTGCGGGCGAAGATGAAGGAACTGAAGGCCACGGTCCATATCCTGACCAGCATGGACGATATCGTCTGGCTCCTGAATATCCGCGGCAATGACGTGCCCTGCAACCCGGTGGTGCTGTCCTATGCGGTCGTGACCGCAGAGGAGCTGTATCTGTTCATTAACGGGAAGACGTTAAATGAAGAGGTGCGGGATTATCTGCGGGGGATCGGCGTGACCGTAAAGCCGTATAACGATATCTATGAGTTCGTGAAGTCCTTCCGGGACGAGAGCGTCCTGATGCAGCTGGCAAAGACCAATTACGCTCTGGTCAGCGATCTGGACGAAAGCAATAAGATCATTGACAGGACCAATCCGACGACCCTGGCCAAGGCCGTGAAGAATCCGACCGAGGTTGAGAACATGCGCCGCGCACACATTAAGGACGGCGTGGCGATGACGAAATTCATCTATTGGATGAAGAAGAACATCGGGAAGATCCCGATGACTGAGATCAGCGTCTCCGATTATCTGGAAGAGCTGCGCAGGCAGCAGGACGGCAATCTGGGGCTGAGCTTCGACACGATCTCCGCCTACGGACCCAACGCGGCCATGTGCCACTATTCGGCCACGCCGGAGTCCAACGCGGTCATCGAACCCCGCGGTCTCTATCTGGTGGATTCAGGCGGTCAGTATTACGAGGGGACCACGGATATCACAAGGACCATCGCCGTGGGGCCGCTTACCGGCGAGGAGCGGGAACATTTTACACTGGTCGCCATGAGCATGCTGCGCCTGGGCCATGTAAAATTCCTCTACGGCAGCAGCGGCATGACGCTGGATTATGTGGCCCGCGAACCGTTCTGGAGCCGGGGACTGAATTTCAACCACGGCACCGGACACGGCGTCGGGTATCTGCTGAATGTCCATGAAGGTCCGGTGGGCTTCCGCTGGAAGGCGGTTCCGGAGCGGACGGAATGGGCCGCGTTCGAGGAAGGCATGGTCTGCTCCGACGAGCCCGGCGTCTATATCGAGGGAAGCCACGGCGTCCGCACGGAGAATCTTCTTGTATGCAGAAAAGCGGAGAAGAACGAGTACGGCCAGTTCATGGAGTTTGAGTATCTGACCTTCGTACCGATCGATCTGGACGCGCTGGACGTGTCGCTGATGGAGAAGCGGGATATTGAGTATCTAAACGAATACCACAGGCAGGTCTTTGAGAAGATCTCGCCGTATCTGGATGAGGATGAGCGGGAGTGGCTTAAGGAAGCGACAAGGGAAGTTTGACCACCGTATACGGGTGCTCTACATACGGCAGGAATTTCTCCAGAATATCCGCAGTCCTGATCCGCAGGCTTGAGGTGTTGACGCAGGGATGGCAGCCGATGTATTCGTGGCCGTTTATGACGTCCTCGTCGATCAGCAGCCGCACCCGGCGGTCATGGTCGTTCATCAGGCCGAGGACGCTTACGGAGCCGGGCGTGATGTCCAGAAATTCCTCCATATATTCGGCGGAGGCAAAGGACAGGCGGGCGCTGCCGATCTCCTTAGAAAGAACTGCGGTACGGAATTTCTTTCCGCCCGGCATCATCAGAAGATAGAAGCTGGTCTTCTGGGCGTTGCAGAGAAAGAGATTCTTGCAGATCTCGATGCCCAGCCGCTTGTCGATATCGCGGCAGGCGTCGATGGTATAGGTTGCCGTGTGATCCAGCCGCGCGTAGGGGATGCCCAGCCGGTCCAGAAGATCGTAGGTGCGGATCTCGCGCGGGAGACGGCCGGATACGTCCGCGGGACGGCCGGTGTAGAGCGTCGGATCTATGTAGAATTCCTCCATTTGTTTCTCCTTGTCTGAAGTGGATTTGTTGTCTGCAGCGGCAGAGCACGAGATTATTATACAAAAAAGAACGGAAAATGCAACGGTGATAGATAAGATTTATCGCGGGGATCATCATGGACAGCAAGAATAAAAGAAAGACAGATAAGAAGCCGGAGCAGGAAAAGGCGGAAAAGCAGAAGAATGCCGGACAGAAGCCGGTCTGCCCCGTCTTCGGCAGATGCGGCGGCTGCCAGCTGCTGGATATGCCTTACAGGGAACAGCTGAAGCGCAAACAGCACAATGTGGAGCGGCTTTTGGACGGCCTTTGCAGGGTGCAGCCGATCACCGGGATGGAGGATCCGTTCCATTACCGGAACAAGGTGCATGCCGTGTTCGGGTTCCAGAAGGGCGGGATCGTTTCCGGAGTCTATCAGGAGGGGAGCCACCGGATCGTTCCGGTGAAGTCCTGCATGATCGAGGACGAGAAGGCGGATGAGATCATCCAGACCGTGCGTGAGCTGGCGGGATCCTTTAAGATAAAAGCGTATGACGAGGACAGCGGATTCGGTCTGCTGCGCCATGTGCTGGTGAAGCGGGGCTTCGCGACCGGGGAGATCATGGTGGTGCTGGTGACGGCGTCGCCGGTGTTTC
This sequence comes from uncultured Lachnospiraceae bacterium, assembly GCA_947600145.1. Classification (GTDB taxonomy): domain Bacteria; phylum Bacillota; class Clostridia; order Lachnospirales; family Lachnospiraceae; genus UBA3402. The sequence continues at coordinate 7,055 of CANQGA010000076.1, read as the reverse complement.
CGTCCCGCAATCATTTTGTCGGGGCGCTGCGGGAGCGGCATCCGGAGATCACAACGATCATACAGAACCAGAACGACCGCGCCACCAGCATGGTGCTGGGGGATAAAGAGAGGGTGCTTTACGGCAAAGGATATATCGAGGATGAACTGTGCGGATGCCGGTTCCGCATCTCCGGCAGGTCCTTCTATCAGGTAAATCCCGCGCAGACGGAAAAGCTGTACGGGAAGGCGATGGAGCTGGCCGGCCTGACCGGTCAGGAGACGGTGATCGACGCTTACTGCGGCACCGGCACCATCGGGATTATCGCCGCCGCCCGGGCGGGCCGGGTGATCGGCGTGGAGCTGAATCCGGACGCGGTTCGGGACGCCGCAGTCAACGCGAAGCGCAATCATGCGGAGAATATTCAGTTCTACCGGAACGACGCCACGGCTTTTATGGCCGGTATGGCGGCCGGCGGTGAGAGGGCGGACGTGATCTTCATGGATCCGCCCAGAAGCGGAAGCACGGAGGCGTTCATCCGCGCGGCAGCTGCGCTTAAGCCGTCGCGGGTGGTCTACATTTCCTGCAATCCGGAGACGCTGGCCAGAGATCTGAAGGTGTTTAAAGGGTTCGGGTACCGCGCCCAGGAGTGCTGGCCCTATGATATGTTCCCGCATACGGAGCACTGCGAGAACGCGGTGCTTATAAAGAGGAGCGGCAATCCGCAGATGTGATGAGACGGGGTGAATTTGATGGAGCGAATTAACAGGCTTGCGATCGAGGATGTAATGTCGGGGATTCCCGGTGGTTTTTTCATTTACCACGCGGACGGGGATGAGGAGGTCATCTACGCCAACAACGAGGTCCTGTACCTTTACAAATGCGAGACGATGGAGCAGTTCCGCGAACTGACCGGCAACTCGTTCTGCGGGATGGTGCATCCGGACGACCTCAGCAAGGTGGAGCGGAGCATCGAGGAGCAGATCGTGAAGAGCCAGCGGAACCTTGATTATGTGGAGTACCGGATCATCTGCCGGGACGGCGAGGTGCGCTGGGTGGAGGATTTCGGCCATTTTGTCAGGAGCGATGAGTACGGGGGCGTGTTCTACGTGTTCATCAGCGACGTGACGGATAAGATGCTCAATCATACGAAGCGGGAGAACGAAATGATCAGCGAACTGCGCGACCAGGAGCTTCTGCGCACGGCGTTGCAGAGCACCGCTTCGTCTTACCGGGAAGTCTATATGCTCGATCTGGTCGAAAACTATTACCGCATGATCTATCCGGACAACCACAACGCCGCCGCGCGCGGCAATTACAGGGAGCTCCTGAAGAAACGGGTCGTGTTCTCGGAGACGGACAGCAGGCTGCAGGGAGATATCCGGGAGCGGCTTCAGCCGGAGCAGATCCAGAAGGCCCTGATGGATGAAAATGTCGTGGAATACCGCTATATCCGCAATATGCCGGAGGGCGGGCAGGAATGGTGCGTGGTCACCTACACCGTCAACGAGCGCGAGAACGGAGTGCCCGTCTCGGTGGTCATGGGCGTCCGCAGCATCGAGAATATCATCCGCAGCGAGGAGAAACAGAACGCCATCCTGAAGGACGCGCTGATCCAGGCGCGGCAGGCGAACGAGGCGAAGAACATGTTCCTCGCGAACATGTCCCACGATATCCGCACCCCGATGAACGCGATCATCGGTTTTTCGGCGCTTCTGGAGAATGAGGCGGAGAATCCTGATAAGGTGCGCCAGTATGCGCAGAGGATTTCTTCGTCGGGCCGCCATCTGCTGGGGCTGATCAACGACGTCCTGGATATGAGCCGGATCGAGAGCGGCAAAGTGGCGCTGAACGTGGCCAGGCTGTCTGTCAGGGAGCTTCTGGATGAAATCTCGGCGATCATGCTGCCGCAGGCGCAGGAGAAGGGACAGACCCTGGAGATCCGCACGCGCGGCAGGGTGGCGGACCAGATCCAGGCGGACCGGCTGCGGCTTACGCAGGTGCTGATCAATCTGCTGACCAACGCGGTCAAATATACGCCGGAAGGCGGAACGATCGGGATGGATGTCGTAGACTGCGGGCAGCGCTCCGCGGGCTATGAGCATCTGCGCTTTGTCGTCACGGACAACGGGATCGGCATGAGCGAAGAATTTCAGAAGACGATCTTTGAACCGTTTACGCGGGAGATCCATTCGCTGACGAACAAGGTGCAGGGCACGGGTCTCGGCATGGCGATCACCAGGAACCTGGTGGAGCTGATGGGCGGAACGATCTTTGTGAAGAGCAGGAAAGGGGAAGGAAGCACCTTCACGGTGGATATGGAATTCGTCCTTCCCGAGCAGACAGAGGAGCCGGAACAGGAGATCCGCGTGGAGGCGGCGGAGAAGAGCCTTGTCGGAAAACGGATCCTGGCGGCGGAGGACAATGAGATCAACGCGGAGATCCTGGGCGAGATCCTGAGGCTGGAAGGCGTCAGCTACGATCTGGCGCAGGACGGGGATGAAGCGGTGGAGATGTTCGAGAAGTCGGAACCGGGTTATTACGATATGATCCTGATGGATATCCAGATGCCGCGGATGAACGGCTATGACGCGGCCAGGGCGATCCGTGCGAGCGCCCATCCGGACGCCCGGAAGGTGCCGATCGCGGCGATGACGGCCAACGCGTTTTCGGAAGATGTGCAGCGGGCGCTCGACAGCGGAATGAACATCCACATCTCCAAGCCCATCGATATCGCCGCCCTGCACGAGACCTTCCGGCGCCTGATGGCGGCGGAGCCGGACAGTCAGCTCAAATAACCGCGCATCGTTTTCAGCGCGTTCTTCTCCAGGCGGCTGACCTGGGCCTGGCTGATGTGGATCTCTTCGGCCACCTCGGTCTGGGTCTTGCCTTCGAAGAAGCGCATATCGATGATATGGCGCTCCCGCTCCGGGAGATGCTTCATCGCCTCGCTTAAGGAGAGGTCCTCGATCCAGTTCTCCTCCACGTTCTTTTTATCGCTGATCTGGTCCATGACGTAGAGCGGGTCGCCCCCGTCGGTATAGACCGGTTCGTAGAGGCTGACCGGAGTCTGGATGGCGTCCAGCGCGCAGGTGATCTCTTCTTTGCTGACGCCGATCTCCTCCGCGATCTCGGTAAGCGTCGGTTCTTTGGAATTCTTGCGGGTCAGGCCCTCGCGGGCGTAGATGGCCTTGTAGGCCGTGTCCCGAAGGGAGCGGCTGACGCGGATGGAGTTGGAGTTGTCCCGCAGATAGCGGCGCACTTCGCCCATGATCATGGGCACCGCGTAGGTGGAAAATTTCACATTCTGGGAGATATCAAAATTGTCGATGGCCTTGATGAGCCCAATACATCCGATCTGAAACAGATCGTCCACATTCTCAGAGTTGCCGGAGAAACGCTGGATGACGCTTAAGACCAGCCGCAGGTTGCCTTTGATATACTGTTCGCGGGCTTCCATGTCGCCTTCCTTGATGCGCCGGAACAGCTCTTCCTTCTCCTCGCTGCTCAAAAGAGGCAGCCTGGCCGTATTGACTCCGCAGATCTCCACCTTGTATACAGACATTTCCATGACCTCCACATCATCTGAATTCCGCGCCGCGGGCGAAAGAGGCCGCCGGGGCCGTTTTCCGCATGCGTTCTATCAGAATGATGGACTTTTTCCGGGGGATTTATACGGCCTGAGGTTTGAGAAAAATTACCTGCGCGAAATGCGCGGGAACGCCTTGACAGGTCCGGATGCCTGAGCGCGCGGGAAGCCTGATGCGGGAAGTTTGCGGAAAATACAGTTGCCTGCCGGCGCGGTAAGGTGTACAATACAAGATACGTTCCGAAAAACGCAGGATCATAAGAGAGGAAATCAGGTGACATCATGCTGAAACTGGAGAACATATCATTTGAGGCCGACGGCAGGGAGATCCTGAAACAGATCGACCTTACAGTCGATGACCGTTTCGTGGCGGTCACCGGCCCCAACGGGAGCGGAAAGTCAACGCTTCTCAAGATCATTATGGGGCTTCTTGCGCCCACATCCGGCAGGATCTGGCTGGATGGGGAGGATATCACGGGCCTTACCGTGACTGAGCGGGCCAACCGGGGAATCAGCTTCGCGTTCCAGCAGCCGGTCCGCTTTAAGGGGCTGCGAGTCCGGGATCTTCTGGAGCTCGCCGGCGGCAGAGACAAGAAAGGCGGCGAGCGGTTCGCCCACGCCTGCGAGGTATTGAGCGAGGTGGGCCTGTGCGCCAGGGATTACATCGACCGTGAACTGGACGACACGCTGTCCGGCGGCGAGATGAAGCGGATCGAGATCGCGATGGCGGCGGCACGGGGAACGAAGATGACCCTTTTTGACGAGCCGGAAGCGGGGATCGATCTCTGGAGCTTCCAGAGCCTGATCGCGGTGTTTGAAAAGCTGTATCAGGAGACTTCCGGTACGATCATGATCATCAGCCATCAGGAGCGGATCCTGAATATCGCGGACAAGATCATTTATCTGAAGGACGGCGAGGTGCTGGAGTACGACGAGGGGGCGCGGGTGATGGAGCACCTCTCCTCGGATATCCGGCCGGCGGCGTGTTCGGTTCTGCTGAATACGCAGCAGGCGCCCTGCGCGGAAAAGAGGTGAGAGAGATGGATGAGATCCAGAAGAGTCTGCTGAAGGAAGTGGCCGCGCTGGACGCGCTTCCGGTGGGCGCCTACAACATCCGCAGCAACGGACAGAGCGCCGCCAGGAATACGACGGCCTCCATTGATATCGTTACGAAGAAAGACAAACAGGGCATCGACATCATCATAAAGCCCGGCACGAAGAACCAGAGCGTGCATATCCCTGTGATCATCAGTCAGAGCGGCCTTAAGGAGCTGGTCTATAATGACTTTTTTATCGGAGAGGACTGCGATGTAACGATCATCGCAGGCTGCGGAATCTCCAACTGCGGCGGAGAGGATTCCCGCCATGACGGCGTCCACAGCTTCCATGTAGGGAAAGGCAGCCGCGTGAAATACGTGGAGAAGCATTACGGGGAGGGCACCGGAAGAGGAAAGCGCCTGATGAATCCGACGACGGTGATCGAGCTTTCCGAGGATTCGGTCATGGAGCTGGAAACCTCCCAGATCGGCGGGATCGACGACACGCTGCGGGTGACGGACGCGAAGCTGGCAGCCGGCGCTGCCATCATCATCCACGATAAGATCCTGACCGAGGGAGACCAGAAGGCGAAGGCGGAGCTTTCCGTGGAGATGAACGGGGACGGGTCGTCCTGCGATCTGATCAGCCGCGGCGTGGCAAAAGGCCAGAGCCGCCAGGAGGTGGTTATCCGGATCGACGGCAACGCGGCATGTAATGGTCATGCGGAGTGCGATTCCATTATCATGGACCAGGGCGTGATCGCGGCGACGCCGCAGCTGAAGGCGACGAATGTGGACGCGGCGCTGATCCACGAGGCAGCCATCGGCAAGATCGCGGGCGAGCAGCTGATGAAGCTGATGACCATGGGGCTTTCGGAGAAGGAAGCGGAGGAGATGATCATCCGCGGCTTCCTGCAGTAGGAGACGGAAGCGAGGCGGCCGGCCGCCTCGCGGGCCTGTGATTTACGAAGAAGGAGAATATATGGAACGATACCCGGGAGGAATTGACCAGGACAATATGAAGTCCCTGGATGAGCTGCTGCAGCAGGCGTCCCGCGCCGATCTGTCTTCCGGTCTGGCAACGATTGCCGGCGCGGCGTCCGCTTATGTGATGGATCAGACAAAGCGGATGATGGGAACGCTGGTGGAATACAAAGAGCTGATGATGATGTATACCTGCGCGATGAAGGAGATCCGCACGAAATTCGAGGTCCTCAACACGGAGTTCAATATCCGGTATCAGCGAAATCCCATCAGTTCCATTACGACGAGGCTGAAGCGGACGTCCAGCATCGCGGAGAAGATAGAGCGGAAACATTTGGAATTCTCACCGGAAAGCATCGAGAAGAATCTGAACGACGTGGCGGGGGTCCGGGTGATCTGCTCATATATCGACGACATCTATACCATCGCGGACGCGCTGCTTCAGCAGGACGATATCACGCTGATCGCCCGCAAGGATTATATCGCGGCTCCGAAACCCAACGGCTACAGGAGCCTGCATCTGATCGTGAGCGTGCCGGTGTTTTTCTATAACCAGAAGAAAGAGATGAAGGTGGAGGTGCAGATCCGCACGATCGCCATGGATTTCTGGGCAAGTCTGGAGCATCAGCTCAAGTACAAACAGGAGGTGCCCAACCAGCAGGAGATCGTCAGGCAGCTGAAGGAGTGCGCGGACCAGATCTCCGCCACGGATCAGAAGATGCTTAAGATCCGCACGCAGATGGAGGCGGCGGATGTACAGACGGAAGAGGATATCCTGTATGAGAAGATGGGAAGGCTTGATATGCCGATCGAATAGCGGGATCCGGCAGCCGGGAGGATCGGAGCATGATACGGAATATTATATTTGATATGGGAAATGTACTGATCCATTTCAGGCCCGAGGTCTATGTGGGGCGGCTCGGCGTCACGGAAGAGGAAGCGCATCAGCTGCTGCGCCAGGTGTTCCGCTCCGTGGAGTGGGTACAGATGGATCATGGACTGATCGATGAGGAGGAGGCGGTCCGGCGCGTCTGCCGCCGGCTGCCGGGCCATCTCCATGAGGATGTGCGCCGGCTGGTTTTTGAGTGGGACGAACCGATAATGCCGGTGGAGGGCATATATGAACTGACGGAAGAGCTGAAGCAGGCCGGATACGGCATCTATCTGCTGTCGAATGCCAGTGTCCGCCATCCCCGGTACTGGCCGAAGATTCCGGCAAGCCGGTTCTTCGACGGCCTGGTGGTCTCTGCGGAGGAGGGCATCATGAAGCCGCGGGAGGAGATCTATCTTCTGCTGTGCAGCCGGTTCGGGCTCGATCCGGGGGAATGCTTCTTTATCGACGACCTGCCCGCCAATGTGGAGACGGCCAGGTATGTCGGGATGGACGGCATGGTGTTCGGCGGCTCGGCGGCGGAAGCGCGCCAGGAGCTGCACCGGGCGGGGGTGCGGATACAGGAAAAAGTATA
>CANQGA010000075.1 GCA_947600145.1 uncultured Lachnospiraceae bacterium | reverse complement strand
TTGTCCACCGTGCCGTCCACGCCGATCGCATGGCCGGGACATGCCTGTCTGCAGGCGCCGCAGCGATCACACAGATGGGGAACCGCTTCCTGTCAGCACATTCCCCGCATCCGCAGTCAGGATTCCGTCTTTCTCTGTTACTACCGCGCCAAGATTAATCCATTCCATTCTGTATCCTCCTTTGTCTGTAAACAATAAGAACAGGAAACGTTTATGATAAAATGATTCTACAACTTCCGGGAAAAACGAAACAGGCGAAGATTTTCGGATTTTTTCTGAAAACTTTGACGTTTTTTTCGCCGCATTTGAGAGCAAGGCTGCTTGCGCCTTGCTCCCATTGCTTAAACGCGGCTCTCACCGTCTTGTGCCATTCCAGTGCAGGGATTATTATGAAGAAATTTGTTCCAGAAAAGAGAGACACTCATCAGTGACGGTCTGCGCCCGCCGTCACTTTGTATAATCAGCGCTTTCGCCCGGTTTTACCTGGCGGCTGCCATACGGTGTCTGGAAATACAGCGTCCTCGCCGTCGGATTGTACACCATACTGCCGTCCACGCTGAACACAAGCTGCTTAAACGCCTGAATATACTCGTAGATCTCCAGGTTGGTCGCGTACCAGATATCTTCCCGGCCGCCTGTGTACTCTGCAAATTCCTCGATCACGTTCCAGTTATCATCCTGCTCAAACTCATAGCTGTGGCCCCAAAGATAGAAAAGCCAGGGCGCTCCGGACGTGTTTTTCTCCACGAATTTCCGGGCCAGTTCCATCAGCTTCGGATCGCCGTGGCGGCAGGTCGCCTTCAGGCGCAGCCAGTCCTCCGGAATATCGAATTTACCGGTGGTGATGGTCGTCCGGGCGTATACAATGCCGCAGGCTTTCAGACACTCCACCACCTCATCATTGAACGTTCCGTAGGGATACGCCATCCCTCTTACCAGCCGGTGAAACTGCTTCTCCAGGTTTTCCCGGTCGCAAAGCACTTCTCTGGTGCAGCGGTTCTGAGGCAGCTGTTCCAGGAAGGAATGTGTCAGCCCGTGAACCGCGACCTCCATCCCGCTGTCCGTGTACAATGCGTCCACCTGCTGCCTCGTCATGCGCCGGTGCACGTTTCCTTTTTCATATACCGTTCCCTCCGGCGCATAAAGGCCGCTGTTCAAATTGAACGTTCCTTTAAGTCCATGAGCCTTCATGATGGCGATCAGTCTCTCGTCCTGATCCACGCCGTCGTCATAGCTTAACGTCAGCGCTTTGGACCTGCCGCCCGGAAAACGCATAAACATCGTCGCCTTCTTTTCTTCATTGCTTTTTTCCCATGCCATAACCTGTCAGTCCCCTTTCTTCCTGTTACATTCCATTCCTCTGTTTCTTAAAGCATCCTTATAACCGTCCCTGGATGATGGTTCGCACTGATTATACCACAAATATTGAAACGTGCCAAATATTTTTCGAAAATTATTTACAAACCGCCGTTATTTACGTTATAATAAACACAAAGAAGTCCGACACTCGCCGATAGTCAGAAGCGTTCCTCGTTCAAAACGTTTCAATATCAGAAAAGGAGAATCATTACATGGCAACCATCAAAGATATCGCCAGGGAAGCTGGCGTGGCACAGGGAACTGTATCCAACGTACTGAACGGCAAAGGGAACGTGAGCAGCGATAAAATCCGGCTCGTAGAAGAAGCCGCGGCGAAACTCGGATATACGATCAACCGCCGGGCCAGACTGCTCAGGAAAGGCGCTTCCAACATATTGGCCGTCCTGCTGCCCAATATCTATGACCGGCACTATACCGATTTCTATCTTTCGTTCAAACATTACGCGGAAACCTGCGGCTACTCCGTAAGCCTGTATTTATCTGGCGACAGCCCGGAAGATGAAAAAAAACAGCTGGCCGCCATCCGCTCCGAAGGCGTAGCCGGACTGGCCGCGTTCAGCTGTCAGCCCAACGCGAAACAGGATATTTACGCTTCTATCGGATTCTCGCCGGAGCAGCTCGTATTTGTCGGGAGACGTCAGAAAGAAACCTACTCTTATTTCGGCTTTGATTATGAAAAAGCGGGCCGGGAACTGGCCGCCGCGGCGCTGAACCGGAATTTCCGCGAGATTGCCGTCGTCACCGAAAGTCTGACCTTTTCCTGTGAGCGCCTGTTTCTGGACAGCTTCCGCTCCGTTCTGGAAAATTCACACTGCCAGATCCATATTGTGCAGACCAATTCTCTCCACTGCAACAACCACTTCCTCCAGCTTCTGGAGGAAACCGCGGGACTGGAAGCGGTATTCATGACCAACTATGGACTGGCCCAGACATTTTCCGGCATCCAGCAGACCTTTCACCCGGATTACCCATGCGAAGTATATACGCTTTCGCCCCTGTTCACAATGCCCTCCAGGGGTATCCATTGTTATGAACTGAATTACCGGCTTCTTGGGAAAAATGCCGCCGAGCGGCTGATGGAGGCACTGGCGGCCCCGCAGACGCCGCCGGCAGACACCATTCTGGCAAACGCCGGCATCCGCTCCTGGACCGCGGCGCCCCGCAGACAGAGCGAGTGCAAATCCCTTACCGTACTCACCCTGGACAGCCCCACCGCCCGCGTCATCAAAAGCCTGTCAAAACTCTACACCGAAGCAACCGGCATTCAGATAAAAATCGTGATCAGTTCCTATGACGGACTCCATGAAATTCTGAAGGACCTGGGCAATATTTCCGCCTTTGACGTGATCCGCCTGGACCACACCTGGCTTTCCTGGTTCGGCTCACAGATTTTTTCGCCCATGCAGCCGCTGTCGGCGGACCTGGAACAGACGCTGCAAACCTTCATCCCGGGACTGATCCCGAAATATTCCCACGTGGGGGATATCCTGTACGCCCTCCCGATTACCCCCAGCGTACAGATGCTTTTTTACCGGCGCGACCTGTTTGAAACCGTAGCCCTGCAGCGCCTCTATAAGGAACAGTATAAATGTGAGCTGACGCCTCCCACGGATTATGCCAGCTTCAACCGCGTCGCCCGGTTCTTTACCAAAAAGTTCAATCCATTATCGCCTGTCACCTACGGCACTACGCTCACCCTGGGCAACAGCGGCGTCGCGGCAACCGAGTACCTGTCCCGGTATTTCAGCCACACCGGCAATCTGTTCTCCCCGGACGGCGACATTCTGCTGGACGGCCCCATCGGCCTGACCGCCATGAACGAGCTGGCCGAGACCCGCCTGTACGCCCCCGCGCGGCACAGCATCTGGTGGAGGGAAACAGCCCGGGAATTCGCCCGGGGCGACACGGCCATGACCGTGCTGTTCAGCAACTATGCCTCAGAAATCCTGGACTCCGGCTCACTGATCACCAACAACATCGGCTATTCCATCGTCCCGGGCTCCAATCCTCTCCTCGGCGGAGGCAGCATCGGCGTCTGCCGCAACAGCAGGCATCCGCAGGAAGCCATGGATTTCATCCGCTGGATATGCAGTGAAAACGTGACCACCGCCATGACGCTTCTGGGCAGCGTCTCTCCATGCCACAAAACCTATGAAAACTATGAGGTGCTGGACACCTATCCCTGGCTTTCTCTCACGCGGGAATGTCTGTCCGCCTCCCATACCAACCGTATCCCTCCCAACCTGAGCACCCATTTCAATGAACGCCAGTTTCTGAGCATCCTGGGCATGGCCGTCAACAATGTGCTCAGCGAGACCATGGACGCCCCGGAAGCGCTCTCGTTCGCGGCCCAGGCCTACCGGCACGCGTTCCAGGGGGAAGGGGAATGAATGACGCAAAAGAGCTGTTTCTCTGAATGATTTGATATCTTTTCAGAGTAACAGCTCTTTTTTGCCGGCCGCGTCATCTCCCGGCTTCACGGGACGTTCGCAGACAGACCGTTCCTATACCGCACACGCTTCTCTCACCGGATGCAGTTCTTCCACTTCCCCCGCCGCCTTCACCGGGCGCACCTCACCGACCTGCGCCACATCAAACCCGCATTTCCGGGCCTCGGCCTGGAAATCTTCCCCGAAGTGCATACAGGTGACACGCGCCCGCAGTTCCTCCGGCACGATCCCGCACAGTTTTTTCAGTGAACAATGGGACGGGTGCTGCTTCTCCATGTACGTTGTTTCCTGATAAACATGGGCCACTTCTCCCGTTTTAAGGCGGTTTAACACCTCCTCCGGCATCACGTTCGCATCGCCGCTGTAGAAAATGGTCTCATTTTCATCCGAAAGGTAGTACCCGAAACACTTCATGTGCTGCGCATGCTCCACCTCCAGAGGCTTCACCCGAATTCCTCCCGGAAACGGCGCCGCAAACTCTGTCCGCAATTCATACTCATCTTCCTCAATTCCCGTCAGCTTCAATACAACCGCCAGCGCATGATCCGGCGTCGCGACAAGCACCGGCTTGCCCAGCACATGCCTGCAATACGAGATAAACGAGCCCAGACTGCCGATGTGGTCGGAATGAAGATGCGTGATCAATATATTGACCGCCTCACATTCAGACAGCTCCGGGCGATCCACCATGCAGCAGAACACGCTTTCCCCGCAGTCTATCAGATATAACTGCTTTTCCGCCATGAAAAACGCACTGTTGCTGCCCCAGGAAGGGTTGTATGCCGCGCCGATACCAAGAAATTTTATTCTCATTTCAACCCTCCTATATCGGTAATATTCCATCCTTTTTTCAAAAACTGTAACCATTTTCCTTCAGCCACGCAGCACACTGGGACGTCCAGTCCGTCTGGATAATGCCGAATCCTTTTTTCGCCAGCCAGCCCCAGCCGTCCTCCGGTCTGCCCAGAACGGAAACGTCGTCGTTGTGGCCTGCGCTAAGCGGCACCTTTTCATTATAAATCAGCGTATTACCCCACAGCACCAGGCCCTTTTCCCGCATCCTGTCCTCATATTCCTGCTGCGCTACCGGCGATTCCTCCGTCGCGAACACCAGCTCCGCGCCGACCATGTGAATATTCATCCGCCCGATCTGCTCCGTGGCTGTATCCTCTTCCTTGTAAATGGGCATATACATGTAGTTTGGGGCGCAAGCCTCCACCTCGGCCAGCAAATGCGGCTTCGGAGCCGTTTTCAGCAGAATCTGATCGCGCATCCCGTGGCGTTCCACGCATCGCACCGCGTCCGCCAGGAACCCGTCGCACCGGTCCAGGTTCAGCAGGCAGCGGCCCTTGAAATGCTCCAGTACGTCGTCAAAAAGCTCCACGCCGTAATGGGTTTCGTTGCGGTCCGCGTTCAGGTACCGGAGCTGCCGCACCTCCGCCTCCGTCAGCTTCGTCACGTCTGTCTGTGTCCTGAACTGATGGGACTCCTTGCCTGTATGGAAAACCATGATCTGTCCGTCCGTAGTCTTAAACAGATCCAGTTCCACGATCGTCGCTCCGTTAGCAACCGCGATCTCAAACGCCGGAATCGTATTGCAGGGAATATTCGCCCCGCAAAGCCCCCGGTGGGCGGCCACCATTACGCCTTTTCTGTCAAACCATTCCTTCAGCTCGTTCATCCTTTGCGCCCCTCCTGTGATCGTTTTACCATGTATTCGCCTGCAAAACAGCCGTAAACCGCGCCTATCTTCACTTATTCATCTTGTTCACATTGTACCATTCGATCCAGTCGTAGTAGCCGTAGGTCTCCAGGTCCTGCTTATAGGCGTTCCAGCTCTCGTCCGTCACTCCGTTCACAATGCTCGTGGACGCGAAGTTATTGATCATCGGGAAGAGGTCTGTCTCGATCAGCGTCCGGTCCGCTACCGCGTCCGGGTCATCGATGCCGCTGGGTATGTACTCGTCCTGCACCCATTCCGCAACCGAATTCATCAGAATGTTGCGGCAGGTAGCAGACTGATACGGATCGGCAGGCTTAAATTCCCCTCGGTAAAGAATGCTTCCGTCGGGCCCATCCGGTACCAGATCGTCGAAAGAAAGAAGCACGCTTCGCTCGTTGAAGCCCACTGTCTGCTGCAGGTTGCTTCTCGTCCATTCCGGATGATCCTTCATCACCTGAGAATCGATATAATCCTCGCTGCTGTAATACTGACCGTCCTTCTCATTCCAGAGCAGCCCCTTCTCTCCATACCTGCTGAGCAGCTTCATTTCCCGGGAGCTGGACATATAATCCCACCAGTGCAGCAGCGCCGGTACGTTGGAGCAGTCCGCGGAGATCGTGAGTCCAAATTTTCTGGTCGAGTCATATTCGCTTGTTCCATCATGGACAGGCTCTACACCGTCGAGCCCCTTCACCCACAGAAGTCCCCATTCGTCGGGGTTCAGGCCCTCATGAGCCGGCGAGAACATCGACGCCACGCCGTACAGATCGCCGTTTAACTTCGTGGTATATTCGTCTTTGGTCTGTGAGAATCCTTCCGGGTCCAGCAGGCCGGCAGCGTACAGTTTGTTCGTCCACTCCAGCCACGCGCGCCATTCATCCGTATCGACAGTCGGAGTCACTACGCCGTTTTTGACCATCTTGAAACGGCCTTCCGTGCCGTCTCTGGAGTTGGCAATGCCGAAATAGTTCGCGGTATGTCCGATATTTATGTTGGAATCTTTGTCAGCGAAACCGAAGGGAATCTCGTCGTTCGGGTCGCCGTTGCCGTTGGCGTCCTGATCCCGGAACGCGCACAGAACCTCGTACAGTTCATCGGTCGTTGTCGGCATGTCCATACCGACCCGATCCAGCCAGGTCTTATTGATCATGATCAGCCAGTTCACCCAGCCATAGGCATTGCCGGACACAGAGCTTGTGGGTATGGAACGAATGGAACCGTCCGGCCATCTGATTGCCTCGATCCCGTTGGAATACGCCGACTGGATCGTGGCCAATGTGGTCGGCGCGTAGGTCTCCAGCGACCCGTCGCTCAGATCGTAGAAACGTTCGAGATTCGCGCCGATCGTATTCTGGCTGATGTTCTGCAGGAACGCGTCGGGCATGTCACCGCTGGCCAGCATCAGATTCACACGCTCCGTCCAGGCCTGCGACGAAAGCACGGTCCAGTTGATATGTATCCCTGTCGCTTCCTCTGCCATCTGGACGATCGGCTTCTCACTGGGGTCCGTCGACAGATCGGCGCTTTCGTTGTACGTATAAATGTTTAACGTCGTCCCGGCGAAATAATCCACCGGAAGCCCGTTGGCCATAATGTTGTCCCCTTCAGCCGCCGGAGTCGTTTCTCCTCCCTGCGCCGCCGCTGTCGTCGCTGCCGCCGTTGTGGCCGCCGTCGTTGCGGCCGCTGTTGTTGCCGCTGTGCCGGAAGCTCCATTCCCTCCGCAGCCGGCCAGTGTGGATGCGGCCAGTATCATTGCCATTGTCGCCGCCAAAACCTGTTTCTTCATAAAATACCTCCTTTTTTGATTTATAGATAACCTTCCTGTTACAAACGCTTTCTCAAATGCCCGTCAGCCCTTCACGGAACCGATCATGACGCCTTTCACAAAATATTTCTGGATAAACGGATATACGCAGAGGATCGGGAGCGTCGAAACCACGATCACACTGTAGCGAATCGTCGCCGTCATCTGCTGCAGCTGCATCATCGCCTCCGCGTCTTCCTCCAGATCGGTCGCCGCCGTCGTCTGAAGCAGAATTTCCCTCAGAAACACCTGCAGCGGATACTTGTACCTGTCTGTCAGGTAAATCAACGCGTTGAAATACGCGTTCCAGTGGCTGACCGCGATATACAGCACCATAACCGCGAAAATGGCTTTCGACAGCGGTACGACCACCGATATGAAAAATGTACCGTTTCCGCAGCCGTCGATGGTTGCGGCATCCAGAAGCTCGTCCGGAATATTGCCCCGCATGAACGACCTTACGACAATAATATTGTGGACCGAAACACTGCTCTGCAGGATCATCAGGAGCCGGGTATTCACCAGGCCCAGCGAATTGATCAGCAGGTAGGTCGGGATCAGGCCGCCGCCGAAATACATGGTGAAAATAAACAGCTTCATCAGTATCCCGCTGCCCGGCAGATCTCTTCTGGAAAACGCGTAACCGGCCAAAATCGTCGTGACCGCGCCGAACAGCGTACCGCCTACCGTATAAATAATGGTGTTTATGTAGCCGCTCCAGATCCGCCAGTCCTGAAACACCCTGCGATAGCCCATCAGATGGAAGCCCCTTGGCCACAACAGCAACGTTCCGGAATTGATCAGCTTGTAATCCGTGACGGAGGCCACCAGAATAAACCACAGCGGATAAAGCGTAATCACCACCATCACGATCAGAAACGTGTTGGCGAGAGCGTCGAACAGGCGGTTATCCCAGGACTTCTTCATCGTTCTTCCCGTTTTTGCCATAAGCCGCCTCCTTACCACAGACTGGAACCGCTCACCTTATCCGCCGTCTTATTGGCAATGATAAGGATGATAAAATTGATGATGTTATTGAACAGGCCAATCGCCGCCGAATAGCTGAATCTCTGATTCTGCAGACCCATCTTGTAAACATAGGTCGAGATCACTTCTGACGTTGTGATGTTCAGAGAGTTCTGCATCAGGTATACCTTCTCGTAGCCTACCTCCATGACACTGCCGAGACGCAGGATCAGCATGATAATGACGGTGGGAAGGATCGACGGGATGTCAATGTGGAGGATTCGCTGAAGCTTGTTCGCGCCATCCACCTGCGCCGCGTCATGCAGTTCCTGATCCACGCCTGTCAGCGCGGCCACATAAATAATGGAACTCCAGCCCATTCCCTTCCAGATGCCTGACCAGACGTAAATATGCGGAAATGCCAAGGCGCTTCCCATGAAATACGTATCTCTGGAACCCCCTAAAAGCTCCAGCAGCAGATTGATAATCCCGTTTCTGGGGGACAGAAACATGGAGATCATGCCGACCAGTACCACGGTTGAAATGAAATGCGGCATATAGGTAATGGTCTGGACAAACTTCTTGGCCCGCATGTTCTGGACATTGTTGATAAACAACGCCAGCAGAATCGGAAACGGAAAGCTGATCAGGGAATAGAGGCTGATCACGATCGTATTCTTCAGGATGCTCCAAAAACGCGGCGTGTCCATAAAGGTCTGAATCCATTTCAGACCGACCCACGGGCTGCCCCATATGCCCTTTGCCGGCTTGAAATCCCTGAAAGCGATCTGGATTCCATACATCGGCCCATAGTGGAAAATGAGAATATAGAGCGCCGCCGGAAGCAGGAACAGATACAGAAGCCAGTTCCTTTTCATCAGCCGCCATGCTCTCTCCCTTTCTTTCCGTTTCGCCGTCTTTACGGCCGTTCCGGATTCCGCGGAGACTTTTCCTCTCATCGTATTCCCCCCTTCGTGCCGTCTGATACGTATGTATTCGTCAATTCCTCCACCCTCCTCTTTGCTGTAGCTGATAACCGGTTAATAAGTTGCCTCAGGTACCCTTGTGATTTGATTATACTCCATGTTGTGAAACGTGTCAATATTATTTTTTTAATTTTTTTATCCATTTTTTAATGTTTTTTTATATTTGCAAGAATGTATTCTGGTAAAATTTGGCAATCATGCAGATTGAAATACAAAATCGGAAATTGTTCCCTGACAAATCAGTCAATATATATTCAAAGACATTCAATCCGAAATACTGCTCCTGCGCGGCTCTGCACGAGCCGGGGGCGCGGAGGATGGCACGGATGTCTGTCCTGCGGGAAAGCACGTCAATGCGTGGTTTTCCGCCAAATATGCGGATGTTTCGCGATAATTTCCGGGTTTCTCCCGATGATTCCGCTCCTTCTCCGCAGCTGCTCCGCTCTGTTTGGGCAGGGGAAATTCTATCGGAAAAATCAGAAATGCGAAAAAAATATTGACACGTTTCGCAATTTAGTAGTAGACTATAAGAGAGGCAGTACAGCAAAAAACCACGTCAATTTTTCAGGAGGCATACATTATGAAATCCTATGAAATCCTCGCAAACCATGCCCACGTTTTTCAGGAGCAGGTACGCCCGGACGGAACGATCGGCGAACTGCTGCGGATCATGGATCTCTGCGGCATTTCGAAAGCGGTGACGTTTGCCCCGTTTTCCAGCCACTTTGACGACAGCGAATACAGCGATCAGAACCGCTGGCTGGCGGCGCAGATTCAAAATCAGGACCGTCTGTACGGTTTCGGTATCGTCAATATCGAAAAGGGGAACCTGAAGGAGCAGGTCCACGCGATCCGCGGTCTGGGACTGCGCGGGATTAAGATTCACCCGGCGGTGCAGAAACTAAAAATTGATTCGCCGGAGGCATTCGAAATCTACGAGGCGGCGCAGGATGAGGGGCTGGCGCTCTCCTTCCACACGGGTATCCACTGGCATCGGATACGGGACTACAATGTGCTGCTTTTTGACGAGGTGGCCTGGCATTTCCCGGCGCTGCGGTTCAGCATGGAGCATGTGGGCGGATACTCTTTTTTCCGGGAAGCCGTGGCAGTAATGAACAACAACAAAAAGAATGTGTTCGCGGGGCTGACCAGCGTGTCGGACCGCGGGAAAAACAAATACTGGTACCTGGACGACCAGCAGCTTAAGGACCTGTTCTGGCTGACCGGCTGTGAACGGAGCATATTCGGACTGGATTTTCCCTACAACCGGGAGGACCAGACGGTGCAGGATATCGCGCAGCTCCGCTCTCTGGGGCTGAGCGAAGAAGACGAGGCGCGGATCTTCGGCGGAAACCTGCTGAACTTTTTAGATTTGTAAAGAAGAGGAGGTACATTTCAACATGGGAAAATGGCAGAGATTTTTGTATCAGCCGGTACTCCCCCTCGGGGAAGACGGCCGGAGGGTCACCGGCAGCGAAGAACACATCCGCCTCTCCCGGCGCGCGGCCGGGGAGGGCATGGTACTGCTTAAAAACCAGAATGACTGTCTTCCCCTCGCCCGGGGCGCAAAGGTAGCCCTGTTCGGCAAGGGCACCATCGACTACGTCAAGGGCGGCGGCGGAAGCGGCGACGTGACCGTGGCTTACATACGGAATCTGTACGACGGCATGAAGCAGATGGAAAGCCAGGGACGGGTGGAACTGTTTCACGAGCTTCCTCAATTCTACGAAACAGAAATTGCCAGGCAGTTCGCAGAGGGCGCTATCCCCGGCATGACCCGGGAACCGGCTCTGCCTGAGGGGCTGCTTGAGAAGGCCAGAGCCGCCGCGGACACGGCCGTTGTGAGCTTCTGCCGTTTCTCCGGAGAATCCTGGGACCGCGTGTGCGGCAGCCAGGACATCCCGGAAAACAGTCACCGATACCTGAAAATGGGCGCGGCTGTCTTCGAGAGAGGCGACTTCTACCTGTCGCACGCGGAGGAAACGCTGCTCGGGGCGGTATGCCGGAATTTTCCACGCGTGATCGTTGTGATGAACGTGGGCGGTATGGTCGACGTCAGCTGGATACGGGACAATGAACGCATAACCGCGGGTCTGATGGCGTGGCAGGGCGGCATGGAAGGCGGCGCGGCCATCGCGGAGGTTCTCTGCGGCGATGTAAATCCCTCCGGGCGGCTGACGGATACATTTGCCGCCACACTGGAAGATTATCCTTCCAGCGACACGTTCCACGAATCGGATGTTTATGTAAACTACGCGGAAGATATTTACGTCGGCTACCGGTACTTCGGAACGCTGCCGGGCGCGTCCTCCAAAGTGATCTACCCGTTCGGCTTCGGCCTGTCCTACACCAACTTCTCCGTCAGTCTCCTGGAGGCCTGTTGCCGGGATGACCATCTTTGCTTCCTCATCCGGATCACCAATACGGGAGCGCGGGCAGGCCGGGACGTGCTCCAGATCTATTACAGCGCGCCACAGGGAAAACTGGGAAAACCCGGCCGCGTCCTGGCCGCATTCGGCAAAACCGGCCTTCTGCGTCCGGGGGAGGAACAACGCCTGACCCTCTCATTTCCTGTTTCCTCCATGGCCTCCTATGACGACACCGGAAAGGTGCGCGCCAGCGCCTGGGTCCTCGAACCCGGAGATTACACCTTCTTCCTCGGAGAAAATGTGCGGGACGCCGCACAGATCAGTTTCGTCTACCACCAGGATGACGTACTGGTGACGGAGCAGCTGACCCCGCAGGCCGGCCCCTGCCAGCTTCCCCGCAGACTGCAAAGCGACGGAAGTTACGAGGAACTGCCCATGAGCGAGCCCGTCGAAGAACCGGGGCTCCCGCGCCAGGATACCGCCAATCTGCCCTCCTGTTCGCCGGCCGTGCGCGGCGTCGGCAGGATTACCAGAGAACAGCGCAAGCAGCTTCAGCCGTTCCAGTTCCTGCGCGTGGCGGAAGGACAGCTGTCCCTGGACGATTTCATCTCGCAGCTTGACGACGACGCGCTGATCCATCTGCTGGGCGGACAGCCCAACACAGGTGTGGCCAATACCTATGGCATGGGCAACCTTCCGGAGTACGGTGTTCCCAATGTGATGACCGCCGACGGGCCCGCGGGGCTGCGCATTGTCGCCGACCGCGGCGTATGCACCACCGCTTTTCCCTGCGCGACGCTGCTGGCCTGCACCTGGGACACGGCGCTGGCAGAACAGATTGGCGCGGCGGCCGCGGAAGAAGTCAGGGAGAATAACATCGGCATCTGGCTGACACCCGCCATGAATATTCACCGTAGTCCGCTCTGCGGCCGGAACTTCGAATATTATTCCGAAGACCCTCTGATCGCCGGCAAGATGGCCGCCGCTCTGATACGCGGCATCCAGTCCCGGCATATCGGGGCCTGCGCCAAGCATTTTGCCTGCAACAACAAGGAGACCAACCGCCGGAACAGCGACTCCCGCGTCTCAGAGCGCGCCCTGCGCGAGATTTATCTGAAACCGTTCGAGATCGCCGTAAAGGAATCGCAACCGTACATGATCATGTCCTCCTACAATCTGCTCAACGGCGTGCGCGCGTCGGAGCACAAACAGCTGCTGACGAATATTCTTCGCGGAGAATGGGGGTATACCGGCATGGTAACCACCGACTGGGGGAATTTCGGAGAACATTACCGGGAAGCAAAGGCCGGCAACGATATTAAAATGGGTACCGGCTACCCGGAACGTGTCAGAGAGGCGCTGGACCGCGGCTTGATCACCCGGGAAGAAATCGCGGCATGTGCGAAACGGATACTGGAAATGATCCTGAAGCTCGACTGAGAAATCGAGCGGTTACAGAGCATAAAAAAGAGACAATCCATATCTTTCGGACTGTCTCTTTTTTATGAATTGTCCTGCAAACGAGAATTTACGGTTTCAAATCTTCCAGCATCCATTGCAGGACATTCTTCTTCCTTATGCCTTCATAGCTTACATCGTCAAAGACCCGGTCCAGCGTAAGAAGATATTTCGGATAATTGTCATTGATCTGCCGCAGCGGAGCAAGCTCTCGCATAAGGACCCCTTCGTCCAGCGTGGACTGCGCCACCTGAAAATAGACCGGCTCCCCGCCTTCCATCGCCACAAAATCAACTTCTCCGCCCGATCCGATCTGCCCCACATACACTTCCCGGTACCTTCGTTTCAACTCAAGATAAACAAGGTTTTCCAGTATATGGCCTGTATCCGCGTCCCTGCCGCGGACGAGCATATTCCTCATAGCGATATCACAGACATAATACTTGTTCATTGTGGTCAGGAACTGCTTTCCCTTAATATTATACCGCCGGGCTTCGTAAAACAGAAGACTGTCTGTCAGACCGCGGATGTACCGGTCAATTGTTTTCTGATCGGTCCTTTTCCCGCCTGAAACCATGGTATTTGCAATTGTCGCCGGGGATGTCCGGTTACCGATATTGTGCATCAAAAATTTTGTCACTGCCTCCAGCATATTCACATCCGAGACCCGCAGCCGTCTTACGACATCATTCAGAAGTATCGTATGATAGATTCCCTCCATGTACTCTTTGGCCTCTCTTTCCCCATAGCCATATTTCAACACATAAGGGAAGGAACCCGTCTCCATATACAGACTCATTTTCTCATCAAGGGAAAAGTGGCTGCTCTCACTTTCCAGTCCCTTGCAGAATTCTTTAAAAGACAACGGCATCATTTCCAGTTCTACATAGCGGCCGGTAAGCAGTGTCGCAAGTTCCCCGGACATGAGCCACGCATTCGATCCTGTAATATAAATGTCACAATTGTCCCGCAGAAACAGGCTGTCGACCACCTTTTCAAATCCTGCGACATGCTGGATTTCATCCAAAAAAAGATAATTTTTCCTGTCCGGAAGCAGGCGTTCCTTCACATACTGATAGAGAGATCTGTAATCCAACAGATCCTCAAATTCCAGATCTTCAAAATTGATCGAAATGATCTGCGATCTGTCAACGCCGTTCTGCAGAAGATAATCCTGAAAGATCTCAAACAGTGTAGACTTTCCGCAGCGCCTGACGCCTGTCACCACTTTAATGATCTGACTGTCTTTCCATTTGATTAACCATTCCAGGTAATCCGTACGTTCTATCCGGTTCATAGCGGCAATGCCCTTTCCTGTAATTTAATAACCATTATACCCCGTTCTGTCCAAAATATCAACTATTATGGAATCCATTCCATTATTTTTATGATAATCTTTAATTATGGAATCCATTCCATTTTTATATGCCGCACACTTTACCGATTTTCACTCAAAATCCTGAAGAGAAAATTTCCATTCCTCCCGCCTGCGGAAAGGCTGTCTGTACTTTCTTTTCAGCACACTCTTTTCTTCCAGATGAATATAACAGGCCATATCGCAGGCCCTGCCGCAGATCGAGCATTGATAGGCATGCTGGGCCGGCGGGTA
>CANQGA010000074.1 GCA_947600145.1 uncultured Lachnospiraceae bacterium | reverse complement strand
AATGGAGAAGATCTTCTATGAAAGTTGGTGAAACACCAGGAAATGGAGAAGAATCACCAACTTTTAGAGAAGAACCGCAATTAGATCGCAGAGCCCATCGGCGGACCATTAGCCTGTAGGTAACCAATCCACGAATAACAGAGTGGCCAACTGCCGGGGACCGTAAAAACAGAGCCCTTTTCCGGCGCTGTCAGAAGAATAAAATGTGAGATTTGTCAGAGGAAAAAAAGTTTGCAAAATACAAATTTACCTCTTGACAAAAGTCACTTCATAACAGGAGGGGGAGAACATATGTGGCCGAATAATACAGATTACAGTAAAGATATGGAACAGATCTGTCGGTCGGACTATATTCCCTGGGAGAAACTGAAAGGGAAGTGCGTTTTCGTGACCGGGGCGACGGGCCTGATCGGTTTTACTCTGACCAACGCACTGTTGTACGCAGACAGGGAGCGGGGGCTGGGCCTTAAGGTCCTTGCGCTCGTGCGCGACCTGTGCAGGGCGCGTGAGCGTTTTAACCAGGCAGGGCAGGAAAAAGGCGCCCTCCGTTTCGTGGAGGGGGATATCGAACACCTGCCGGAGCTTCCCTGCCGGCCGGATTACATTGTACACGGGGCAAGCCAGACTGCGAGCAGGGCGTTCGTGCGGCAGCCAGTGGAAACCATACATACTGCAGTCAGGGGAACTGCGAACATCCTGGAACTGGCGAGAGAGAAGGGAGTGTCGGGGCTTGTCTATCTGTCGAGCATGGAGGTATACGGCTATCCGAAAAAGGGACATAAGGTCACGGAGGATGAGATCGGGGCTCTTTCGCCGTTGGACGTCCGAAACAGCTATCCCCTGAGCAAGCAGCTGTGCGAGAGCATGTGCGCCGCATACGCCAGTGAATACGGAGTGCCTGCGATGATCCTGCGTCTCACCCAGACCTTCGGGCCAGGGGTGAATTACAATGATGGCCGGATCTTTGCGGAATTTGGCAGGTGCGTGCTGGAAAAGAGGGACATCGTCCTCCATACGAAAGGAGAAACGGAAAGGAGCTACCTTTATACGTCAGATGCGGCATCCGCCATCCTGACGGTACTGCTGAAGGGGAGGCCGGGGCAGGCCTATAACGCGGCGGACGAGAGTACATACTGTTCCATCGCGGAGATGGCGGAGAAGGTGGCGGGGAAAGGGGGGATCCGTGTGAGGTATGAACTGCAGGATGAGAAGGCAGCCGGATATCCGAAGACATTATATATGGACCTGGATACGTCCATGCTGAAAGGGCTTGGATGGAGAGTTGGGGGGGCACGCTGACAGGCATGTACCGGAAGCTGATAAAAGGTATGGCGAGGAGAACCGCATATGTGGGATGCGATTAAGAGGTTTCTGAAGAAGAGGGCGATGTTAAAGTATAATGATGACGGGACCTGTTATGTGTATATCCGTTTTCCGCTCAGGATCAACTGCGCGGTAAAATACTGGCTGTTCTATGCCAATAAGCCGGTTATCCCCAATAAGATCGTATTTGACAACTACATGGGAAAGGGCTATGGCGGCAATCCCAAATATATCGCTGAGAAGCTCCTGGAAGAATACCCGGGGCAGTACGATCTGGTATGGCTGGTAACGAAAAAGGAAAAGGCGAAGGCCCGGTTCCCGGAAGGGATCCGGCCGGTGGTATACCAGTCCGCGAAAGCGTATCAGGAATATGCGACAGCCGGGGTGTGGGTGAGCAACTACCATAAGATATCCTACCTGAAGAAGGGCCTGCGCAAGCGGGCGGGGCAGTATTTTATACAGACCTGGCACGGTTCGCTTGGAATCAAAAGGATCGAGAACGATGTCCCGGCGCTGAATGAGGACATCAGCTGGCACAGGCTGGCCAGGATGAGCTCCCGCATGGTCGATCTATGGATCTCAAACAGCCGGTGGGAGACAGAAATCTATAAGCGGGCGTTCTGGGATGTAGAGAATGTTTTGGAAGCGGGGCATCCCAGAAATGATGTGCTTTATGGCGGCGGACCCGAACTTGCGCGGAAAAAAATAGAAGAATGCTTTGAACTTGAAGGCCGGAAGATCTTGTTTTACGCACCGACATTCCGGGAGGATTACCGACTGGACTGTTATGATATCGATTATGCCAATGTCCGTGCAGCGCTGGAGGAACGGTTTGGCGGCGACTGGGTGATCCTGGTCCGCCTCCACCCAAGGGTGCAGAAGTATGCCTCGAAAGTAATCCCGAAGGAAGACTTTGTAAAAAACGCTACGGCATATGCGGATATACAGGAGCTGGTAGCAGCCGCGGATGTCATGCTGACGGATTATTCAAGCTGCATTTTTGATTTTGTCCTTACCCATAGGCCGGGGTTCCTGTTTGCGGCGGATGAGGAAGAATACGATCAGGAGAGAGGGTTCTATTATCCTTTGGAGAGTACGCCATTCCCCGTTTCTCATACACCGGAGGAACTGGCGGGACAGATACTCGGATTTGACGGGGAACTATATAAACAAAAAGTAGAAGAATTCCTGAAGGACAAAGGCTGCGTGGAAGACGGACATGCGAGTGAGAGAGTTGTCAGGGAAATAACTGAAGTAGTTAATGGTTTGAGATAGAGGTAAAAAGAAGATGCTGAGGTATGACGGTATGCAGGTGGAAAAGAAAAGTCCGTATATCAAAAATTTATTTGCAGTCCTTATTGCGATGACTGTTTTAGGGAATTTTATTGATTTATACACGGAAGGCTCCGGTATTTCACAGAGTTTGTTTTTATTTATTTTTTCGTTCCATATGCCGCTTTTTATCTTTTTGGCGGGCTCTGTGAGCAGGGAAACGGTTAAGGATCGGGACTTGGCTGTTTTATGCACGCTGAGTATGTTTTTCCTTTACCTGAGTATGAAGATAATTATCTGGCTGGTCAAACTGGTCATGGGGGGAAAGCCGGGATTCTCATTGTTCTCTGACAGCGGGGCCCCATGGCTGTTTTTTTCGCTTGGTATTTATCTGATGCTCGGATATCTGTGCAGGAATGTAAATAAACGGTTCCTGTTGGTTATATCGGTTATCTTTGCCCTGCTCTGCGGTTATAACTCGAGTGTCGGAGACTACCTGATCGCGTCAAGGACCCTTGTGTTCCTGCCGTTCTTCCTGCTGGGGCAGATATGCGATATGGAGAGGATATCCGATCTGACAGGAGGCAGACGTTCAAGGATTATCGGCGCCTGTATCCTGGTACTGGCGCTTGCGGCCATGGTGGTGTTCCGGAAGCAGCTGTATGTCCTGCGGCCGATGTTTACCGGGCGGAACGCATATAAAGCGCTGGGGAAGGGCGCGCGGATAAAGTGGGCGTACCGTTTGACTGCATATGCAGTTAGCGCGTTCCTGTCATGGGCAGTGCTTGCCGTGACACCGAGAAGGGATATGGGAAGGCTGATACGGGGGATCGGAGAGAGATTCCTTTCGATTTACTTCTGGTATCGGCCTGTGCTGTATGTGCTGTCTGGATTGAATGTATTTGAGACATTGGAAGGACATTTGGGGCACCGCTGGGGGCGTGCTGCGTGGCTTGTGACAGGACTGGTCTGTGTCGTGGTGCTGTCCGGGGCAGGTGAAGGCCTGATAAAGCTGTACAAATGGATGAAAAAGAAGATATGCGGCGAATGGCTTCCTGCAACATATAAGACGAGAAAACGTATTTATGATTTTGTAAAGAAGAATATCGTATTCCGTATTGTCTGTTTTATATTCATAGGTCTGATTTTATTTTCTAGTGTTTCAAAAATACTGGTCAGCCCTGCATCTGATTACAGGAATTATCAGTGGATTGCAGGCTTCTATGAGGAGCCCGAAGACTCGCTGGATGCGGTATATATTGGGTCAAGCGCCGTATATTCATCCTGGATAGCTCCGTGGGCATGGAACCGAGAATTACTAAAAAATAGTTGAATTAATCGAAAGAGAGGTACAGGGTACGTGTTAAGTCAGAGTAGGGTAAAATGTGAGGAAAATGCTTCATATATTAATAATCTATGCGCGGTTTTGTTACTGTTGACGGTAGCAGGTAATTATATCGATTTATGTACAAAAGGATCTGGCGTTACGCAGAGTCTGTTTTTGTTCATCTATTCTTTTCATATGCCCCTTTTAGTGTTTCTGATGGGTTCTTTGAGCAGGAAAACTATTGATGAAGATAAGGGCGTTATTTCCGGCGCGGCATATATGTTCTTTACTTATTTGAGCATGAAGGTTGTCATATGGCTGGTCCGATTGGTTATGAATGAAGGCCCTAGCTTTTCATTGCTTTCTGATAGTGGCGCACCATGGATATTTTTTACGTTTGGCATTTATTTGATTTTGGGCTATTTGTTCAAAAATCTTAACAAATGGTTTCTACTGATTGCATCAGTGGTTTTTGCCCTTTTAGCAGGATACAACACAAGTATTGGTGACTATCTGATCGCATCTAGAACATTTGTTTTTTTGCCATTTTTTTTATTGGGACAGATGTGTGATATAGAGAAGGTTTCAAATTTTACTGGAAGCCGACGAGTCAGGTTTATAGGGGCTGGCGTTTTGATATTGACGCTTTTAGTCATGATAATATTTCGAAAGCAGTTATATATTTTGCGCCCAATGTTTACTGGTAGAAATGCTTATAAATCCCTAGGGGAGAACGCGCGAATAAAGTGGATCTATCGGCTGGCAGCATATGTAGTGAGTGCTGTTTTATCATTGGCAGTATTGGCTGTCGCTCCAAGAAGGAATATTGGAAAATGGTTTAGCAGGATAGGAAAGTACTTCCTACCAGCATATTTTTTGTATCGTCCAGTGTTATATGTGCTAAGCGGACTGAATGTATTTGAACGGCTTGTATTTTATCTAGGGCATCGAGGAGGGCGTGTTGTATGGGTGCTTCTAGGCTGTATATCCGTGTATGTGTTGGCGAATAAATGGTTAGGGAAATTATCCATGCTAGCGAAAGATGTGACATATTCCAGCCAAGAGAATGTGTTAGATTCAGATAAATCTGTTACAATAATGAAGGGTAATAATGGATTTCAGTCGATATATAATTGGATGGAGAATGGATGGAATTATTCCTCGGTAAAAGGCAAATGTTTGATTTATTTGAGCCTTTATACTTTACTGTTTGCGTTGCTTTGGCCGATTGTATTTTCATCGTTTACTGCGAATAATAAAAGCTTCTTATGGTTTCCGGACGGAGTTGGACTGTGGTGTACAGATCTCACGTATATTAGCAAAAATGTGCGATTGGCGATTAAAAATCTTTTTAACGGGGAAGGATGGACATTTCCTGTTTATGATTTTGCTAAGGGTATGATTGAACGGGACTTGCGTTTGGAACCTGTCCAGTTGCTGGCAATTTTTTGGCCTTGGGATAAGATCGATAAACTGTATGATATTCTAGTTGTACTAAGGTTTTATCTGGCTGGTTTGTCATTTTCAGTGTTTGGCTTCTACTTTAAACAAAAACCAGTTCCTGTTTTGACCGGGGCTATCTCATACATTTTTTGCCAGTATGCTTTTTTTGCAGGGCCGAGGCATCCTTTTTTTATGCAAGCTATGATATACCTTCCCATTCTTATTATAGGTATTGAAAAGGTCATGAAGAAGGAACGGCCTTTTTTACTTATTGGGATAGTATTTCTAATCTTGAGCTCTAATGTCTATTGGGCCTGTATCCAGGCAATTCTTGCATGTATTTATGTATTGGTAAGATTTCCATTTTGGTACAAAAAGAATAGGGTTAGTGAGTTTGGGCGTATGATGGGTAGACTCATCCTATCAGTGGGCCTTGCATTTTTGTTAAGTGGTGCAATGTTTATAGCTCCACTACTCCAAAACTTAAGGTCCGGTCGTGTTGGAAATAACGAAATACTCCAATATGGCAACTTGTTTTCATATGGAAAAGAGTATTACGCCAAGTTCATTTCATTTTTTATTGTTGACGGAAGAGGGACGGGTGCGTGGGTTTGCTTAGGATATTCTGTGTTAGTGTTGCCCGCTATTGCTGTTTTATTTGTGAGCAAAAAAAAAGGATACAGCACACAGCGAATCATGTTTTTGGTACTCACTGCGATGTTAATGTTTCCTATAGCTGCTTATGTCATGAGTGGATTTAATGCTTTAACCAATCGTTGGTGTTTAGCATATGCTTTTTGTGTTAACGCAATCCTTATGTTCCAACTCCCAGTTTTGGCTGAAAGTGATAAGAAGACGTTTATTTATGTGTTGTTTGTTGTTTTGGCATATTGTTTCGTCTGTAGAATAATTATTGAAGAAAAATATCATAGGGATTATGTGATTGAATTTTTGACGATAGTAATGATTATACTGGCTCTTTTTAGGTGTCTCGATGGTCAAAACAAAAAGTTGATTATGCCATTATATTTGTTTATTACCTGTTTCTCTGTTATTCTAACTGCACATGATGTATATGATAAAAACAGAGTGGGATATGTGAATGAATTCAATACGCTAGGTGAGTTTTATCAGACGTTAGAACAGTCTCCATATGGTTCTTTCCATAAGAGTAACGTAATGAAAGAAGATAACTCATTTTACAGAGTTGATCAATATCAGTTTTCGCAAAGATATCCCAATGCAGCGTTCTATTATGGGATAAATGGCACAGATGGATGGAACCAATGGTATTACAAAAGTTATGATGATTGGATCAGGGAATTGGAACTTGCCCAGGTGTCTGTTTTTGGCACATATCATGGTACTGACGCAAGAACAGCATTGCAATCTTTAGACAGTATAAAATATTATGTAATGCGTGAAAAAAGTGGAGGTGCTACCCCTTACGGCTTTAAAGAAATCGAGCGAGTTAAGTCTGGAAAAAGCCAGGATGTGATTCTTGAAAATCAATACAATCTACCGCTCGGTTATACCTACGACAGTTATATTCTTAAGTCGGAGTATAATGGGCTAAATGCTGTAGAAAAGCAGGAATCACAGCTTCAGTCAGTTGTATTGGAAAACTTGCCAAAATTAACGAGTTTAAAGAAAGGTGATCCTAAGTTAACCGCTAATCAAATTGATACATTTGTTTCCGGTCTTAAAGATGTGGAGTGGGAAAATGGAAAACTGAAAGTACTTAAAGATAACGGAACTGTAACATTGTCTTTCAGAGGTTTACCCGAGACAGAAACATACTTACGGGTTGTTAATTTCAATCTTACAAATGGGTCAAGCACACGTAATTCATGGTTATATGTGTCTTCAGGCGAAATCTCAGCGTCAGGGAGATTTTATGCTGATGCAAATATATATAGTAATGGAATGAAGAATCAATTGCTTAACTTAGGATATACAGAAGATGGTTATACCAGTTGTGTCATAACCTTTCCCCAAAAGGGAAATTATATTTTAGATGATCTTCAAATTTGGTGTCAACCAATGTATGATTTCCCAGAACAAATAGATGCTTTGAGAAAAGAAGCGCTTGAAAACATAGAAATCAATAGGCGTGGTCTAACAGGAACCATTTCTTTATCTAAGGATAAAATATTATGCGTTTCTGTGCCATATTCTGAAGGATGGACAGCTTTCGTTGATGGGGAAAAAGCGGATATCCTGCAGGTTAATACTGCATTTATGGGTCTTGAACTTACAGCGGGTAACCATGTAATAAAATTTGAGTATAGGACGCCTGGTTTGATGTGCGGGATTATTCTTAGTATAGTAGGATTCATTTTATTAATATGTTTTGTTTTTGAATGGAGAAAAAAACCGATGTGGGTTCCAGATAATAGTGTACCGAAGGAGTAAAATCATTATGAGAATAGTGTTTTGGCGTATTACTTGGAATGAGATTGCCGGTGAGAAATACGATATATCACTAATTGATAGAACAAAATATGAACAAATATATTGTGTAGAAGGAGGTGAATGTAAAAGATGACGGTGGCTTTGTGTCTGCTGACATGGAATGAAATTGACGGAGTTAAACATGATGTTCCGTTGATTGACAGAACAAAATTTGAACAGATCTACTGTGTAGACGGCGGAAGTACGGACGGGACAGTGGAGTATCTGGAGGCTAATAACATCCCTGTATATCGTCAGACAGCGAAAGGAATTAATCAGGCCTGTCTGGATGCGGTGGAGTGGTGTAAGTGTGATGCGTTTGTGTTTTACCATCCGAAAGGGACTATTCCGGTAGAGGATACATACAAGTTTCGGGAGTATTTTGAGTCAGGATATGAATTTGTTGTAGGCAGCAGAGTGATAAAACACGCCCACAACGAAGAAGATGAGAAATTTTTTAAACCACGAAAATGGTTTACGGTCGGACTCAGTTTTGCAGTAAGGATCCTATTCAGGCGTGAAGGTAATACGATTTGGGATTCCCTTCATGGCTTTCGGGGGATGACAGTTTCTGCGTTCCGAAAACTTTGTATATCTAAGTTTGATACATCCATTGATATTGAGATGGTCTGCAGATCTTACAAGTTTCATATTAAAAGGACTGAGTTTCCGACATGGGAGACTTGCCGCATATCCGGAAAAACACATTATAAGGCATTGCCGGTTGGCTGGAAACTGATAAAGTATGTTTTTTGGGAATTATTCAGGAAGGACTAAAATGGAGGGATAGTTTATGAATATTTTAATTTTGGGTGCAGGTCCTGCGGGACTTACTTTGGGAAACCGTTTGAAGGATAAAGGATTTAATTCGTTTGTGATCCTGGAAAAAGAGAACGAAGCCGGCGGCCTTTGCAGAACAAAACTGACAGATGGACAGGCTGTAGATATAGGAGGTCCACACTTTTTGGATGACAGGGATCCGGGAGTGGTGGAGTTCCTTTTTAAATTTATGCCTGAAAGCGAGTGGACAAAATATGAACGTAACAGCAAGATACTTATGTCGGATGGTCAGATAATAGGAAGCCCTATCGAATCTTATATTTGGCAGCTTAAACGGGAAGATCAGATCGATTACCTGGAGTCTATCAGTAAAGCAGGCTGCAACATGGGCACTCCAATGCCGGAAAAGTTCATTGATTGGATATACTGGAAGCTTGGCGATAAGATTGCAGAAAACTATATGCTGCCATACAATACAAAGCTCTATGGGAAAAATCTGAATGAAATGGGAACCTACTGGCTATATAAACTGCCTAATGTGTCGTTCCGTGAAACGATAATGAGTTGTCTTGACCATAAATTCTATGGTGTATATCCATGCCAGCAGACAATATTTTATTACAACCCCAAAGTTGGATATGGGGAAGTGTGGAAACGCATGGCTGACAGGATCAGACAGAATATCCATTACAACAGCGATGTAGACAGTATTGATTTTGATAGCCAGACTGTGAGGACTGCAGATGGGACTTCGTGGAAGGCTGATCTTATCATCACTACGATTCCATGGGCTTCTTTTAAGAGACTTGGAGGTATGCCTGAGGAACTTAAGCAAAAGACGGCGTCCCTCAAATACCGTTCTTTGGAAGTTAGATATGTTAACGAGCAGCTGGATACAGATGGGCAATGGGTATATTGTCCAGATGAAAGGCTGCCGTTTCATCGTGCAACAATGATCTGTAATTTGGATCCGTCTATACGTGGCATGCTTGTAGAGACGACGGAAGAAAGGATTGGTTTGTATGGTGAAAAATATAAACCGATATACAGCTATATGAACGAGTATGCATATCCGGTGCATACCATTGGAAAACCGGATATTATGCAGGAACTGCTTGGTTTTGCGAAAGAGAAAAACGTTCTTGCTACCGGACGTTGGGGTGAACATATGCACCATAACTCTGATATTACAGTCAGGTTAGCGATGGATCTGGCAGATGAAATTTTAAGGTAGTAATGGCAGGATAGTGCTTTATGGCAAGCTTTTCAGAATTAGTTAGGAGGTCAGTATGCTTAATATACCACTTATGAAGAATAATATACTGCCGGAAGATAAAGAGGTATTGATAGATTTTATCCGTACATCTGACAGATTTACCAACGGGCCAAAGGTTCGGGAGTTTGAAGAAGCGTGGAGCCAGTGGCTGGGTGTGAAACACAGCGTGTTTGTCAATTCAGGGGCCTCGGCCAATTACATAACTATGGCAGTGCTTAAGGAAATGTATGGTTCAGGGGAGGTAATTGTGCCGCCTATTGCTTGGAGCAGTGACATATCCTCCGTTTTTGCTGCGGGCCTGACGCCGGTCTTTGCAGATGTGGACTTGGAAACCCTGGCCATGAATGAAAATGAGATTTTGTCCCACATCACGGACAAGACCAGGGCAGTGTTTTTAACTCATGTACTGGGATTTGGCGGCCTAACACAGGATCTTTTGGATGAACTGAAACGGCGGGGAATACCGCTTATTGAGGATGTTTGTGAATCTCATGGCGCAACGGTGAATGGGAAAAAATGTGGTACATTTGGTCTTGCTTCCAATTTCTCTTTTTACTATGCCCATCATATGAGTACGATTGAAGGTGGGGTTATATGTACCAACGATGATCGGTTTTATGAGTACTGTCGACTTTTCCGCAGCCACGGAATGGTCAGGGAACTTATGGATGAAGAGCTGAAGAAGGAACATGCAGAGAGATATCCGGATCTGCGGCCGGAGTTCTTGTTTGCTGTACCGGGATACAATATGCGAGGGACGGAACTGAATGCTGTGCTTGGGTTAAACCAGTTGAAGCGGTTGGATGCAAATAACAGGCACAGGGTAGAGAATTTTGAGCTTTTCGTCAATCATTTGGATCCGGAGAAATATTTTACGGATTTCAGGATGGATGGGCAATCCAACTACGCATTCGTAACACTTCTTCGCCGGCCAGATCGAGAGATGTTTGCTCGTTTGACGGAACTGCTGAAGGAGGAAAATGTGGAGTTTAGAAGGGGAACGGCTGGGGGCGGAAACTTGGCCCGCCAGCCGTTCGTACGGAAGCGGATGCCGGGTTTTGATCCTGCAGTTTTGAAAAATGCGGATTTTGTACATTTCTATGGACTTTACACAGGCAATTATCCCGGTCTTGAAAAGGAAAAGATCATAAGACTTTGTGACCGGATGAACACATTATAAACTCTTGGAGGTAAATACATGCGTGCATTAATCACCGGCGTTACCGGAATGGTAGGGTCGCATCTGGCAGATTATCTGTTGGAAAATACAGATTGGGAGGTCTACGGGGCGTGCAGATGGCGCAGTCCGCTGGATAATGTATCTCACTTGGTAGAAAGAGTTAATAGAGGGGATCGGATATTCTTTGAATACGCTGACATTAACGATACCGTGTCACTTATTCATTTAATGGAAAAGGTGAGACCGGATTACATATTCCATCTGGCAGCACAAAGTTATCCTCTTACTAGTTTTGAATCGCCGCTGGATACCCTAAATACGAATGTCCTGGGGACATGTCGTTTGTTGGAAGCTGTTCGTGTAGTGGGGTTGGATCCAGTGATTCACGTATGTGCATCATCTGAGGTGTTTGGAAAAATACCGCCGGAAAAGAAGCCGGATACAGGTATACATGAGGAATGCCCGTTCCACCCGGCATCACCATATGCGATATCAAAGGTGGGTACAGATCTGCTTGGACGGTACTATGCGGAGGCATATGGAATGAAAGTAATGACTACCCGTATGTTTACTCATACGGGACCCCGGCGCGGGGATGTATTTCATGAGTCTACATTTGCTAAGCAAATCGCTATGATTGAGGCAGGTCTTATTGAGCCAGTAGTGAAAGTGGGCAATCTTCATTCTCTGAGAACTTATGCTGATGTACGTGATGCGGTTCGGGCTTATTATATGCTGGTTACGGTAGATCCGATTCCAGGGGAATATTATAATATCGGCGGGAGTCATACTTGTACAGTGGGGGATACGCTGGATATGCTTCTCTCGTTTTCTCCGAAGAAGGACAAAATACGGGTGGAAGTGGATTCGGAGCGTCTCAGACCCATCGATGCAGATCTCCAGGTGCCGGATTGTACGAAATTCAAAACGCATTCCGGTTGGGAGCCTATGATCCCTTATGAGAAGACTATGGAAGATCTTTTGAATTATTGGAGAGACCGCATTGGCAGGGGAGAAAATTTTCTGACAAGATAAATACGCGAGGATAAAGATATGGTTATTACACAGACACCGTTCCGCATCTCTTTTTTTGGAGGTGGAACAGATTTTCCGGGATTTTATGAAAAATATGGCGGCAAGGTGTTATCCACGAGCATAGACAAGTACTGTTATGTGACTGTAAGGCATCTTCCGCCGTTTTTTGATTATTCCAATTATGTATCCTATTCAAAGACAGAGCGCACTACGGGTATAGACGAGATTCAGCATCCGGCTGTTCGTGAAGCTATGAAGTTTCTTGATATGCATGAACTGACTATAGTATACGATGCGGATCTTCCAGCCCGTACCGGCCTTGGAACTAGCAGTTCATTCGCAGTGGGGCTGCTCTCAGCGTTTTATTCTCTCAAAGGAAAATATATAGACAAACGGCGGCTTGCTAACGAGGCAATCTATCTGGAACGGGTTCTTTGCAGAGAAAGTGGCGGTGTACAGGATCAGATTGCGGCGTCCTTCGGAGGGCTTAACAAAATCATATTCGACTCTAACGGCTATGAGGTGCAGCCATTAGTGATAAGTGCGGAGATGAAGGAGACTCTGAATGATAATCTAATGTTATTCTTTACTGGTTTATCACGATTTTCTTCGGAGATACAAGTGGAGCAGGAGCGGAATCTGGAGGCTAAGAATCGACAGCTTTTGCGGATGAAAGAACTTGTTGATGAGGCAGAGAGGGCACTGGCAGAAAAACATATCGACGATTTTGGAGCTTTATTGGATTATGAGTGGAATTTAAAGCGGGAGATTAATGGCAAGGTATCAAATCAGATTATCGATGGGTACTATTCGCGGGCTATTGCTGCAGGAGCGCTTGGAGGAAAGCTTTTGGGAGCAGGAGGCGGTGGCTTTTTGTTATTTTATGTCCCGAAGGAGCGGCAAGAAGCGGTGAGGAGAGCTTTGGGTGGTCTCATGGAAATTCCGTTCTGTTTTGAAACTGGTGGAACGAGAATTCTTTACTATGCCCCCGAGATTTATGATCCTGACAAGAGAAGGGTTTTGGAAGCATGAAAATACGTGTTTGTAAACTGAAACCAGGAGATTATAGAAAACCGTATGGAAATTGGGAAGGAAGCGTATGGAGAGGAATGAGCAGTATAAAGGGATTGCGCTGATGCTTGTTTCCGCGGCCTTGGCCAGTACGGGTCAGTTGCTGTGGAAGCTGTCGGCGGCGGACAATTCCCTGTTTCTAGTACTCCTGGGGCTTGTACTCTATGGAGCAGGAGCATTTCTGATGATTATCGCTCTGAAATATGGCGAACTGTCTGTCTTGCATCCGATGATGAGTGCGGGATATGTGCTGTCGCTTATACTTGGTGCGGCCGTACTCGGCGAGCCAGTCACTGCCAGAAAGATCCTGGGCGTGGCGGTTATTATCGCGGGGCTTGTCTTCCTGAGCTCCTCTGAGAAGGGAGGCGGGACACGTTGATCTATCTGGCTGTTTTGCTGATGACATTGGTCGGGGCGCTTGGCGCCTTCTTTTTTAAAAAGAGTGTGGGCGGGACGGCAGGGATATTTTCCCTTTTTGCATCCCCGGCGTTTTACCTGGGGGGAATCCTCTATGTTTCAGCGGCGCTGATGAATGTGGTTCTGCTCAGGTATATGGATTATACGGTCCTTTACCCGATGTCCGCGGTCACGTATATCTGGTCACTCCTCCTGTCCAACCGGTTCATGGGGGAGAAGGTCACGGGGAAGAAGCTGGCAGGGATATGTCTGATCCTGGCGGGGGTGACGGTGCTGGCAGGGTGAGGCTGCAGGGTTAGGGGAAAACAAATATTTCTTTAGGCAATCAGATAATTGAACACCCGCTTCAATATTTTCCCCTTCCCATTTCTCCCGCCCTGTGCTAAAATAGTTTCGGCAGGATATCCTCCCCGCAATCAGAAGGAGGATACAAATGGGAACAACAAGCAAAAGATTTCAGGACCTGAACCTGTCAAACTATTTCCTGTTCGCCGCCGCGGCGGAGGACGAGGGGACGAGCCAGCTGCTGCTGGAGACGCTCCTGGGGATCAAGATCAGCGGCGTGAAGGTGAGCGTCGAGCATCCGCTTCTGTACAGCAGCGATTTCCGGAGCGTGCGCCTGGACGTGTACGTCCGGGATACGGTGGAAGTCCATTACAACATGGAGATGGAGAACCGCGGGAGGACGTCGCTGCCGCAGAGGAGCCGTTACCACCAGGCGGAGATGGATGTGGTGTCGTTAGCGCCGGGGGAGGACTTATCGAAGCTGAAGCCGGTGTATGTGGTGTTCATCTGCACGTTCGACCCGTTTGGTGAGGGACTTTACCGGTACACGTTCACGAACCGTTGTGAGGAGAAGGACTTCTTCCCGCTTGGCGACGGGGCGACGCGCGTATTCCTGAGCACGAAGGGGACGAACGAGGCCGAGGTGCCGAAGGAGCTGGTGAACCTGCTGCACTATGTAGAGAACTCGACGGACGCGTATGTGAGCGAGGTGGACGACCCGACGGTGAGGAAGCTGCATGAGCGGATCAGGGAGCTGAAGCGGAGCAGAGAAATGGAGGCGCGGTATATGCAGTTTGAGGAGATGCTGCGGGAGCGGGAGAGAGAAGGCCTTGAGCAGGGCCGAAGTGAGGGCCTTGAGCAGGGCCGGGCGGAAGGCATTCAGGCTGGCGAGGAGCGCATCCTGGCGCTGATCGCGGCGATGGCGGCAGCCGGCGAGGCGGAGCAGATCCCGCGTCTGGGCGGCGATCCGGCGTTCCTTGAGGAAATGTTTGCGAAGTATTGGACACAGTTATAGGTTTTATTCAGGCTCTTCTCTAAAAGTTGGTGACAGACATTGAGAAAACCACGCAAAATCAATGGTTTGGAGGGATCTGATAT
>CANQGA010000073.1 GCA_947600145.1 uncultured Lachnospiraceae bacterium | reverse complement strand
TTCCAGAGCAAGATGAAGGACGGGAAGATCACCGTGGAGCAGATCCAGGACAGCGTGGAGCATGTGCTGGAGCAGGCGGGCTACACGGACGTGGCCAAGGCCTACATCCTTTACAGGAAGCAGCGTGAGAAGATCCGCAACATGAAGAATACGATCCTGGATTACCGGGACGTGGTCAACAGCTACGTGAAGGTCGAGGACTGGCGCGTGAAGGAGAATTCCACCGTCACCTATTCCGTCGGCGGCCTGATCTTAAGCAACTCCGGCGCGGTGACCGCCAACTACTGGCTGTCTGAGATCTATGACAAGGAGATCGCCGACGCCCACCGCAACGCGGACATCCACCTGCACGACCTGTCCATGCTGACCGGCTACTGCGCGGGATGGTCCTTAAAGCAGCTGATCGTGGAAGGACTCGGCGGGATCCCCGGCAAGATCACGTCCTCCCCGGCCAAGCATCTGTCCGTGCTGTGCAACCAGATGGTCAACTTCCTCGGCATCATGCAGAACGAGTGGGCCGGAGCGCAGGCGTTTTCCTCCTTCGACACCTATCTGGCGCCGTTCGTGAAGGCGGACAACCTGGATTACGACGGCGTGAAGAAGTGCATCGAATCCTTCGTTTACGGCGTGAATACGCCCAGCCGCTGGGGCACCCAGGCGCCGTTCTCCAACATTACGCTGGACTGGACCGTGCCGGACGATATGGCGGAGATGCCGGCGATCGTCGGCGGCAGGGAGATGCCGTTCAAGTATAAGGACTGCAAGAAGGAGATGGATATGGTCAACCGCGCCTTCATCGAGACGATGATCGAGGGCGACGCCAACGGCCGCGGCTTCCAGTATCCGATCCCGACCTACTCCATTACGAAGGACTTCGACTGGTCCGAGACAGAGAACAACAAGCTCCTCTTTGAGATGACAGCCAAATACGGTACGCCGTATTTCTCCAACTATATCAACAGCGATATGCAGCCCAGCGACGTGCGCAGCATGTGCTGCCGCCTGCGCCTGGATCTGCGCGAGCTGCGCCGCAAGACCGGCGGCTTCTTCGGAGCGGGAGAGAGCACCGGTTCCATCGGCGTCGTCACGATCAATATGCCCAGGATCGCTTACCTGGCCAAGGACGAGGCCGATTTCTACAAGAGGCTCGACCGGATGATGGATATCTCCGCAAGGTCCTTAAAGACCAAGCGCGAGGTCATCACGAAGCTCCTGGACAACGGCCTGTATCCGTACACGAAGCGTTATCTGGGAACCTTCGAGAACCATTTCTCCACCATCGGACTGGTGGGTATGAACGAGGTCGGCCTGAACGCGAAATGGCTCCGCAGGGATCTGACCCATCCGGAGACCCAGCAGTTTACGAAGGACGTGCTGAACCATATGCGTGAGCGCCTGTCCGACTATCAGGAGCTGTACGGCGATCTGTACAACCTGGAGGCCACGCCGGCGGAGTCCACCTCCTACCGTCTGGCCAAGCACGACAAGAGCCGCTATCCGGATATCATTACCGCCGGGAATGAGGGCGATACGCCTTACTACACCAACAGCTCCCATCTGCCGGTGGATTACACGGCGGACATCTTCGACGCGCTGGATATCCAGGACGAGCTGCAGACCCTCTACACGTCCGGTACCGTGTTCCATGCTTTCCTGGGCGAGAAGCTGCCTTCCTGGAAGTCTGCGGCCAAACTGGTGCGCACCATCGCCGAGAACTACAAGCTTCCGTATTACACGATGTCGCCGACCTATTCGATCTGCAAGGATCACGGCTACCTGATCGGCGAGCACTTCACCTGCCCGATCTGCGGCAATGAGGCCGAGGTCTACAGCCGTATCACCGGTTACTACCGTCCGGTGAAGAACTGGAACGCGGGCAAGACCCAGGAATACAAGAACCGTACGACCTATGATGTGGCTCATTCTGTCCTGAAGAAGGGCGGGGACGCCGCGGTCCATGTAGCGGATACGGTGGCGGAGAAGACAGCCCAGGCGATCCTTCGGAGCGCGTCTGAGGCCAATGCTTCTGCAGCGGGCGATGCAGCCGCGGCATGCAGTGCGGAGTCCGGAGAGAACACACAGACGCCGGCGTCCGGGACATATCTTTTCACGACCAAGACCTGCCCCAACTGCAAGATCGCCAGGGAATTCTTAAAAGGCGTGGATTATCAGGTGATCGACGCGGAGGAGAATCCGGAGCTTTCGGATGAGTTCGGGATCATGCAGGCGCCGACGCTGGTGCTGGTGAAAGACGGAAAGATCGAGAAGTTCGTGAACGCCAGCAATATCAAACGGTTCGCGGACAGCCGGAAACAGTGATCTGCGGGCAGCGCCGGCAGAAGACCGATGGAATAACAACAGGCGGGAATCTCACGTGAGGGAGGTTCCCGCCTTTTAAAATGCCGGAAGGCCGGAAGCGGAGGACGGGGACGCCGGAATTCGGACAGGAAAATAAAAAACGGGAACCGTCTTCTCTGCGGTTCCCGCTTTCTCATGCCTGCGCATCCAGTGGAGACAACAGGGCTCGAACCTGCGACCCCATGCGTGTGATGCATGTGCTCTCCCAGCTGAGCTATGCCTCCGTCACTTATTGTATCATAAGACGGAAAAAATGCAAGCACATTTTGAAAAAAGTTTATCGGCCGGTTCTGCGGGCCGGTTCTGCGGGCCCGGATACGGGGCGCGAAGACGCCGGCGACGGAAATAGAAACATTTCTGTAAGAGATTTTTCAGAAAAATACAGTAGGCAATCCCGGAAATGAGTGGTATACTCATTAAGAGTAACGGATCGTGGGGGAGACCGGCGTGCCGGCGCCCTGATCCTTTCAGGAGGAGACTATGGCTGAAACGAGGAAAATCATACTGACCGGGGACCGGCCGACGGGAAAACTTCATGTGGGGCATTATGTCGGTTCTCTGCGCCAGCGGGTGGAGCTGCAGAATTCCGGCGAATACGATGAGATCTATATCATGATCGCCGACGCTCAGGCGCTGACGGACAACGCGGACAATCCGGAGAAGGTGCGGCAGAACATCATCGAGGTGGCGCTGGACTATCTGTCCTGCGGTCTGAATCCGGAAAAATCCACACTGTTTATCCAGTCCCAGGTTCCGGAGCTTACGGAGATGTCGTTTTACTATATGAATCTGGTGACGGTATCGCGGCTTCAGCGGAACCCGACGGTGAAGAACGAGATCAAGCTCCGCAATTTTGAGACAAGCATTCCGGTGGGATTTTTTACCTATCCGATCAGTCAGGCGGCGGATATCACGGCGTTCAAGGCGACGACGGTGCCGGTGGGGGATGACCAGCTGCCGATGATCGAGCAGACCAGGGAGATCGTCAGAAGCTTTAACCATATCTATGACGAGGTACTTGTCGAGCCGGAGGCGCTGATCCCGCAGAATGAAGCCTGCAGGCGTCTGCCGGGCATCGACGGCAACGCGAAGATGAGCAAGTCCCTCGGAAACTGTATCTATCTGTCGGATTCCCCGGAGGATGTGCGGAAGAAGATCATGAGCATGTTCACCGATCCGAACCATATCCGGGTGCAGGATCCGGGACGCGTCGAAGGCAATCCGGTCTTCGTCTATCTGGACGCGTTCTGCAGGGATGAGCATTTCGGAAAGTTCCTGCCGGAGTATAAGAACCTGGACGAGCTGAAGGCCCATTATATGCGGGGCGGCCTGGGAGACGTGAAGGTGAAGAAGTTCCTGAATGAAGTCATGCAGGAGGAGCTTGCGCCGATCCGTGAGCGGAGGAAGGCCTATGAGAAGAACATTCCCGAGGTCTACCGGATCCTGCGGGAAGGCAGTGTGAAGGCGGAACGGAAGGCGGCGGTGACGCTTGCCCAGATGAAGGCCGCCATGAAGATTAACTATTTTGACGATCAGGAGCTGATCGCGGCGCAGGCGCAGCGGTACGGCGAGGAATAAGAACGCGGGAGGACGCGAAGGCAGCGGGGAAGGCATGAAAGGTCTGAACGGATAAAATGACAGAAAAGAGCTGAGATTGAGATGAGAGAACACAGGGTACTTATGAGCAGGCTTATGGCCCTCGCGATGGTGCTGTGCCTGGTGATGCGGCCCCAGTTTGCGGCCGGCGCGGATCCGGGCGCTTCAGTCGCGGAACCGGCGATCCAGGCGCAGGGTGCGGTCGTGATCGACACGGCCAGCGGAGAGATCCTTTACGGGAAGAATGAGCACGCGAAGTATTATCCGGCCAGCATCACGAAGCTTATGACGGCGCTTCTGGTGATCGAGAACTGCAGCCTGGACGATACGGTGACATTTTCCAAAACTGCCACCACGAATCTGGAAGCGGGCGCGGTCTCCCTTGGGATGACGGCCGGCGATCAGATGACGGTGCGGCAGTGCCTCTACGCGCTTCTTTTAAAGTCGGCCAACGAGGTGGGCAACGCCCTGGCGGAGCATGTGTCCGGAAGTATCGCGTCTTTCGCGGATCTTATGAATCAGAAAGCGGCCGCCCTGGGCTGTACGGGGACCCATTTCGCGAATCCCCATGGGCTCAACGATCCGAACCATTACACGACTCCGTACGATATGGCCCTGATCGGGCGCGCGGCCTTTGCCAATCAGACGCTCAGGGAGATCGACACGACGCTGTCGTACAAGCTCCCAGCCACGAAGAATTACGGCGCCAGGACGATCTCCATGGGACATAAGATGATGTATCCCGATGATTCCCGCTATTATGAAGGCATTATCGGCGGAAAGACCGGTTTCACCTCCCTGGCGGGCAATACGCTGGTGACCGGAGCCGAGCGGAACGGCGTCCGCCTGGTGGCAGTGGTCATGAAGGCGAACGGCACTCATTATACCGATACGAAGGCGCTTCTGGACTACGGGTTCGCGAAGATGGCCGCGAGAGGAACCGGAAATGCAGCCTCCGCGCCGCCGCAGGCGGCCGTTCCCTCGGAAGGGCCCGCGAATCCGGCGGATTCAGGCAGCCAGACGGGGGGACAGAGCGTCCTTCCGCCGGCAGGTCAGTCTGCGGGCTGGGTTCAGGACGCGGCCGGGTGGTATTATATCAAACAGGGCGGAGTACGGGCCGCGGGAGAGTGGCTGTTTCTGGATGATGCCGATTACTGGATCGATTCCAACGGTTATATGGCGACCGGGTGGCGGCTGTTTGACAATGGAGACTGGTACTATTTCCACAGCAGCGGCGCCATGGCCGAGAATTACTGGGTGGAGGACAACGGCAAGTGGTTTTATCTGGGCGGCGAAGGCGCGATGCTCAGGAATACGGTGACGCCGGACAATTATACACTGGGAGCGGACGGCGCATGGACAGGACAGTGACGAAAGACAGACAGGGAATACCCGAAGAGCGAAGCGGTTCGCTTTTCGGGTATTTTTTCACAATATCTCCATAAACGATTCAGATTCATTAAAGGTTTTCGATTTATGATGATGGATGAGAAATCGGAAGGCCGCCGGGAAACGGCGGCAGAAGGAGGAGATTATGATGTGTGATCCAGGACAAGACAGAGGATGCGGCCCCGCGGCGCGGACGGCCGCGGCGAAATACGGTATGCCGGAAGCCTGCCGCCGGACGCGGCGCGGATTCCTTCAGACCGCGGCGGTTATTTTTGCGGCGCTTTGCCTGTGCATGGCATGGATGATCCCTGCCAGAGCCGACGGCGGCCTTGAACTTTATACCAGCTATCCGGGCATGGCGGTGGAACCCAACGACAGCCTGAGCCTGACGATCAACGCGGACAATCTGACCGGTTCCGCGCTGGACGCGGATGTGTCGGTCACGTCCATGCCGGACGGATGGGACGGATATCTGCAGGGAGGAAGCTATGAAGTCAGCAGGATCCATATTCCTGCGGGCGAGGCGTCCGCTTCGATGACGCTGCGCCTTACGGTTCCCGGCGAACTGGAGGAGGGCGTCTACAGAGTGAGGGTCCATGCCCAGGCTGTAAACTCTGAGGCGGCAGACGATATTGAATTTGAATTTACCGCTGCGAGCCAGGAGGCAGGCCGCGGAAGCTTTACCTCCGAGTATCCGGAGCAGGAAGGCGCCGCCGGGACGGCTTTCAGCTTCAGCACTACCCTGATCAACAACAGCCTGAAACCCCAGACTTATAATCTTTCGTCCAACGCGCCGGCAGGATGGACCGTAAGCTTTATTTCTTCCGACGGAAGCGCGGGCGTGGCGGCTCTCGACGTGGAAGCGGGGGCCAGCCAGTCCCTCACGGTGTCCGTGACGCCGCCGCAGCGGGTGGAAGCGGGCCAGTACCAGATCCCCTGCAGCGCCGTGTCGGCGTCTGAGACACTGTCGGCGGATCTGAGCGTAACGATCACCGGAACCTACGGCCTGGAGCTGTCCACGCCGGACGGACGGTTAAGCTTCGACGCGGGCGCCGGAAAGACTTCGGATGTGACGCTTTATATCACCAACACCGGCAATGTGGATCTGGAGAATGTGTCCCTTAATTCCTCTGCCCCGAGCGGATGGACCGTCACTTATAACGTGGATGACAATATCATCGCGTCGCTTCCGGCGGGAAGTACTTCGGAGGTGGTCGCCAGCGTGAAGCCGGGCAAGGACGCTATCACCGGCGACTATGTGACTTCGTTTTCCGTGAGCAGCGACCAGTCCACGGATCTTCTGGAGTTCCGCGTGTCTGTGAAGACCAGCACCATGTGGGGCGTTGTGGCGGTTGTCATCATCATCGGAGTTGCCCTGGGACTGGAATATGTATTCCGCAAGTTCGGAAGACGGTGATTCCGCGAGAGGAGGAATTGCGATGGATGTGACAGAGAGAAGACCGATCATCCATACGGAGGGACTGACCAAATGCTACGGCCCGAAAACGGCCGTATCGGATCTGAACCTTGACATCTATCCCGGCGAGATCTTCGGCCTTCTGGGGCCTAACGGCGCCGGAAAGACCACGACGACGCTGATGCTTCTGGGACTTTCGGAGCCCACCTCCGGAAAAGCGGAGATCGACGGGAAGGACTGTACGAGACAGCCGATCGAGATCAAGCGTATCGTAGGCTATCTGCCGGACAATGTGGGATTTTATGCGGACATGACGGGGCGCGAGAATCTGCGGTTCACCGGGAGGCTCAACGGTCTGCCGGATGATGTGATCGAGAGCCGCATCTGTTCCCTGCTCGAGAAAGTCGGCATGACAGAGGCCGCCGATATGAAGACCGGGACATATTCCCGCGGCATGCGTCAGAGACTGGGCGTGGCCGATGTGCTGATGAAGGATCCGAAGGTGGTCATCATGGATGAGCCTACCCTGGGCATCGATCCGGAGGGAATGCGGGAACTGATGGAGCTGATCCGCCGCCTGGCGGAGGAGGACGGACGGACGATCCTGATCTCGTCCCATCAGCTGTACCAGATCCAGCAGATCTGCGACAGGGTGGGGCTGTTCGTGGAGGGACAGCTGGTAGCCTGCGGCAGGATCGACGAACTGGCCCGCAGTATGCAGCAGGAGGGCGTCAGTATCCTGGAGACGGCCGCGTTTCCGGATGACGCGGGCTTCGGCGAACTGCTGAAGGGGCTCGGAAATGTGGACAGCGTGGAGAGGACGGGCGATTTCTATGTGGTCCGTTCCCGCTATGATGTGAAGAGAGAGCTGCTGCGCAAATCTCTGGAAGCCGGTTACACCCTGTCGCTGATCCGGCAGAGGGAGAATGATCTTGACGAGATCTACCGCAGATATTTTGAGGAGGCAGGTGAGAATAATGGAAGCGGCGATGGAAAGAAAGCAAGACGTTTCCGGATTTTCGACAAATCCGGACAGTGAAGAGGTTCCGGCCGGTGACGCGGAATCCGTGAAGAAGGCGAAAAAGACGGCCGGCGGCTTTTCAGGGACGCACGGAAGCCGCGGGAAGGCGGCCCGTTTCCGCGGGGGTCTGTATGCGCTCTACCGGAAAGAGCTGGCGGATCATCTGAACAGCGGCCGCTTTCTGATCGTGCTTGGACTGATCGTGCTGACCAGCTATGCCAGCCT
The DNA here is from genome assembly GCA_947600145.1 of uncultured Lachnospiraceae bacterium. Taxonomy (GTDB): domain Bacteria; phylum Bacillota; class Clostridia; order Lachnospirales; family Lachnospiraceae; genus UBA3402. The sequence continues at coordinate 7,020 of CANQGA010000073.1, read as the reverse complement.
TTATGGGGCCGTGTCCAATCTGTCCGACGCGGTATCACAGGATTCGGACTATATCTTCTTAAAGCTGTTTACCTTAAGCGGCACGACGATCCCGTCGTTTACGACGTTTATCGCCCTGCTTGGGCCTTTTGTAGGCCTGACGCTGGGCTTTGACGCGATCAACAGCGAGCGGTCAGAGGGGACGCTGAACCGTCTGATCTCCCAGCCGATCTACCGGGACGCGGTCATCAACGGCAAGTTCCTGGCGGGGGCCACGATCATTCTGGTCATGGTGCTGTCCATGGGACTGTTTATCGGCGCCGTGGGGATCTTAAAGACGGGGATCCCGCCTTCCGCGGAGGAGGTGGGAAGGGCCGCCGTGTTCCTGATATTTACGGCCGTTTATATCTGCTTCTGGCTGGCGCTGGCGATCCTGTTCTCCGTACTCTGCCGCCACGCGGCCACATCGGCGATGCTGGGCATTGGCCTGTGGATCTTTTTTGCCCTGTTCATGAGCCTGGTCGCGTCCATCGTGGCCGGAGCGATCTATCCGGTGGGGGATTCCTCTACGGTGGGGCAGGTCATTGACAACTATGAATGCCAGACCATGATCAACCGTCTGTCGCCTTATTATCTTTACAGCGAAGCGGTATCCACGATCATGGATCCGACGGTGCGGACTACGAATCTGGTTCTGCCGCAGCAGCTTTCCGGCGCGATCACCGGATATTTGTCCCTTGGGCAGAGCGTGCTTCTGGTATGGCCGCATATGACAGGACTTCTGGCCCTGACGGCAGTGATGTTCGCGTGCTCCTATATCGGTTTTATGCGCAGGGAAGTGCGGAGCCGCTGACGCGGCCATGTCCGGAAAATAAAGGAAAATGCGGGTATGAGAGTATTAATTCTGGAAGAAAATGCGTATACGGCCCAGTATGCGGAGGAGACCCTGCGTCAGGACTGGTGCGGATCGGAGATCTGTGCGGATGCGGATCTGGGCTTCTGCGCCCTGGAACAGGGAAATTTTGATGCGGTGATCCTGGGAGAGACGCTGGCCGGGATGGACGGGATCTCGTTTCTGACCAGGGCAAGAAAAGAAGGATGCCGCATACCGGTCCTGATGCTGTTTTCCGGCGAGTCCGGATACGCAAGGGACAGGGCTGCGGACGGATCCGGTCAGGACCGCAGGAGCGCTTCGGCGGACCAGGTCCAGGCCCGGATCCGCGCGCTGGACAGCGGGGCGGATTACTGTCTGAACATGCCTGTGGACGGCGGAGAGCTTCTCGCCGTCCTGAAAGCAATTGACAGGCGCCGCGGAAATCTCCTGTCGGACCGGCTGGCGGTGGGCGATCTGTTCCTGGATCAGGCGACGTTCACGCTGTCCGGACCGGCGGGGACGCTCCAGCTGGGCAAGCGGGAATTCGACATGATGCGTCTTCTGATGGTGAACCGGGATATCGTGGTATCGAAGGAAACGATGCTTACGAGGATCTGGGGAGAAAGCGCGGATGCCGGCGACAATAATGTGGAGGTCTATATTTCTTTTCTGAGAAAGAAGCTCAGGGCTCTCGGGGCCCACGCGGCCATTGTAACCATGCGCCGTCTGGGATATAAACTGACAACCGGCTGATCGCGGGAAATCCGAAATCAGCCGGTTATGATGTTTCGCTGTCCTGCGCTTCCCGGAAGCTGCCGGGAGGCGCGTATTCACTGTTGTCCATGCGGAATTCCATGATCTCCTGTACGCTGCAGTCCAGGATCGTACAGAGCATACCGATGGTGTGGGTCGAGACATATTCGTTTTTTCTGAGCCGGCTGATCTGGCCGGGACTGACTCCGTAGTAATGGATCAGCCGATACTGGGTAATCTGCTTTTCTTTCATCGTCTGCCATAAAGGCTCGTACAAAATCATATTTTCACCTCACAATTTAATTAAACGGCAGAATTATTTCGTTGTACATTGACCATATTTGGATAATATTGGAAATTGATACACTATAGGTCGACAATTCGACCGATAAAATGTCTGTGCATTCTTCGCTTGACGAGATGGCAGGCGAACGTGTATGATGTATAAAAAGAGGATACGGGGGTAGGGATACATGAAAGAGAAGCTGTATACCATAGAACTTCACGATGCTCTGCTCAGCGGAGATGAATGCCCGTTCTGTTATCTGGAGCGGGATCTGGAGCAGAAGGCAATTGAATTTGTATTGGGTTCTTCCTATATGGAGAGCGACACCAGAGATCAGACGGACCGTCAGGGCTTCTGCCGCCATCACACGAAGATGATGTATGATTACGGCAACAGCCTGGGAAACGCGTGGATCCTGAAGACCCGTATGAAGCATATGCGCGAGGGCCTGCGGAAGGAGATGGCGGCCTTTAAGCCGGGGGCTTCGCAGACCTCCGTGCTTGGACTGCTCAGGAAGAAGGAGCCGTCGGGCGCGAACGGGACCTCGGTAGGGAACTGGATCCGCGAAGAGGAGGGACACTGCTTTGTCTGCGCGCGGGTGGATGATACTTACCGCAGGGTCATCGATACGTTCCTTTATCAGGTGAAGCATGAGAAGGATTTTCTGGACCTGGTGAAGCAGTCCAAGGGCTTCTGCGTGCACCATTTTGCCGACCTGGCGGATGCCTGCGCCGCGGGACTTAACGAGAAGGAGCAGAGCCAGGTGTTCCCGGTGCTGTTTGAGCAGATGAACCGGGAGCTGGACCGGATCCAGGAAGATATCGACTGGCTGATCGAGAAATACGATTACCTGAATAAGGATAAGGACTGGAAGAACTCCAGGGACGCGGTACAGCGCACCATGCAGAAGCTGGTGGGCGGTCATCCTGCGGATCCGGTATTCCGGAATCAGAAATAGTCCTTCGCATATCCGGCGGGGAAATTCCGTATACTACTTTCATGACGTGCCGGTGCGCGCTGTTTGGGCGCCGGCGCGGACGCGCGTCAGTTTCGGCGGGATGGGAGAGATAAGATGGTATGGATGGTGATCACGGCCGCCGCTGCCGCCGTGTGGCTGTGCCTGCGCTCTCTGTATGAGAGGAGCGTATTTTCCACAGACGTCTATGAACTGCGGTCAGACAAGGTGACGAAGGAACGTACCTTCGTGTTCCTGACAGATCTGCACGACAACTGCTTCGGGCCGGGGCAGCGGCGTCTTCTGGCCGCGATCGACCGGGTGAAGCCGGATGCCGTGCTGGTCGGAGGGGACATGATGATCGTGAAAAAAAGGGCGGAGATCGGCGACGCCCTGTTTTTCATGAAGAAACTGGCCGGGCGTTATCCGCTCTACTGCGGGAACGGAAATCATGAGAACCGCATGGACAGGGACCGGGGGCGCTACGGAGACCTGTATGACCGGTATGTCGGGGAGCTGGAGGCGGCCGGCGCGGTCTGTCTGGCAGATGAGAGCGCGGTGTTTGACGGAGAGATCCGCATAAGCGGCCTGGATCTGGACAGGAAATATTACGGCCGCCGCTGCCGGGAGGAACTGAAAGCCGGATATATCGTGGGACGGCTGGGCAGGGCGGACCGGAGCCGCTATCAGATCCTGCTGGCCCATTCTCCCAAATATGCGGATGCCTATGCGGCCTGGGGAGCGGATCTGACGCTGGCCGGGCATTATCACGGCGGGACGATCTGGCTGCCGCTGGTCGGCGGCGTGATGACGCCCCAGTATGAGTTTTTCCGCAGGGACTGCCAGGGGGTCCATGTCCGGGGCGGGCATACGATGATCGTCGGGCGCGGTCTGGGGACCCATTCGATCAATGTGCGGCTCAATGATAAATCGCAGCTGATGGTAGTTAAGATAGCGCCGAAGACAGGCCGGCCGTTTCGTTGACGGCGGTTTACATATCCGGAAGTTTTTGGTATACTGAAGTGGATTTTACACAGAAAGGGATATACGGCCGATGAGCATATCCTACAAGCTGGAGAATTTTGAAGGTCCCCTTGACCTCCTTCTTCATTTGATCGAGAAAAACAAAGTCAGCATCTATGATATTCCGATCGTGATGATCACGGAACAGTATCTGGAGTACGTCAGTCATATGGAGACGGAAGATCTGGACGTAGTCAGCGAGTTTCTGGTCATGGCGGCGACCCTGATCGACATCAAATCGCGGATGCTTTTGCCGGCGGCGGAGGAAGACGGCGGCGGGGAGGAAGACCCCAGAGCCGAACTGGTGGCCAGACTTCTGGAATACAAGATGTATAAACAGATGGCATCCCAGCTTCAGGAGATGGAGCAGGACGCGGAAAAGCATTTCTATAAACTTCCTACCATTCCGGGCGAAGTGGCCAGATACGAGCCGCCGGTTGATCTGGACGCGCTCCTTGACGGTCTGACATTGGCGAGGCTTCAGAGCATTTTCGATTCGGTTATGAAGAGGCAGGACGACCGTGTGGACCCGATCCGCAGCCGGTTCGGCGAGATCAGGAAGGAGAGCGTGAGCCTGGAGAAAAAGATCGGTTCCGTGCTGGAATTTGCCAGACAGAAACGCCGTTTCAGTTTCCGCCAGATGCTGACGGGGCAGGCGGACAGGGTGGAAGTGGTCGTAACGTTTTTGGCTGTTCTGGAACTGATGCGGATGGGGCGGATCCGGCTGACGCAGGCCGCGCTGTTTGACGATATGGATATCGAGGCGGTGGATACGGAGAGCGGTCTGGAGGAGCTTGATCTGGAAGGCCTGGAAGACTTCGAAGGATAAGGTGGATATGATGGACAGAGACTGGGATGACGAGGAGTTTGACCTGGAAGCCATAGAGGCGCGCCACGAGGCCCTGGAAGCGGAGCTGGCGGGGGAAGACACGGAGGCGGAAGCAGAGGAGCCGCGGAAGGAAGAAGCGGCCGCGGAGCCGGAGCCGGAAAAAGAGGAAGAGGCGGATGCGGATGCCGGGCCGACGGAGCCGGAGAATGAGACGGACGCGGAGCCTGAAGCGGAGGAGCCGCGGAAGGAAGAGACGGCCGCGGAGCCGGAGCCGGAAAAAGAGAAAGAGGCGGCCGCGCAGACAGACTGGGAAGCCATCGTGGAGGCGGTACTGTTCACGATGGGACGCCCGGTGGAGCTGCGCCAGCTTGCGGCAGCTATCGATCAGGATCCTGAGACGGCGAAGAAGGTGGCGGACAACCTGGCACGGCGCTACGAGAAGGAAAACCGCGGCATGGAGGTGATCCGCCTGGAGGACAGCTATCAGCTGTGCACGCGCGGCCGTTTTTACGGAAATCTGATCCGGGTAGCGTCAGCGCCGAAACGCCAGGTTCTGACGGATGTGACGCTGGAGACACTCGCTATCATCGCTTACAAACAGCCGGTGACGCGGATGGAGATCGAGAAGATCCGCGGCGTCAATTCCGACCACGCGGTCAACCGTCTGGTGGAGTACGAACTGGTGCAGGAGATCGGCAGGCTGGACGCTCCGGGCCGTCCGGCGCTTTTCGCGACTACGGAGGAATTCCTGCGCCGCTTCGGCATCGGGTCGAAGGAAAATCTGCCGGAGATGGACCCGGTCCGGGCCGAGGAGATCCGGAGCGAGGTGGAGGAGGAACTGCAGGTCGACATAAGCGAACTGGAAGAGTCGGGGACGGCCGGCGGCTTATAAAACAGTTTTGTTTTGGGCAGAATAACAACACCTATCCGCGGCGATTGTATTTTTTGCCATAATTTACAAAAAAATTCTAAAAAGGGTATCAAAGTTTGCTGTTTTGTGGTAGAATCAAGTTAACTCAAACGATATGAGGGGGAGATTATCATGGCAAAAGAAATGATAGCAATGCTTCTTGCCGGTGGACAGGGTTCCCGTCTGTATACGCTGACCCAGAATCTGGCAAAACCTGCGGTTCCTTTCGGCGGCAAATACAGGATCATCGATTTCCCGCTGTCGAACTGCGTCAACTCCGGCATTGATACCGTGGGTATCCTGACCCAGTATCAGCCTCTGGTTCTGAATGAGTATATCGGCAACGGGCAGCCATGGGATCTGGACCGTCTTCACGGCGGCGTCCATGTGCTCCCGCCTTATCAGCAGGCTTCCGGCTCTGACTGGTATAAGGGTACGGCCAATGCCATTTACCAGAACATCTCGTTCATCCAGAGATATGATCCGCAGTACGTGATCATTCTGTCCGGCGATCAGATCTGCAAGCAGGATTACAGTGATTTCCTGCGCTACCACAAGGAGAAGGGCGCGGAATTCTCCGTCGCGGTCATGGAGGTGCCGTGGGAGGAGGCTTCCCGTTTCGGCATCATGGTGGCCGATGAGAACGACCGGATCACCGAGTTCCAGGAGAAGCCGAAGCAGCCCAAGTCCAATCTGGCGTCGATGGGAATCTATATCTTTAACTGGGACATCCTCAAGCAGTATCTGGAAGAGGATGAGGCCGATCCGAATTCCGAGAATGATTTCGGCAAGAATATCATTCCGAACCTGTTCAGGGACAACCGCAAGATGTACGCGTACCATTTCAGCGGGTACTGGAAGGACGTGGGGACCATTTCCTCCCTCTGGGAAGCGAATATGGAGGTTCTGGATCCGGAACACAGCGGTATCAACCTGTTTGACGACGACTGGAAGATCTACAGCCGCAACAGCGGCATGACCGGCCACAAGATCGGCAGAGGCGGCATCGTGGAGAACTCCATGATCACCGACGGCTGCCGGGTCTACGGCAAAGTGAAGCACTCCATCCTGTTCGCGGGCGTCCGGGTGGAGGAAGGCGCCGAGGTCGAGGACGCCGTCGTCATGGGCGGCACGGTCATCCGCGCCGGCGCGGTTGTGAAGCACTGCATTGTGGCCGAGAATGTGGAGATCGGCGAGAACGCCGTCGTGGGCGCCATGCCTGAGGGAGATGAGAAGGGCGTGGCTACGATCGGCAACAACGTATTTATTGGCGACGGCGCCAAGATCGGCCCGAATGCCATGGTCAGGAATAATGTGAAAGGCGGTGAGGAGCAGTGGTAAATACGAACGCAGATGTATTGGGTGTTCTGTTCCCCAACAGTTATGATTCTCTGGTGCCGGAACTGGTGAA
>CANQGA010000072.1 GCA_947600145.1 uncultured Lachnospiraceae bacterium | reverse complement strand
GTATAGCGCAGCTGGTTAGCGCGCCAGATTGTGGCTCTGGAGGCCAAGGGTTCGAATCCCTTTATCCACCCTCGATAGGACGGAAGCCGGAAGGCTTCCTTTTTTTGCAATTTTCCTGCGAATTTTCTTGCAAATCCTGTCATGTCCTGTTATAATCAGAAATACTTAAGACCTAATCATAAGTATAAGTATAAGGGAATCGTGTAGGAGGTGCTGACCCGATGAAATGCAGTTTGGAGCAGATCGTTTCGATCACGAGAGGTGCCGTGCGTGTCGAGGCGATGGAGGATGGGATCCATTTTTTCCGTTTTACGGAGGAACAGCAGAATGTATATGCCGGTACGTCTCTGTACCGGAAGACGCTGGCGACGGCAGGGATAATTCTTGCGTTCGGGACGGACAGCCGGCGGATGACGCTGTCTGTGACGGCGGCGGTGGGTACGAACCGCCTTGCGTTCACCCACGATATTCTGAAGAACGGGCGGCTGATCGGACAGCTGGGCAATCAGGACCGGGTGGAGATGAAAAGAGTTCCCATGGAGGACGGACCGGCGGACAGCCCGGGGGCGTTTCTCGGCGCGTTTACGGGAACCTATGATCTGGGAGAGGGTGAGAAGGAGATCCGCATTGTATTTCCGTGGTCCGCAGTCTCTGTGCTGCAGAGCCTGGAGCTGGACGACGGGGCGTCTCTGATCCCGGCGGCGCGAAGCGGAAGGACGATCGTATTTTACGGGGATTCCATCACCCAGGGCTACGACGCGAAATATCCTTCCCGGCACCATACGGTCCGTCTCGCGGAGTTTCTCGGCGCGGAGGGGTTCAATAAGGCCATCGGGGCCGACCGTTTCTGTCCTGCCCTGGCTGCCTGCGGCGACCCGGTCGAACCGGATGACATCCTGGCGGCTTACGGCACCAACGACTGGTCCAAGTCCGGCTGGGAGGAGTTTCAGAGAGACAGCCTGATGTTTTACCGGCTTTTGTCGGAGCGGCATCCGAAGGCCAGGATCTGGGCGCTGACGCCGGTCTGGCGCGGAGATTGCGGAGAAGAGATGAAAATGGGGCCGTTTGCGCGGATGGAGAACTGGCTTTGCGAGGCGGCGTCCCGGTTTTCAAATGTCACGGTGATCCGCGGCCGTGATCTTGTGCCCCACGAGAGCGGATATTTCAGCGATAAACGGCTGCATCCCAATGACGGCGGCTTCCATGTCTATTATGAAAAACTGAGGCGGGAGCTCATGAAGGCCGGGATTGGCGGTCCGTTTCCGGCGGACGGGTCCTGCGGGGAGAACGTCCGGTGGAGCTTTGACGGAGATACCGGAATCCTGCGGATCTGCGGACAGGGTCCAATGGATGACTGGCCGGAGGATTATGAGGACGCGCCCTGGGACGCGTACCGGGAGCAGATCGTGTCCCTGGATATAAGCGCAGGCGTTACGAGGGTGGGAGACCGCGCGTTCCATCATCTTCCGGAGCTTGTGCGGGCGGCGCTTCCGGAAGGGCTTGAGGTGATCGGCGTCAACGCGTTTCAGGGATGCGGGGCGCTGGAGAAGATCATTGTCCCGGACGGGGTCCGCATCCTGGCGTCAAAGGCGTTTCAGGAATGCGCGGATCTTAAGGAGATCCGGCTTCCTGCCACGCTGCAGAACATCGATATGAAGGCATTCTGCGGGGATACGCAGCTGAAGCGCGTCGTCTATGAAGGAACCGCGCTGCAGTGGGGGCAGGTCCGGATCAGCCGCCAGGCCCGGGGAAATGACCCGCTGGCGGCCGCCGCGCTGGAATGCCGGAACGAGGAGGCAGATCCTGCCGCCGCGGCAGGAATGCGCCGGGCGGAAGAAAGCGATACGGCTGAGATGCGCCGGGCGGAAGGAACCGCCGCGGCCGGAATGCGCCGCCCAGAGGACAGATACGAGACGCTTACCGGCCGGATCCGCCGCATTCTCGCCGCCGGCGGCGACGGGAACATGTATATCCTGGATCCGAAGAAATTTGAGAACGCGGAAAAGAATATCACGAAATGCGGCGAATGCACGGTGATCGTTTTCCCGAAGGGAACCACGATGATGATCGACGGCGGGAATCTGCACTGCGCGGATCAGACCTTGAGGCTGGTGAAAAGCATCGGGCTTAAGAAACTGGACTATTTCGTGCTGTCGCATCCTCACGGCGATCATGTTAACGGCGCCGTGAAGATTGCTGAATATCTTTATGGGAACGGAGGAGAGATCAGCCGGTACTACACGGTTCCGTTTTCCATGGGAGCGGAGCCGGGACTGCGGGAAATGCTGCGCCTGCATGGAACGGAGATCCACGCGGATGTGCAGGTCCCGTACGCGTTCCCGGAGATCGACGGCGTCACCGTCGATATCTGCAATCCGACGGCAGAAATGATCGCGGTCTGCGAAGAACTGGCGGCCGGGGGGAGCATCCCCGACGACGGGCCGGTCAACAATCTTTCTGTATCGATGAAATTCCGTTTCGGGCAGTCCACCTATCTGACGGCCGGCGATCTGTATCGTTCCCGGGAGAGGACGCTGGCGCGCGAACTGGGGCCCCGGCTGCAGGCGGACGTCATGAAGACGAATCATCATGGAACCTACACCTCCTCCTGCCGGGAATGGCTGGACGCGGTCGATCCGATGATCGCCTTCAGCGAGGCAGACGACAACGGAAGCCAGATTTTGGCGGAAGAATGCAGGAAAAGGGGAATCGCGTACTATTCCGAAGGATCAGACGGACTGATCCTGATCACGCTGGATGGAACACGAAAATATAAAGCGGAGACTCAATATGATTCTCCGCTGAGAGACGCAATCTGTCATGGACAGACCTTTGGTTATACCGAATCAATGAACGCGCTGATATAATGGAGCGCCGCGCCCAGGGCGGGCGTATACTGCCCGGAATGGCCCACCCGCAGCTGATCCTCCGTCAGCGGCCAGGGCGTCAGGGCGTTGACCATGTCCAGAAGGAGCGCGGTATCTTCTTTGGTGATATAGGTCGCCAGATAGCCTGACAGGATAAAGACGCCGTCCAGCGTCACGCTCAGGTTGCGGATCACAAAGGCCAGGTTATTCAGGAAATCCAGCCAGATCCGCCTCAGCTCCGGCGCGTTGGTCTCCCGCAGGGTGGCGAAGAAGGAGGGCACGTCCATACCGGACTCCTTCTCCAGCCGCTCCGCGGAACAGTAGGTATCCAGACAGCCGCGCTTGCCGCAGTAGCAAAGAGGCCCGTCCGGATGCATGCAGGTATGTTCGATAAGCCCGCTGCGCATATGGTCGCCCCACTGGACGATCCGATTGGCGATCACGGCGCTGCCCATGTTCTGGTTCAGCAGGAAGAGAACTCCGTTGCGGATATCCTGATGGTTCCACAGCGCCAGATTGCCGGCCGCCTTGGAGTCGTGCTCCATCCTGCAGGGGAACGGGATATAGGGCCGGATGTCGTCCAGCGTCATATGGAAATTGCGCATCAGCGTCCCGTAATTCACGCTGCAGCCGTCGCGGGAGACGATGCCCTGGGTGGCGATGGCCACGCCGAGGACCCGGGCGCTGTCGATCCCGTTGTCCGTGATGAACTGTTGGAGATAGTCCCCGATCTTTCTGTAATAATCCGGGTCATGCTCATAGGAGACCGGATAGGTGTTCTTATATATCATATGGCCATACAGATCCGAGGCCACATAATGCATACGGTCGCTGAGGATCCCGATCCCGATCGCGATACGTGCCACCGGATCGATCTGGATCTGATTGGCCCTCCGTCCTCCGGTGGATTCAAAGAATCCTTCGAACCGGATCAATCCTTCCGCGCTGAGATCAGCCAGATTATAACTGACTGTGGAAAGTCCCATCTCAAGCAGCTGTACCAGCTGGAATTTGGATGTCGTTCCTTCCTGATAGATCATCCGGTATACGCGGTTCCGGTTGATCTTCTTGATGTTCGAGGAGGTGACGCGTCCGTCGTTCATATGCATTCTCCAATCAAAAATCTATTACTTAACGATAAGTCTTTATTCATTTTATATGAGATATCCCGCGAATGCAAGCGCATTTTTTAAAAAAAGCGAAAAAGCCGCATGTAACATGCAAAGCCCGGATGGAAGTTTTGAGAAAATAAAAAACAAAAAATTAAAAAAGGAAAAGAAAACTAAAATTTATAAAAAATGCATAAAAAATTGGCAATAATTTTGATATTATTTGCCATTGAAATCAAGACTGAAATGCTTTACTATTGACTTATGCTTAATCAATAAATGTAAGTATAAGTACCAACGCAGTGTTAACATTGGAAAGGGGAAAGTAGTGTGAAAGCATTTGTTCATGAGACGCCGGTTCCGTCGCAGAATCCGCCGATACATATGGATTATGATGTGATCGTGGTCGGAGGAGGCATGAGCGGCATCTGCGCGGCGATGGCCTCGGCCAGGCAGGGCGTGAGGACGGCCCTGATTCAGGACAGAAGCGTGTACGGCGGGAATGCCAGCTCGGAGATGAGAATGCATATTTCCGGGGCCTCCTGTCACTGGGGCAAGAAGAATGTATCTGAGACAGGGATCCTTATGGAGCTTCTTCTGGAAAATAAGTATCTGAATGACAATTATAACTATTCGATCTGGGACGGCGTACTCTGGTCACGGATCCATGACTGCGCGAACCTGGATTCCTATATGAATACGGTCATGGACAGGGTGGTGTCGGACGGAAGCCGGATCCAGTCCATTCAGTGTTATCAGATGAGCACGGAAAAGCGATATGAGATGACGGCGAAGATCTATATCGACTGCACCGGCCACGGCACACTGGGATATTTCGCCGGGGCGGAGTACCGCATCGGCCGGGAGGCATCGGCGGAATTCGGCGAGAAGAACGCTCCGGAGAAGCCGGACGGCGAGACCATGGGAAATACGATCTATTTCGTGGCCAATGATACCGGGCACCCGGTAAAATTTGTGAAGCCCGACTGGGCGTATACCTTTGACGAGACGGATTTCATCCACCGCTATCACGGCGATATCGTGGTGTTCCACAACGCGGACGACGTAGTGGTGCTTCCCGCGGACTATGACTACGAGAATTCCAATGAGCTGGTGGAGAAGTACGATGTGCAGTCCGGCTACTGGTGGATCGAGCTGGGCGGCGACTGGGACGATATCATCAGTCAGGCGGAGGATATCCGCTATGAGCTGTATAAATGCGTCTACGGCGTCTGGGATCATATCAAGAACGGCGGAGAGCACGGCGCGGAGAATTATGAGCTTGTCTGGGTGGGCAATCTTCCGGGCATCCGCGAGAGCCGCAGGCTTGTGGGCGACTATATGCTGACCGAGCATGATATCCTTTCCAACGGCGAGCCGGAAGACAGCGTCGCCTACGGCGGCTGGCCCATGGATGAGCACACCGCCGCCGGCTTCCGCGCCAAAGGGCAGATTCCCTCCAAGGTGCGCAGCTTCGACGGAATCTATGGAATACCTTACGGCTGCTACTGCTCGAAGAATATCACGAATATGATGATGGCCGGACGCGATATCAGCGCGTCGAAGCTGGCGATGGGTTCGACCCGTGTCATGGGTACCTGCGCGGTTGGCGGCGAGGCAGCGGGAACGGCTGCAGCTATGGCGGTGAAGGCCGGCTGCACTCCCAGGGAGTTCGGACAGAAGCATATCCAGCAGCTGCGTCAGGAGCTTTTGAAGAACGACTGCTATATCCCCGGCTGCAGGAACACGGATCCGAAGGATATGGCCAGGAGCGCGAAGATCACCGCCACCTCGGAGAAGCCGGGCTTTGAAGCCGTCAGGGTGGCAAGCGGAGTGTCCCGCATCGTAGGCGGGGAGAGCAATCTCTGGTGTTCTGACGGAATTGGGCCGGATGGCGAAACGCTGACGCTCAGGCTTGCGGAGACGGCGGAGATATCCCAGGTCCGTCTGACCTTCGATCCGGATCTGTCGGACGAGAGGTGTATTTCCGTCTCGAAGGCATTTATTGACAAGGAGCTTAAGGGAGTGGCGCCTACGCTGGTAAAGGACTTTACGGTGGAGCTGGTAAAGGACGGACAGGCGGTCTGGTCGGCCCCGGTTACAGAGAATCACCAGAGACTGGTGATCGTGGATCTGCCGCAGCCCGCGGAGGCGGACGCGGTCCGGATCCGTGTGACGGCTACGAACGGCACGGCGGACGTAAGGATCTTTGAGGTGAGGATATATTGATCATCTGTTGCGGTTCAGGGCGCAGAAAGAGAGGAATTATTTGAAAGGGACGTATTTTTTAGGGAATGGGAAGTTCGAGGTCCGCGATATGGAATTCGCGCCGCTGAAGGCCGGAGAGGTACTGGTGAAGGTGGCGGCCTGCGGGGTCTGTGGGACCGACGTACATATTTATCACGGCGACAAGGGCTCGGCGGAGGTCGTGCCGCCGGTGGTTCTGGGACATGAACTGTCCGGCGTCGTCGTGCAGACAGGTCCGGATGTGGATCTGGTCGCTGTGTCCGATCATGTGGCTGTGGATCCGAATATCTACTGCGGAAGCTGCCGGTCATGCCGGATGGGGCACAAACAGACCTGCAGCCGGCTGACGGCCATTGGAGTCAACCGGGACGGCGGCTTCGCAGAATACTGCGTGGTGCCTCAGAGCCAGTGCTTCCGGATCAAACCGGAGATCCCGCTGGAGTACGCGGCGATGGCGGAGCCTGTCTCCTGCTGTATCCACGGCATCGACAGAATAGGCATCCGTCCGGGAAGCGCCGTGTGCGTGATCGGCGGAGGCGCGATCGGGCTGATCATGGTGCAGCTGGCAAGACTTGCCGGTGCGGCCTCGGTCATTATGAGCGAGCCGAACCCGATCCGCAGACAGACCGCGCTGGAACTGGGAGCCGATGCGGCGGTGGATCCGGTGCATGAGGATCTGGCGGTCCGCTATCAGGAACTGACCGGAATCTGCGGCGCGGATTACGTGATCGAATGTGTGGGCAATACGACGGCTGTAGCCCAGGCGTTTCGCGTGGCGGGAGACTGCGGGACCGTGCTGTTATTCAGCGTTCCCAAAGCGGGGACATTCCACCAGCTCTCTCTCGACGATATTTTTCATAAGGAACTTACGGTCACAGGGTCACTGATCAACCCGGACACCTTTGACCGGGCCGCGGCTCTGATCAATGAGGGGCGCATTGATTTCAAACCGATCATCACCCACGCGTTTCCTGTCGGACAGCTGAAGGAAGCGATCCTGATGCAGATGAGCGATGAATCCGTGAAGGTGATCGTAAAGCCGGAGCTTGAGGCCCCGGTGAGGATCCGCTGACAACGTGAAAAGCGTTCCCAAAGTACCGCACGTTATCAAGGGGGTGAAGAAAAGGCATCGGGTAATGAGAACGCGGATCTACGTTTTTATGTTAACTAAAGGGGCTTTGAGTATGTTTGATAAAAAACAGGAGGGTAAAATGAAAAAAGCATTGGCAATCACATTGGCGGCAGTTATGGTAGCAGGAAGTCTCGCGGGCTGCGGAGGCGGCGGAAAATCTGAGACAACAGCGCAGACGACGGCAGCGGCGGCGACAGAAGCCGCAACAACGGCTGCGAAGACCGAGGCAGCCGCGTCGGGCGAAACTGAGGCGGCCGCGGCGGAAACCGAAAAGGAATGGTATGGAAATGACGACGGCACACCGGTGCATATCCGTCTTTGGGCAGGCGTACAGCCGGAATACGGCTATCAGCAGATGATGGATAACTTCAATGCCGAGTTTAAGGACAAGGGCATTGAGGCCGAGTATGTAATGTATAAGAACGATACCAGCGGAAACCTTCAGCTGGAAACTTATTTAAGCAGCGGAGGAGAAGTTGATGTATTTGTCGGTTACGGCGGAAGATCCAATCTGCAGAAGCGGATCGACGCGGGACTGCTCCTTGATATCACGGATTATCTCACGGAATCCAATTTTGATCCGGTGGAAGCGCTGGGAGCCACGGCGATGTCCGGCTACTGGTTCGGCGAGAACAATGACCGGGTCTACGGACTTCCTACCCAGGCGACGAACAAGGCGTGGATGTTTGTCAACGTGGATATGTTTGAAGAGGCCGGATTGGAGATTCCCTATGATGGCTGGACCTACGATGAATTCCTGGATGTAGCGGGAAAGCTGACTCACGGCGAGGGTCTTGATAAGGTTTATGGTATGCAGTGGACCTTTAACTATGGATTTGACAACTGGGAAGCGATTATGCGGGCTCCGCTTTATCCGTACATGACATACAAGGATGACGAGGCCACAGAGATTGCCTTTGATGATCCGATCTGGAGAGAGGCTCTGGAATTTACAAAGAAGTCGATCGACCTGGGTTACGCGATCCCCTATGAGGATGAGATCTCCGAGCAGATGACGGTGCAGTCAATGTACCTTGAAGGCAAGACGGCCATGGCGGCCTGCATCTCACAGCTTCGTCTGGTTCTTGACGACGAGACGTACCCCCATGACTTTAAGACGGCATTGGTACCGGGTCCCGTTCCCAGCGAAGAATGGATGGACGGCGTCCATAATCTCCATGAGACATACGCCAGCGCCGGCGACCTGTTATCCATCGCGGCCAATACTCCGTATCCGGATGCCTGCTGGAAACTGGTGGAATGGTATGTGAAGGGCGGAAGCATGCCGCTGATCGTCTATGGCGGACGTACTCCGGCTTATCAGCATATCGATTGTGACGAAGTAGTCGATATGATGCTTGAACTGAAAGGCGATAACCTGATTGATGTGCAGTCCCTGAGAAATTATCTCACCCTTGACAAGTCGAAGGTCCTGCCGCAGGTCAGCGGCTCTCATGCCGGCAGCGAGATCTCTACGATGTTTAAGGAGGAAGTACAGGCTTACCTGCAGGGCCAGCAGGATATCGATACGACGATCGACAACATGGTTACAAGAGGAAATGATCTGATTCAGAAGGATATTGCAGCCAAGCAGTAACAGACGGATATCAGGGCAGAACGGAAAACAATAGTTGGTGATTTAACAGATGGAACGGGGAGACAGCCTTTCCGCTCCATCTGTTGCTTAAGGAGACAGCATGGAAAATAATAATAAAGCTCAAAAACACAGGATCAGGATCATAAGGGAGAATCTGGTCGCATGGGGTTTTCTTCTTCCGAGCGCGCTGGGGATGCTGCTGTTCAGCATTATTCCGATGTTCATTTCCTTATATGTCAGTCTGACAGACTGGAATTTTGCCGCGGGTCTTGGGAACTGGAATTTTGTGTGGCTTGATAATTTCAAGGCGCTGTGGTCTGATACATGGTTTACCGCATCTCTGAAAAACACGTTGATCTATGCGATCGTGACGGTTCCTATCAGTTTGATCCTTTCTCTGCTTCTGGCTACGGTGATCGACGGCTTCTGCAAAAAGAAAGTAGCGGGAGTTGTGCGCGTGGCCATGTATATGCCCCATATCTGCAATGCAGTCGCAATCTCCGCGGTATGGATGGCACTTTATTCCAAATACGGCCCATTCAGCCTGCTGATGCGGGCGCTTGGATGGAGCGATCCGCCCCGTTTCCTGGCGGATTATACCTGGGCCCTCCCCGCCCTTATGCTGGTGGCCATCTGGGCCGGCCTGGGCTACCGGATCTTTATCTACAGCGCGTCTCTGACCGCGCTGCCTCAGGATCTGTACGAATCAGCCGATATTGACGGAGGTTCCTGGTTCCAGAAATTCTGGTACATTACGGTGCCGCTGCTTCAGCCGACCACATTTTTCCTGACAGTGACCGGCATTATTTCAAGCTTCAAGGTGTTTGCTTATACGAACGTTATGACCAAGGGCGGTCCGGGAAATTCGACCTATACGATGGTGTACTATATTTACACGACGGCATTCAGATACAGCCGCATGGGATACGCGTCCGCGGTGGCTGTGATCCTGTTCTTAATGCTTTTGGCTATCACAATTGTCCAGTGGGTCCATAACAGCAAAAACGAGCAACGTTAAAGGAGGCAGAGGATGAAAAAGAATAAAGAAGCGGCTGCCGCAGCCAGAAGGAAACGGCCGCTGCAAAAAACCATTGTGCAATATATTGTGACGGTAGTGATCATCCTTGTAGCGCTGCTCATGCTGGTACCGTTTTTATGGATGATATCCGCTTCCATGAAAATGCAGAAGGATGTTATGTCGATTCCGATTAAATGGATACCGGAGTATTTCTATATCGATAACTACAAGAGAGTGCTTCACATTGACGCCGGGGACGCAAGAGACTATCATTTCCTGCTGGCTTACTGGAATTCCATCAAGGTGTCGGTGATCAGCACGGCCATAAGCATTCTGTCGTCGCTGATGGCGGGCTATGCGTTTGCCAAGCTGAGATTCAAGGGCTCCAATGTGATCTTTATCGTTTATCTGTCGCAGATGATGATCCCTTCCCAGCTGACGCTGATCCCGCGCTTTGTGATCTTCTCCGAAATGGGCCTGACGAACACGCATATGTCGCTGATCGTACCGAAGATCGTTGCGGTTTCTTCCTGCTTTATGTTCCGCCAGGCGTTCCTGGGAGTCCCGGATGAGCTGCGGGATGCGGCCAGGATCGACGGCGCGGGAGAATTACGCACCTGGGCGCAGGTAATGGTACCGATGGTCAAGGCGACTATGGCTGCCCAGGGAACCGTGCAGTTCCTGGAATCCTGGAACAGCTATCTGGATCCGCTGATCTTCCTGTCCAACTGGCGTAAATGGACGCTGACGGTTGCGCTGGATCAGTTTGTGGGGATCGAGGGAACGCAGTACAATCTGTCCATGGCGGCGAGCTGCCTGGCTATCATACCTGTACTGGTGGTATTCCTGTTTGGACAGAAATATTTCATGCGCGGTCTGACAGTGGGCGCGGTGAAGGGATAATCTGCGCGTGTCCAGCCTAAGGAGGGCATGAATGAAACATATTTTGATTTTCTTTACCGATCAGCTGCGTTTTGACGCGGTCGGAGCTTATGGAAATCCGGAGGTGCAGACGCCGGCGCTGGATGCGCTGGCGGACGACTCCATTGTCTTTGAGCGCTGCATTACCCCGTCGCCGGTATGCGTGCCGGCAAGGCTTTCCCTGTTTTCCGGACAGTATCCGGCGCGCACGGGGTGCAGCAGCAACAGTCTTCAGACAGCCTACCACGGCGACGGCTTCTATGCGGAAATTACAAAGCAGGGATATCAGAGCTGCTGTGTCGGCAAGATGCACCATACGCTGGATCTCTATGGGCGGATGGGGTTTGAAAAGCGTCTGTCACAGGAGGGGACGCCGAATCCGAAGGACGATTACGCGGTATATATCCGCGAAAAATATCCGTATATTTTCGATTATCACGGAATGCGCAGCGAGATGTACTATGTCCCGCAGATCTCCCCGCTTCCTCCCTATGACCATCCGTCGCAGTGGGTAGGGGACCGGACGATAGACTATATCAGGGAATGCGATCCGGAAAAGCCGATGCTTCTCATGTCGTCGTTCTATCATCCGCATCCGCCCTATTCGCCGCCGGCTCCCTGGAACAAGCTGTACCGCGAGGATCCTTCCGCGCCGTATATGCCGGATCTGAAGGATCTGGAGGATTACTGGGAGCTGATCACTGACCGTCATTCCTGCAGGCGTCTGATGCTGAGCGGGCAGGACGTTCTGCGAATGAAGAATTTCTATTACGCCTGCGTTTCCTTTGTGGATTACCAGGTCGGCCGCGTGATCGATGCGCTGAAGGAAAAAGGGATGTACGATGATACGCTGATTCTCTTTACCAGTGATCATGGCGATATGCAGGGAGATTTCGGAGCCTTCGGCAAGCGTACGATGATGGATCCCGCCTGCCATGTGCCGTTTATCCTGCACGTGCCGGGACATGGACATGAGGTGCAAAGCGATGTCTGTTCGCTGGTAGACGTGGCTCCGACGCTGCTGAGCTATGCGGGGATTCCCTATGATCCCGGAGAATATGACGGTATCGATCTGCTGAGTGAAAAACGCCGCGAATATGTCTTTTCCCAGTATGAGAGCGGAAAAAACGGCGTTTACATGGTCACGGACGGAGCCGCGAAGCTGGCGTATAATGCGCAGAGCGGCCGGTACTTTTTCTTTGACGGAATACCGGAGAAGAGAAATACCTATTCTGCGGAAGATCCGCGGATCCGGAAGATGAAGGAGCTTTTGGACGATTACCGGCTTTCCGACACGGCTGTGCCGGATGAGAGCAGATCTCTCGAACCGAAGCCCAGCAAACGGCATCCGCATTACACGGTCCGTTTCGATCAGGTGCTTTACCACGACGAGGAAGCGGCCGCGATCCCCGAAGGTTATCATATTGATCTTTAAAACGGTTTTAATCATTGCGATGATCCTGCGAAGGAACGCAAAGGATCTGCGGGCGCCGCAGAGGGAAGGAGAAAAATGTCGAAGGAAACTGTCAGTAAGGAATACGAGGTAGTAGTAGTCGGAGGCGGCCTGTCGGGAGTCTGCGCCGCCATTGCCGCGGCGAGGGAAGGGGCCAGGACCGCGATCATCCAGAACCGCCCCATGTTCGGCGGCTGCGCCGGCTCCGAGATAAGGATGCACATTGTCGGCGCCAGCTCCCATGGAGCGAAGAAGAACCTGGCGGAAACGGGGATCCTGATAGAGATCCTTCTGGAGAACAAGAGAAGAAATCCCTACGCGTCTTTTCCTGTATTTGATTCCGTGATCTGGGAGAAAGTGCATTTCCAGGAAAATCTGGACTCTTATCTGAACACGAATATGGACGACGTGGAAGTGGAGGACGGAACGGTAAAAGCCATAATCTGCCATCAGAGCACCACGGAGAAGGAGTTCGTGTTTACCGCGCCGCTCTTTGTAGACGCGACCGGGCATGGGACGCTCTGTACCCTGGCGGGCGCCGCGGGGCGGATCGGAAGCGAGAGCCGGGAAGAGTTTAAGGAGCCGAACGCGCCGGAGGAGCCCAATGACGATACCATGGGCAACACGATGATGTTCACGGCGATCGACCGGGGAGAGCCGGTGAAGTTCCGCAAACCGTTCTGGGCTTACACCTTCTCGGAGGAGGATCTGAAATACCGGACCCATGACAACAGCATGGGATCCCATGTGGACGGCGGCAAGCTGGTGGAATTTGATGAGAACAGCGGCAGGCTTCCCCATTTTTCCAGCGTGGACGCCGGGTACTGGTGGATCGAGCTGGGCGGTCAGTATGATGATATCATAGGAGAAGGGGAAGAGATCCGCGACGAGCTGCTGAAATGTGTCTACGGCGTCTGGGACCACTTAAAGAACGGCGGGGACCACGGCGTGGAGAATTACGATCTGGACTGGGTCGGCATGGTGCCCGGTTATCGCGAGAGCCGGCGCATTGAAGGAGATTATTTCCTGAATGAGAACGACGTGCGTGCCAACAGGATCTTTCCGGACGCGGTAGCCTACGGAGGGTGGCAGATGGATCAGCATGTCCGCGGCGGTATCATGGATTTCGATAAGCTGCCGTCCCGTATCCTGAATTTTGACGGCTGCTACACGATCCCGTGGCGCTGCTATTACAGCAGGGATCTGAAGAATGTCATGCTCGCGGGACGCGATATCAGCACGAGCAAGATGGCGTTCGGCTCCTCCCGTGTCATGGGAACCTGCGCTGTAGGCGGCCAGGCAGTCGGAACCGCGGCCGCCATGGCGGCGCGTTACGGATGTACGCCGCGGGAGATCGGGGAGCATATGGACGAGCTTCAGCAGCGGCTGCTTCGGGACGACTGCTATATCCCCGGCTTTGCCAATCACGACGAGAAGGATAAAGCCCGCCTGGCAGCGGTAACGGCCAGCGGCTTTACGGAGGGCAATGAGCCGGAGAAGGTGATTAATGGCGTGTCCAGGACAGTGGGAGCGGAGAGCAACTGCTGGGAGGCGGTCATCGGACCGGAAGGCGCGTCTGTGAGTCTGGATTTTGGCGGCGCTACAGAACTGTCGGAGATCCGGCTGACCTTCGACCCGAACCTGAGCCGGGAGATCATGCCTTCCTTGACGCGGAATGTCCGGGAACGCCAGGTGAAGGGAATGCCGGACGAGCTGGTGAAGGATTACAGGGTACAGCTGTATGACGGGGAGAAGGAAGTCTTCTCACAGGACGTGACGGATAACTACCAGCGCCTCAACCGGATCATTCTGCCGGAAACGGTGAACTGCACAAGGCTGACGGTTACGGTTTTTGCGGCCCATGGGATCGACAGGGCCAGGATATTTGAGATAAGGGCGTATTGACGCCCGGACAGCAAAGCAGACACAGGGCTGCGGGAAGGCGGGAAAAGGATGAGTGTCAGGCTGATAGCCTTCGATCTGGACGGAACGCTTCTGGATGAGAAAAAGATGATATCGGAGGCCAACGCCGCGGCGCTTCTGGCAGCCGCAATGAAAGGGATCTGGCTGGTGCCGTGTACGGCCCGGCTGTATGAAATGATGCCGGATGTGGTGAAAAAGCTCCCCTTTATCCGGTATGTGATCTCGGTGAACGGGGCGGAGGTTTATGACAGTGAGACAAAGCAGGCCATCTGCCGCGCGGAGATACCGCCGGATATTGCGGAGCAGCTGTTTGACTATATGGACAGTCTTCCGGTGGTCTACGACTGCTATCAGGACGGCGTTCCCTGGATAGAAAGAGATTTTTATGAGCGTGCCGGGGAACTGCTGGACGATCCGGATACGGTGGAGATGATCCGCCGCAGAAGGCCTGTGGACGGCTTCCGCGAGGAGATGAGGAGAAGGAACCGGCCGATCCAGAAGACGCAGATGTTTTTTAACGATCTGGGCCGGAGAACGGTGGAGATGGAGCAGTTCCGCGTTCGGTTCCCCATGTGCTCTGTCGTCACGTCCCTGTTCAACAATATCGAAATAAACGGAGCCGGCGCCAATAAAGGAGCCGCACTGGCCCGTCTCTGCAGGCATATCGGCATCAGTCTGTCGGAATGCATGACGTTCGGAGACGGAAACAATGATATCTCGATGTTGAGGATCGCCGGGATAGGGATAGCCATGGGAAACGCGCCGGACGAAGTAAAAGCGGCGGCGGATATCGTGACGGACAG
>CANQGA010000071.1 GCA_947600145.1 uncultured Lachnospiraceae bacterium | reverse complement strand
CTGATGATGACCTCGATCACGAAGATCGATTTCAACGACTACTCGGAGACCATCCCCTGCTACATCTGCATCATCGCGATGCCGTTCATGTACAGCATCTCCGAAGGCATCTCCCTGGGCGTGATCTCCTACGTGGTGATCAACCTGGTGTGCGGCAGGGCGAAGGAGAAGAAGATCAGCGCGCTGATGTATGTGCTGGCGGTGTTCTTTGTGCTGAAATATATCCTGATCTGACCGTTTTCGATGGTAAGACAAAGGGATCCGGACACGCGTCATGTTTGTCCGGATCCCTTTTTTCGATCTGTCATTTTTATTCCAGCGCCCTGATCGTCAAAGAACCGCGGGCGAATATGACGCGAATGAGACGATCAGTCTGAACGCCGTTATTCTGAACATGACAGAAGCTTCCCGCTCATGGCATAGTCCGACACCGCCCGGAAATTTCCGTCATACGGGTAATTTCCCTGGCTGAACTTAAGCCACATCTCCGACCAGGACGCGCCGGAATCCAAAAGCTCCTTCACCAGAGGATCGTCCATGGTGGCGTTGCCCTCCTGATGGTTCAGATCGACACAGCCTTCTTCGTCGTAGAGGCGGCACTGCAGGTCGCATTCCAGCTTGTCGCACTGATAGGCAAACAGCGCCTCCGGCGTCTCATGGGCGTCGAATTCCAGGAAAAGCGCCTCGATCCGCGGCCCGTCAAGCAGTCCGCCCAGAATCTTATGCACCGCTTCGTGCTCCATTTTCTCTTTCTCGTCCTCTCCGATCTGGAACCGGGTCAGGTCGCCGATCACCGTCTCGCCGATCTCATGGACCGCCAGCATGAAGATCACCTTCATGATGTCGATGTCATACTGATATTCCGACTTCATGGCCAGCGCCAGCATCTGAACGCCGAAGACATGCTCCGCCACGCTCTCGATCCGGTCCCGCCGCACCTTCCAGTCCTTCCAGCCGGTGCGGATCACCTGTTTCAGGCGATTGCACAGGACGTAGTAATCCAATACGTTCCGCTCTTTGGAAATGGTTTCCGACATCGTTCTCTCCGCCTTTCTCTTCTCAGACAATATACCGCAGGAATGTGGCCGCCTCGCCCAAAACATAATGGATGACGCACAAACCCCAGATGTTTCCCTGCCTGTGATACAAAACGCCCATCACTCCCAGGAGCAGAGAAGCTCCCACCATGAACGGGAACCCATAGGCAACATGAAACACGCCGAACACCAGCGCCGAGACGACGATGGACAGGGCGCCCGCGTATTTTCCGTCAAAGATCCGCCGCAGATTCTCCTGCATGACGCCGCGGGCAAGGAACTCCTGCAGGATAACGGTCAGCGGATAGGCGATGCTGGCCGGGGTAGCGACGCTCCAGTCCCAGAACGGCGCGCCCGCCGGGAAAAATCCGGGCGCGAAGCGCAGCAGCGCGGCCTTCCCGCCTACCATTGCCGCCAGGCCCGCCGCCGTGATCAGAACGTCCGGCAGGAAGGTGGCTTTCGCGTCGGTGACCCGCAGGCCGATGTCCCGGATCGAAAAGCTGGTGGTTTTCAGAATGATCAGAAGCATTACCACGGAAATGGCTTCGATCATCATGGTCATGACCCAGCCCGGCGGCTCCGCGTTCAGATACCGCAAAAGGCTCCACAAAAAGAGATAAAGGCTCACGCAGCTCATCAGCACGGCAAACACCGTCGAGGATTCCCGACGCTGACGGTGCAGCCGGTCGATCTCGGTAATATCGGAGAAAAGCACCACGACACCGATCTGCGTCCGCATGTCCTCGCCGCGCAGAAAGGATGTCGTCATATGCAAACGCCGCTTTTCACCGTCGGGCGCGGTATAGGACGCATCGCCGCCGTGGGCGCGCGTCTTATCATACACCGCGTCCAGAATGAACTGGTGGAACGCGTCGTTTTCCCCGCGCGGATCCTGCGCGAAGACGGCGGCGTACCTACGGCCGGTCAGGTCTTCACGCTCGCCCAAAAGCGCCCTTCCCTGCTCATTCAGGTACAGGATCTCACCCTTGGTGTCCAGGACAAGGACACCGTCATTCATGTCCCGCAATACACGCGGAAATATCTCCTTCTCGTTTTCCGGCTTCATCACAGCCTCCGCTCCTTTGCCCGGCGCCCCCGCGGCGCCGGCGCTTATGATAAGTATACAGGGCGGAAATGGCTTTGTCAATGCGCGCCCCCGCGGGCCGAAAAAGGATTGCAAGAAAAACCATCTTTTGACCAAGATACTCCATTTCTTTTTTCCCTGTTTTTGTTTAACTTATTAGGAACACTTTTTACAGCATACAACAGCAGAATCTGCGGAGGTTGAACCAACTATGACACCGATCAAATGGTTCCTGACATTCCTGAAGAAATACCGGAATCTCATCATCATCGGCCTGATCCTGACGACGGCCATCGCCGCCCTTTCCATCGTGAACCCCTACATATCCGGCATCATCATCGACGACGTGATCGGGGCCGGGGAATTTGACCGTCTTCCGGTGCTGGTAGGGACGCTGGTGCTGGTGACGTTTCTGACCGGCGTTCTGCGCTTTCTCTACCAGGTCGCGTTCGAGACCGCCTCTCAGGGCGTCCTCTACGATATGCGCGACGCGGTCTACCGCAAGCTCTTACTGGAGGATTTCTCCTTCTATAACCGCAAGCGGACCGGCGACCTGATGAGCCGCCAGACCGGCGATATGGAGGCGATCCGCCATTTCGTGGCGATGATCATCTACGCGGTCTACCAGAACGTGCTCCTGTTTATCTTCGCGCTGATGATGGTATTCACGGTCAATGTGAAACTGGCTCTTATGATGCTCACGGTCCTTCCGTTTACTGCGATCAACACTTACATGCAGGCCACCAGAGTACGCCCGGCTTTCCGGAAGAACCGTGAGTGTTTCTCCTCGCTGAACGCGTTCGTCCAGGAGAATATCAGCGGCAACCGGGTGGTAAAGGCATTCGCGAAAGAGGATTACGAGATCGGCAAGTTCAACGCGGAGAATGACAAGTTCCGCGACTGCCAGGTCCGCGCGTCGAAGATCTGGAGCAAATACGTTCCCAACTTCGAGATCCTCTCCTACGCGCTGAACGTGATCCTGATGCTGGTAGGCGGCTATATGGTCATTCAGGATGAGATCACGCTGGGCGACATGGTAAAGGTCAACGGCTACCTCTGGATGCTCAACAACCCCTTAAGGATGGCCGGATGGTGGGTCAACGACGTGCAGAACTTCACCACCTCCGTGGAGAAGATCTACTCCACGTACAGCGAGGAGCCGAAGGTCCTCTCGCCCCGCGTCGGCGGCATCCATGAGAAGCTGAAGGGCAGCGTGGAATTCCGGGACGTGGCCTATCAGGCGGACGACGGCGCCGAGCTGGTGTCGGATATCAATTTCAAGGTGGAGCCGGGCCAGACCGTCGGCATCATCGGAACCACCGGTTCCGGCAAATCCACGCTTATGAACCTGCTGTGCCGGTTCTATGACGCGACCTCCGGGCAGGTGCTGATCGACGGCATGGACGTGCGGCAGCATGACCTCTACAATCTGCGGGACAATATCGGCATGGCCATGCAGGAGGTGTTCCTCTTCTCGGACACGATCGAGGGAAACATCGCCTACGGCCGCCCGGACTGCGATTTCGAGGCCGTCCATCAGGCGGCGGTCATGGCGGACGCCAACCATTTCATCAAGGAACTGCCCGACGGCTACGACACCATCGTGGGCGAGCGCGGCGTGGGACTGTCCGGCGGCCAGAAGCAGCGTATCTCCCTGGCCAGGGCCCTGCTTAAGGATCCGGCGATCCTGATCCTGGACGACACCACCTCGGCCGTCGATATGGAGACTGAGAGCTATATCCAGAAACAGCTTAAAAACATTCAGGAGTCCAAGGGATGTACCGTATTCGTCATCGCCTACCGGATCTCCTCCATCAAGGACGCGGATATGATCCTGGTCATGGATCAGGGGCGCATCATCGAGCGGGGCACCCACGACGAGCTGCTGAAGCAGAACGGCTACTACGCCGACGCGTTCCGCAACCAGTACGGCGAGATTCCCTATGATCTGTTAAATGAACGGGCCGGACGGAAAAACGGCCGGAAGAAAAGAATGGGGGTGGCGTAATGGCGCGCAATAAATACGATGTCGACGAGGTTCTGGAGACCGGATTCAATACAAAACAGCTGAAGCGCCTGCTCCGGTACATCACGCCCTACAGAGGCAAGATGACCGCGGTCATCTTCATGATGCTCAGCGGCAGCGCCCTGACCATGGTGATCCCCATGTTCTTAAAGCAGATCATGGACGTGTATATCCCGGACAAGAATATGAACGGAGTCATCCTGGTCAGCGTTCTGACTCTTCTGATCGCTGTCTATTCTTCTACCTGTACGCGGCTCAAAGTGCGTACCATGAGCGTCATCGGACAGAGCATCATCCACACGATCCGCTCCGACATCTTCTGCCACCTGCAGGAGCTGCCGTTCTCCTACTACGACGACCGGCCCCACGGCAAGATCCAGGTCCGCGTCGTCAATTATGTCAATAATTTAAGCGACCTGTTAAGCAACGGTATCGTCAACACGATCACCGATCTGTGCAACCTGGTCTTCATCGTGGCCTTCATGCTGATCAACGACGTCCGGCTTACCGGCATCTGCATGTGCGGCCTTCCGGTTCTGGCCGCCGTGGTCATTTTCATCAAGCGCAGGCAGAGGCGGGCATGGCAGATCCAGTCCAACAAGCAGTCGAACTTAAACGCCTACATCGCCGAGAGCATCAACGGCATTCGGGTGACCCAGTCCTTTGTGCGCGAGAAGGAGAACACCGGCATCTTCAACCGCTTAAGCGGCAGCTACCGCAAAGCGTGGATGCGGGCCGTCATGTTCAACTTCGCGATGGGCCCCAGCGTGGATATCATTTCCGCGTTCACCACGGCGTTCATCTACATGCTCGGCATCCAGTGGATCATCGGGCCGGAGCATTCTCTGACCACCGGTACGCTGATCCTGTTCACCTCCTACATCGGACGGTTCTGGGCGCCCATCAACACGCTGGCCGCTTTCTACAATAACCTGCTGACGGCCATCTCCTACCTGGAGAGGATCTTCGAGACCATCGACGAGCCGGTGCTTGTAAAGGATGAACCGGGCGCGGCTCAGATGCCCCCGATCCACGGCGATGTGGAATTTAAGAACGTGAGCTTCAGCTACGACACGGGCCACGAGATCCTGCATAAGATCAATTTCAGGGTGAACCAGGGCGAGACCTACGCCATCGTCGGACCTACCGGCGCGGGCAAATCCACCATCGTGAACCTCTTAAGCCGTTTCTACAATGTGGATTCGGGCCAGATCCTGATCGACGGCGTCGATATCTCGAAGGTGACGATCCGCTCCCTGCGGACCCAGATGGGCGTCATGATGCAGGACAGCTTCATCTTCTCCGGTACGATCATGGATAATATCCGCTACGGCAACCAGACGGCCACCGACGAGCAGGTCGTGGCGGCGGCGAAGACAGTCTGCGCCCATGATTTCATCATGCAGATGGAAAATGGGTACGATACCGCTGTGAACGAGCGCGGCAGCCGGCTCTCGGCGGGGCAGAGGCAGCTGATCTCCTTCGCCCGGGCGCTTTTAGCGGATCCGAAAATCCTGATCCTGGACGAGGCCACCTCCAGCATCGACACAGAGACGGAGCTGCTGCTTCAGAAAGGCCTGGCGGAGCTGCTGAAAGGCCGCACCTCCTTCATCATCGCCCACAGGCTGTCCACGATCAAGAACGCGGACTGCATCATGTACGTGGACGCCGGAGGTATCCTGGAGAGCGGGACGCACGACGAGCTGCTGGCGAAGCGGGGCGCGTATTACGACCTGTATATGTCGCAGTTTGATTTTCTGGAAGACAAGGCCGGATGAGACAGGCAGATCCCGGATTCGATCGATACGAGTCCGGGATCTTTCTTTTTTGTGCAAACTGGTATTGTCAAATTTTCTGAAACTGGATATTTTAACCACTCCAATAACATGGTATCTTAATGGAAAGCTTTTGCTGAGAGGAGTGAAATCATATGAAAAAAGAAAATGAAAAAGTCTATAAAATCGTGATCACCGGCCTGATGGCGGCCCTGTGCTATGTAGCGTTCACCTTTTTAAAGATCCCGATCCCCACTTTCGGCGGCGACATGGTCGCGCTGCATATCGGGAACGCGTTCTGCGTGCTGGCTGCCCTTCTTCTGGGCGGCGGATACGGCGGCGTGGCCGGCGCCCTCGGCATGACGATCGCGGACCTGATCGACCCGGCCTACGTGACCAGCGCGCCGAAGACATTTTTCCTGAAGCTGTGCATCGGACTGGTGACCGGCCTCGTGGCGCACCGCGCCGCCCATATCACGCAGGATCATGAGAATAAGTACATTTTCAAATGGACGCTTCTGGCATCCATCGCCGGCCTCGGCTTCAATGTGATCATGGACCCGATCGTGGGGTATTTCTACAAGAAATACATCCTGGGCGTGGAGGCCACGGCGGCGGCCATCATGTCCACCTGGGCCGCGGGCGTCACATTTATAAACGCCGTCGCCGGCACCATCGTCGTGGTCGTGGTCTATATGGCGGTACGGCCGGTGCTCAAGAAGGCGGGGCTGTTCTTCCGTATCTGAGCGTGCAAAACGCGCTGAACCGGCGCACGGCCATCCCGGCCCCCGGTTCAGCGCTGCTCTTCTTCCCGCTTCTCATGATCCGCGATCATCTTCCGATACTGAAGCGGCGTAATACTGTATTCCGCCCTGAAAGCCCGGTATCATCTGTTTTTGATGATTTTGCGCCCCCCATATGCCATTCCCAACGATCGTTATGGTGAAATGTCTCCGGACATTACAGCATCCTTCCAACCATATAGATCGGAATCGTATCAATCTCCGCCCCATGGCCGCCGCGCGACAGGGCCGCCTTCACCGCCCGGTCCACAAGATTCTTTCTCTTGAAATACTCTAACGACCTGGCTTTATCATTCTTTGTCTTAACTTCCAAACCGTATCTCTGATAGTTCTCATCGACGATCATAAAATCCAGTTCATAGCCGCCGCAGATCCCGAAGCAGGGCCTTTCACCCCTCACACGCCGGCAGCTTGCCGGTCTTTGATAGAAACGGCTGATCTCATTAAAAGCAAATGTCTCGGTCAGCATTCCCTCTGCCGCATCCGGCGCAGAAACAGACAGTCTCGACAAAAGCCACGCGATTCCATTATCCCGGAAATAGGTCCTGCGGCTGCTGACGATATCCTTTACATCACCATTATTGCAGAGATCGCAATATCCGATTATTCCGGAATATAGGAGCCAGGACGCAGCCGCCCGAACTTCGTTGCGGCTGACCGGCTCCTTCATGGAGTCCCTGACAAAATCTGTCATACCTTCAATGAGGGTCCGTCCCGTTCCCTGTTTCTCATCCAGTATCTGCGACATAACAGCCCGGTAAGTTTCATTAAATATACTCAGAGCCGTCGGGTTTGCAAAAAAGCGGCTGGATTCTGCCGTGAACGTGCGGAGAAGATCTTCCAGCACATCGAGACATGCCGCTTCATCCCCTGTCTTAAGATAAGTCGTCACGACCTGCGGATATCCCCCGATATGCCGATAAATCTGATAAGCCTTTTCCAGTCCGTCATAATCGGCCGACTCAGAACCGCCAGACAGATCAAGTCCGTCATACGTCTTTTCAAGCCCCTTCGCGCGGCAGAACTCCCTGAAGGAGAGCGGATACATCTTAAGATACGCGATACCGGCAGGCAGGAAGAAGTCCCTGGAATTGACGGTTCTGGCCAGATAACTGCCGCTGATCACAATATCGCACCCAAGCCCTTCCCTCAGGTCACGAACAGCATTGTAAACACTTGCCTTTTCCTGAATCTCGTCGATGATCAGAATCGCCGACGCATCGTCGCGGTAATCTCCGATCCCTGCTTTCCTGCAGTACGCATTCAGGAATCCGGGTTCATTCATCATGTCCTCAAAGCCGAATTCATCACGAACCAGATTCACATAAATGACCTGCTCATAATTGCTGCAGGCAAACTTCGTAATCTCGTGTGTCTTTCCCACCTGACGCGGCCCCTCGACCTGCAGCACAGTCGTATGACGTTTATTCTTCCAATCCAGGAGTTCTTTCTGAACATCCCTGTCTAGTTCTATTTCATTTGCGATAAATCCGGCTTTACCCACGATATCACCCGCTCCCCGTCGCCGAAGCTTTGAAGTTGATTCTACAAGGTTTATGATACCATAAGCATTTTCTGTTTTCAATAAATTATAAATATAAAACAAGGTTTTGCGGCAGGTCTCTATCTCAGCCGCGTATATCCTCCCGACGAAGTGCATGGGATCACAGTAACTTCTGCTGTGATCCCTTCTTCGCTGTCCTCGGATGCGCCGCCGGAAACGTCACCAGTCTTCAGCACCACCTTCAGAAGCTCCGTCTCCGGTATGCTGCTGCCGAACACGAAGTTCCCCAGACTGTACGCGATGGGTTTCCCGTCGTAATACTCGATCTCCTGCAGCACATGGGGATGACTGCCGACTACCAGGTCCGCGCCCGCGTCGATATACTGCCGCCCCATGCCGCGCTGGTAATCCTCCGGCGTCGTGTTCCGCTCGATCCCCCAGTGGACATAGACAACCAGATAATCGCACTGGGACCGGGCCGCCCGGATCTCCTGCAGCGGAAGCGTCAGGTCGTAAGTGGAAAATACGCCCGGATGGTCCGCGCCCGCCGCCCAGCTGGCCGCCATATAGACGCGGCTGACTCCCAGGAAACCGATCTTCTTCCCCTTCACCTCCAGGATCTTAAGCTTCTTCGCCTGTTCCAGATTTTCCCCGACCCCCACATGGGGGATCCCGGCGCCATCCAGCGCCGCCAGGCTGTCGGTGATGCCTTCCGGCCCGAAATCCAGGATATGGTTATTGGCCATAGTCACAATATCGACGCCCATCTCCGAAAGCATGGACACCTTCTCCGGCGGGATCCGGAACGTGAACTGCTTGTCCTCCGCCGCCGTTCCCCGGTTCGTAAACGGAAACTCCTGATTCACCATAAAGATATCCGCCGCGTCGATCTCCGCGCGGATCCCCTCGTCCAGGACTCCCCATATGCCTCCGGCCTGATCATAGGCGTTCAATACATAATCGGAGAAATAGACATCGCCCGCAAAAAGAAGCGTGATATCGCCGGATTCCTCCCGTGCCGGCGCGCCCGCGCCGCTTCCGTCCTGTCCTTCAGCCTGCGAAGCCGCGCCGTCCACAGCATTTTCCGCGCCGCTTCCGGCTTCTTCCCCCGGATTGGCCGCCGTGGTCAGCTCAACCACCGCGGACGTCCCGATCTCTTCCGGGCGGCCGTCATCCAGCGTGTTAGCCGCAGACACCCGGTCGTCGCCTGATGCTCCGCCCGCATCCACAGCGCCTGCCGTCTTTCCGCTCCCGGCCTTCGTATGATCCGACGGCCCGCCTGCCGCGGCCGCCCCCGAAGAGGCGCCTCTCTGCCGCCAGACCAGCCATCCGCCGAGCGCCGCCAGACAAACCGCCGCGGCCACCGCAAGAATGACCGCGCCGAGCGCCGCCGAAGCACGGCGGTCCGTTTTTCTTTTCTTTCCCATCATCCTGTCCCTCTATCCGCTCACATACCGCGCCCGGTACTCCGCGTTGATCTCCGCGATCTCTCTGCGTCCCTCGATATAATCCTGATACATTTCAAACGGATTTCCTCCGCCGAGCCAGCAGGAGGAACAGTTCTCGCAGCCACCGCCGCAGTCCATGGACTGCCGGATGATCTGCTCCCGCTGCTCGCGGGTCGTGTCCTTAATCAGCAGACTGCTCATTTTCCTTCCATCCTCCTTATCGGATCTCCTTCCTTATCATAATCATCCAGGAAATGGTGCCGCACGCCCTTTTTCTTATACGCGATCACAGTGTCCAGCGTCACATTTTCCACGCTCCGGAAAATATTCTTCTCGATCAGCGGTTCTTTCCCAGCCAGCCGGGCGATCAGCCTCTTGACCTCCGCCCGCTTGGAATCCACCTCGCCGCCTGCCAGCCGCTCCGTGAAACGGCATGCGCAGCGGATGAAATGCAGGTCATTAAATTCCGCCCAGCGGATGATATCCGCCTCACGGATCAGATACATGGGGCGGATCAGCTCCATCCCCGGGAAATTCGTGCTGTGCAGCTTGGGCATCATGGTCTGGATCTGCCCGCCGTAGAGCATCCCCATCAGGATCGTCTCGATCACATCGTCAAAATGATGCCCCAGCGCGATCTTATTGCAGCCGAGCTCCCGCGCCTTCGCGTAGAGATGGCCCCGGCGCATCCGCGCGCAGAGATAGCAGGGCGAATCGCCCACATCGGCCACAGCTTCAAAGATCTCCGACTGAAATACCGTAACCGGCACATCCAGAAGTTTCGCGTTCTTTATAATTGTGTCTCGATTGACCGGATTATATCCCGGATCCATGACCAGAAATTCCAGCGCGAAATTCTGTTTTCCGTGACGCAGAAGCTCCTGAAACAGCTTGGCCATCAGCATGGAGTCCTTGCCGCCGGAGATGCAGACCGCGATCCTGTCGCCGTCCCCGATCAGCTGGTATTCGTTGATCGCGCTGGTAAACTTCCGCCAGATCTCCTTTCGGAAGGTCTTGATGATGCTGCGCTCCGCCTGGCGGGCAGGGGTATCCTTTCCGTCCTTCTCCGGCCGCTTTTCCTCCCCGGCCGGCTGATTCATTTTTCTCTCCGGCTGCTTTCCTTCCTCCGCCGGTCGGTTCATTTCCCGCTCCGGACGTTTTCCTGCGCCCCTGATTTCATTTCCGTCTTCCAATCGTTTCCGCCTTTCGATCCTGTCTCTTTGCGCGCCGGCATTATCCGGCCAGCTCACTCAGCGAATATTTCTTCCCGCACTCCTCGCAGGTAAAATAAAAGGAATAATATTTTACCCTTTCGTTGTCCGCCAGAAAGGGTCCCCTTACGGAATAAAATTCCCGGCCGTACCGGGTCTCATATTCCCTGCTTTTGATCATCCTGCCGCCGCATCCGGGGCAGACCTTCTTCTTCAGAAGGAAATAGATCAGCTCTTTTCTCGTAAAATCGATCCTGACTGCCTGATATTTCATCGCTCACCTCAGTTATCTTCTCTCCTGCCCATCCCGCCGGCAGCGGCGCCCTGCTGCCCCGCGGAAGCCGCCATGCGGATCAGATCCTTCACCACTTCGCCCGCGATGATCAGCCCCGCCACGGACG
Organism: uncultured Lachnospiraceae bacterium; assembly: GCA_947600145.1. Classification (GTDB taxonomy): domain Bacteria; phylum Bacillota; class Clostridia; order Lachnospirales; family Lachnospiraceae; genus UBA3402. The sequence goes on along the minus strand of CANQGA010000071.1, from coordinate 4,217 downwards.
GCACGAACGCGTTGGAACCGGGGACAGCACGGCGGGCCGCATGCTCCCGCAGAGTACCTTCCGGCACCGCGTCCGCCGGCACAGCCGCAATCCGCGTCAAAACGGCGGCTTCTTCCGGACCGTTCGCATTTTCCGAGACATTCATATCCGCCGGCTGCAGCGGCTCTTCCTTCGAATACACGACCTTCAGACGCTTCACGCCCCGCTTCTTCAGTTCCCGCCGCATGACCTTCGCCAGCGGACAGACGGAGGTCTTATAAAGATCCGCCACCTCAAACCGGGTCGGATCCATCTTGTTCCCCGCCCCCATGCTGCTGATTATGGGAACGCCGGCTTCCTGCGCCTGCATCACAAGCCCGATCTTGGCCGTCACCGTATCCACCGCGTCCACCACGTAGGAATACTGCTTAAAATCGAATTCCGCCCGGTTCTCCGGCAGATAGAAGCAGCGGCGCACATGCACCACCGCCTCCGGATTGATATCCAGGATCCTCTCCCGCATCACATCCGCCTTATACCGGCCGACGGTGCTGTGCAGGGCGATGATCTGGCGGTTCAGGTTGGACAGGCAGATCCTGTCGCTGTCGATCAGATCCAGCTCTCCCACGCCGCTGCGGGCCAGGGCCTCCGCCGCATAGCCGCCTACGCCTCCCACGCCGAAGACGGCCACCCGCGACGACGCCAGTACCTCCATGGCCTCACGCCCGATCAGAAGTTCCGTCCTTGAAAATTGTTCCGACATCTCACTTCATCCTCATATGCGCATCGCCGGAGCCCTAATTTCCGGACGGCATGAACCGCAGGATCTGCCCGGCGACCGCGGAGATCGGCATGGTCTGCAGCCATACATGTCCCGGCCCCGTAATTATGGTATTAAACAGGCCCTCGCCGCCGAACAGCACATTCTTCACGCCGGACACGGTCTGGATATCGATCCTGCAGGTGCCCTCCATGGCCGCCAGATATCCGGTATCCACGACGATCTGCTGCCCCGGCTGCAGGTCATACTCGACCACATGGCCGTCGAATTCCAGAAACGCGATGCCCTGCCCCGACAGCCTCTGCATGATGAAACCCTCGCCGCCGAAGAATCCGGCGCCCAGCTTTTTCTGGAAAAATACGGACAGATTTACGCCGGGTTCAGACGCCAGAAAGCCTGATTTCTGCACCACCAGCTCCCGTCCGGGACTGATCTGGAACGGAACGATCCTGCCCGGGAAGCTGGACGCGAACGCGATCATCCCCTGACCGCCCATCGCGGTATAGGTATTCTGGAACATGGCCTCGCCGGCGAACATCCTGCCGAACGCTTTGCCGAGACCGCCGTTGGTTCCCGTTTCCATCCTCATGTTCGGAGACATCCAGCTCATGGAACCGCGCTCCGTGATCATCTGCTCCCCGGCCTCCAGATAACATACGACGACCGGAAGCGTCTCTCCCTTCACTTCGTAACGCATGGAAAATCCTCCTTTACGCGAAAACCGTATTGCGCGGCAACGCCGCTGCTGCATGGCAATGCCGCTGCTACACGAAAATGCCGCTTCTGCATGGCAATGCCGCTACTACATATTTATCATAATCTGTCTGACATTTCAATGCCTATTCGCGGGCCGCTCCGCATTCTCCTGCCGTTTTCATCGAAAAGCTTCGGCGCGGGCGATAACTGCCGGGATGCAGTCTGTTCCCTTACAGGTCTGCATGGAAATACGGACAGAGCGTCACTGGCGCTCTGCCCGCATGGAAATACGAGAAGAGCGTCACTGGCGCTCTTCTCGCATGGAAATAAAAACTATGCCATCGGCCGTCCCTCACGCTTCCGACCGGCATCAGTAGATAAACAGCTGGCACCAATACTGGAGCCCACTGACGCTGTCGCTATAGTATCCCACGCCAATATGGGTATAATCCGGATTCATGATATTCTCACGGTGCCCCTCACTTCCCATCCACGCTTTTACCACTTCGACAGGCGAACGATAACCGCCCGCAATATTCTCGCCGCTGAAATGGCTGGTCACCCCATTATCCGCCAGAACAGTACGGTATCTGCGGCCATCCGGTCTTGTATGGGAAAATGATCCCGCGATCTCATGGGCCCTTACATCCGCCGCTACGCAGACCTCCGGCGACTTCTCAAGCGGATCCAGCCCTTCCTTCGCACGCTCCGCATTGACCAGATCCACAACCTGCTGAATATAGGGATTCTCACTTTCCTCCGAACCGGATGCATTCGGTCCTTCCGCAAGGGGAACCGTATCGTCGTCAATAACAAGCAGACTGTCATCCGGTATGACCAGCATACCGGTCACATCCGGCTCGCCCCTGTGACCGTATTCCCACATCAGATTTCTCGCGGCAAGGCCGCCGGCAAGTACAAGAGCGGCTGCAAGTACGCATATCACAACCTTCTTCACAACGCCACCTCCTGTTATGATTTCAGGGGAGCGTCATACGTCCCGGCGTTCCCCTGAAATATTCTGTTTTCTTTTATGCTTCTTTCTTATGCTTCATTCTCCGGATCAATCTTCCGCAATGCTTACGCGTCGTCTTCGTCCTTCTTGAACGCCATGATTCCGAACGCTCCCATCATTCCCAGGGCCACCAGGCCGAACAGCGCTGCAGCTCCTACAGGCTTATCGTCTCCGGTCATAGGCGCCAGGAATGCCAGCGGCACATCCTCATCCTCGATGTTCTCAAGGTTTTCGAAGCTTCCGAGCGGCGTCGGCTCATCCGTGATCAGCTCGAACTCCGGGCTCGGACCTGGGCCTGGGCCAGGGCCGCCGGGCGTCGTCCCGCCGGAGCGGTTGCGGTAGTTCAGGTACTCGACCACAGTCTCCGCATCCCTCGTCACCGTACCGGCCGCTTCATCATCGGTCAGGCTGTTTCCATCGACTTCTACGCTCGTCTGGTAACTCTCCGTATCGGCCTCCGCCTCCGTTACCGTATATCTCGTATCGGCCGGGATTCCCTTGATGGTAATCTTCTGACCGTGCGCCAGCGTGATGTTCAGCACGCCGCCGCTAAAGCTTCCGTCCGCAGGCGCTTCCACGCCGTCCACTGTGCTGCTTCCTGTGTACTCATAGGTTCCGGCCAGAGGCTCGCCCTTCAGGTTCGTGAACGTCACGGTGAAGTTAAATGCTCTCGTTCTCTCTCCGCGGTTGCCGCTTACGGTCTTGCTGATGGACAGATCGCCGGGGCCGTGGTACTCGTTCTCGAATTCCGCCTCGGTATCAGAGGTTACGGAATCCTCGCCGTCCCTTACGTAAGTGTGGCTTGCTACTACAAGCTGAGAATCCTGATCTTCCACTACCACCGTCAGCGTCCAGGTCCGATCATCATCTGCCCAGAACGGACTGTTGCTGCTGGTCTCTTTGATCTTGAAGGTGTAGGTTCCGGCCTTCTTGAAGGTGATACCGCCAAAGTTCCCGGTTCCGGCTCCGTTCACCGTTACGTGACGTCCGCTGTCGCCTTCCGCGAACGCGAATCCATCCGCATCGTTTCCTTCACCGCTTTCCAGGGTGAAGTTGAACTGTTCTTCCTCAAGCGGATTGCCAAGAACAGTCTTCTTTACGCCCGGAGCGTAATGTGCAGCTTCTACCTGATACCGGTTGGTAAATGTTGCAGCTTCGCCATTCGTCTCCGGATCAACAACTTCTGTTCTGACCAGTTTTCCATTCGCATCCAGCTCGCCGACTACGGCATGCGCGTAAACCGGGCCTTCCTCGATCAGATTGCCGTTTTCATCCAGATAACCGATCATCAGCCTGCCATTGACATCAACTACGTTGATCTCGACGGTCCAGCTGCCCGGATCATAATCATAACCCGCTGCGTCGCCCGCATCCTCATAGATCGCGAATACATACCGGCCGACCTTTGAGAATGTCATCTCGCCGAATTCCGCTTCGCCGCTTCCGGTTACGGACGCCGTCCAGGAAGATACTTCCACGCCGTCTAACGATCCTCTGTTCTCAAGATGGAAATTAAAGACCTTATCTTCCGGAGTCCCAACATTCGACGGCTCGCCATCGCTCGTTAAAGTCTCTATTGCTTTCCTGACCTTCAGCGTCGCCTTCGCATCTTCCGTTTCAAATGTATTAACAAATGTGGCGCAGATATTCGGTGCCTGATCCTCGCCGCCTTCTTCCGAAAGCTCCCAGGTCACATCCGGATACCCGTTATCGGGTTCGTTGCCGGAAGTATCTTTCTCGTACTTC
>CANQGA010000070.1 GCA_947600145.1 uncultured Lachnospiraceae bacterium | reverse complement strand
CTCGTGATCCCGGAAGAGGGTCTCTTCGGCGCGGACATCCTGACCGTACAGGACGAGATCACGCTTGACGGAAAACAAACGGTCAGCTGGCACTGGGAAGCGCGGCACGATAAGATCTGACCGGATTCCCGCCGGCAGCCGGCCTTCTGCTCCAGCCGGCCTTCTGCATTTAACCGATCTGCGCCCTCTACCGCCCCGCCTTCCCGGTAATGTCGGTATAAAGCTTCCAGAGCGCGTCCTTGGAGAATCCCTGCCTCGTCAGGTTATGGGCCGCCGCCAGCTCGTCCGGATACTGATCCAGACGGTAGGTGGTGACATAAGGGCCGGCCATATGCGTGACCAGCGGCACCAGATCATAGCTGACGAACTCGATGGAAGACGTTCCGCCGTTGTCCGTTTTGCGCACCTTGATGTCGGCCATGCCGCCCAGATTCGTGGGAACCTTCTGCTGGGCCGATACGTAATTGCCCAGGCTGTAATACACCAGGCCGGTCCGGCCGCTGGCCGTATTGACAAGGCCGAACGGTTCGATCACATGGGGATGAGAGCAGAGCACGATGTCCGCCCCCAGGCTGACAAAACGGGCCGCCTGCTGCTGCGCGTAGGCCGTAGGCGTATACAGGTACTCCTCGCCCACATGAAGAACGGCGATCAGAAGATCGCAGTTCGCCCGCGCCTCAGCCATGACGGCCTCGATGCCGCCGTCCGTGAGCAGATCGACGCAGTATTCCATGCCCGCGGGTCTGCGGATGCCGTTCAGGCCGTACGTATAATTGACAAATCCCACCCGGATGCCGTTCCGGTCCAGATAGCGGATCTTGCTGTCCTCCCAGGAATCATGGATCCCCAGATATGGGATCTGCGGATAATTGTTCTTCCAGAACCGGATCGTATTCATGACCGCGGACGCGCCCTGATCCATGGCATGGTTCGTCGCGTGCGCCACCACGTCGAATCCGGCCGAAACGATCGCGTGGCCGATGGACTCCGGCGTCCCGAAATTCGGGTAGTCGTGGATCTGGGCCGGATCGCTGACCATGATCGTCTCCTGGTTGATGATCGCGATATCCGCCGCCTGGATCTCACTCTTCATATTTGTAAAAAGAGGATCAAAATTGTAAGTCCCGTCCGCCTGCTGATAGGTCTGGTAAATGATCCCGTGAATCAGATCGTCGCCGACCATGCGGATCGTAAGCTCATTCATCCCGCCTTCCGCAGCTGTGTCGGCCGAAGCCGCTCCCGGGCCGCCCTCTGCACCTGCCGTACCCGGGCCTGCCGCCGGCGCGGGAAGCGCGGCTCCCATACATAACGCAAACGCAAGCGCGGCCGCCGTTCTCTTCCAGATCGATCTCTTCATCCCCTTACCTCCTGCTCTCTCTTTTCAGTTCCGGATATCCGGCCCCTTTCATCCCTGCTCCATCGGATACACGATCCCCCACTGCCTGCGCAGCTCGTCCATCCAACGCATCATCTTAAGCGTCTCCGCGTGGGGCATCTGCGGGCACTCGGTCTTCCCTGCCCGGATCGCCTCGACGCAGGCGCGCACCTGATACTCATAGCCGCTGATCTGATCCGCCGGCGGCAGGTACGAAGCGGTCAGCCTCCGCTGCAGGTCATACACTCTGATCTCCTGGCAGTTGTTGACATTCTCCGCCTCGATATAGCCCCGGTCTCCGTAAATGACCCCGCGGCGGTCGCTCAGGCTGCTGGCGCTGCTGTTCAGCACCGCCATCCGCCCGTCACGGTAGATCAGCGTGATGCTGTGCTGCAGATCCACGCCGGTCTCTCCTTTCACCGCGTGGCCGCAGATCTGGACCACATCATCCCCGAAGACCATGGACGCGAAATTCAGCGTATACACGCCGATGTCCAGAAGCGCCCCGCCGGCCAGTTCCGGCCGCCGGATCCGCTCTACGCCGTCGATCACATAGGACAGGTTGGCCGTCATCATATGCGGAGTACCGATGGCTCCGCCTGCCAGCACCTCATCCAGCGTCTTCCGCATAGGCAGATACCTGGGCCAGATGGCCTCCGTCACCAGAAGCCCTTTCGCCTCCGCGATGGCGAATACCTCCGCCGCCTGCCGCTCATTGACCGTAAACGCTTTCTCGCAGAGCACGTGCTTTCCGTGCTCCAGACAAAGCTTCATATGCTCATAATGATGAGAATGGGGCGTCGCCACGTAGACCAGCTCCACCTCCGGATCCGAAAGCATCTCCTCATAGGAGCCGTATGCCTTCTCAAATCCGTATTTTTCCGCAAACGCTTTCGCCTTCGCGCCGTCCCTGGACGCGATCGCGTACCGCTGCGCCTCGTCCATCCGCGCCAGCGTAGACGCCATGACCCCGGCGATGCCGCCGGCTCCGATGATTCCGATCCTGATCCCCATAAGCTCCTCCTTCTCAGACTTACGCGTACCCATTTTCCCAAGTCCCCGCCGCGCTTTCCGCGCCGGCGGTTCCGTTCCTACAGCATCTGCAGCGCCAATACCAGCGCGCAGCATCCCAGCGATACGATGAACAGGCTTACCCGGTTATACGCCAGCACCATGGCCGCCGCGAAACCCACCCAGGCGATCCAGGTCTCCTCCGTGATCGAGAGGATCGCCGGAAATGTCATCACCGCCAGCGTCACATACGGCACATAGGTCAGAAACGACCGAAACGTCCGGTTGGTGATCTCCTTTCTCAGAAGCGTCAGCGGGATCACCCGGATAAAATACGTGGTCAGCGCCATCACCAGGATATACATATAGTTCTTCATGACCGCCCCGCCTCCTTTCCGCCGGATACGGCTCCGTCTGTTCCCGGCCCTGCCTCTTTTCCGGATGCGGCTCCGTCCGACTCCTCATCCGCGATCGGGAACAGAACCGCCGCCGCAAACGAGATCGCCAGCGTCAGGATGATGATCTTCATTCCCGACGAGATGAAATCGAACACCGGCAGCATCTGGAACACCGCGCTCGCCCCCATCGAGAGGAAAATGATCGGCAGCAGGATCTTGTTGTCCCGGGCCGCCGGCATGAAGATCGCGATAAACATTCCATAAAGGGCCATATTCATCGCGTTCAGAATGGAAGCCGGAAGCATCCCCGTGGACAGGATCCCCAGAAGCGTACCCAGCGTCCAGCCGGGGATCGCGACGCTCATGGCCCCGTACATATACCACGGATCCAGTTTGCCTTTCTGGCCGATCGCCAGTCCGAATATCTCGTCGGTAATGCCGAACGCCATGAACAGCCTGTGATAAAACGGCATCCGCTGATCCACCTTCTGCGAAAGGGCGCAGGACATCAGGCAGTAGCGCAGATTGATCACCGCCTGTGAGATCAGAAGCTCCAGATACGGAGCGCCGGCCGCGATGATCGCGAACGACGCGAACTGTCCGGCACTGGTCAGGTTGGTCAGGGACATGACCGTGGCCTGGGCCGCCGTCAGGTCCGCTCCCCGCGCAGCGATGCCGATCGTGATGGAAACCACAAAATATCCCAGCATGACGGGAATGCCGTCCCGCATCCCCTTCAGATACATCGAATGATGCATACGTTTCTCCTTAAACCCGCGGAAGTCCCGCCGCCGGCGGCTTCCCCCGCGTACTGACGTAATCGTGAAAACGCGCACCGGGCCGAAGCGCGGTGCGCGCGAAAACCATCTTTCCGGCGAATCCGAATCGGCCGATTACTCCGCCACTGCGTTCGCCACAAGGAAATCCAGAACCTTCTCCATCAGGATATAGGACTCGACCATATCCTCGCCGCCGTCCTCGATCAGCGCGTCCACGTCCTCATAGCCGAAGCTCTCAGCCATCGCCTCGCGGTCCGCGTCCCCTGCCGTAATTCCTTCTTTCGACGCGATCTCGCGAACGACCGCATTCTGTTTCGTCGCCTCTTCCGCCTGGGTCATCAGCTGCGCCTTAAAGGACTCCAGATCCATACCGTAATATCCGACCATGGTCTCCAGGTCGATGCCGAACGCCTCAGCCTGTTCTTCATACGTATCGTACAGCTCCTGATAATACGCCTGCACATCCTCGTCGGTGACCGTGATCTCGGCGTTCTCCATGACCTTCGTAAAGACATCATACTGCTTCTGGCTCTCCGCCGCGTTCGCCGCGTACTCCTCCAGCTGCTTACGGGTTCCTTCCCGGAACTCGTCGACGGACGTATACTCCGTGTAGCTGGTTACAAAATCCGTATTCAGCTCCGCCGGCACGGACTCCTTCACGTCGTTGACCGTAACCTCGAACACGACTTCCTGTCCCGCCAGATCCGGATTATTCGTATAGGGATCCGGAAACGTCAGGTTCAGCGTCACCTTATCTCCCTTGGAGGCGCCTACCAGACCGTCCTCAAAACCGTCGATAAACATGCCGGAACCAAGCTCCAGATCCGTGCCGTAGGCGGTCCCGCCGTCGAAGGCCACATCGTCCATCTTGCCCACATAATCGATATTCACCGTATCGCCTTCGGCCGCCGCGCGGTCCACGGAATTCATCGTCGGATAGGCGTCCAGCATGGCCTGGATCTCATTCTCCACATCTTCATCCGTCACTTCCAGAGATAACGGAGTATATGTAATCCCTTTATATTCGCCAAGCTTTACGATCGAAGAGGACTTTGATCCCCCCTTTTCGGAGCATCCGGTGACCATGGCCGCCGCCAGGACACCACATAAACACGCGCATAAAAATTTCTTCATATCGTTTCCCTTTTCTCTCCTCAATAGATAATCGAAGCCTCCCCCGCAGCGCGCTTCTCTCCGCCGCAGGCCCCGCTCCGCAGAAAATATAGTACCATATTCCTTCCGCAAAAGAAAGCATTTCTTCAAAATTCACAAATTCTTAAAGATTGTCCCGGCTCCGCCGTCCGGACGATCCCCTCACGGCCGCGGTCCTAATCGGCGCGGTAAAACGCCGCGAACGCCTTGTATGTATTATAGACGTCCAGCTTGGAGGACAGTTCAAACGGCGCGTGCATGCTCAGGATCGGCACGCCCAGATCCACCACGTCCACGTTCAGCCGGGAAATGAATTTGGCAATGGTTCCGCCGCCGCCCGCGTCTACCGCGCCGATCTCTCCCACCTGCCAGAACACGCCGGCCCGCTCCATGATCCCGATCACCTCCGCCATGTACTCGGCGCTGGCGTCATTGGCCCCGCTCTTGCCGCGGGAGCCGGTGAATTTGGTCAGCACGCAGCCCCTGTTCAGACGGCAGCTGTTGGCCGGCTCATACACGCTGGAAAACGTCGGGTCATAGGCCGCGTTCACGTCGGCGGACAGACAGCGGGAATTGGCGAACACGGTCTTCGGGTCCGCGCCCTCCATCTCCGCCAGACATGTAACATAATCCTGAAAATAGGAGGCGTTCATACCGGTGTTGCCCTCAGAACCGATCTCCTCCTTATCGGTCAGCACCGTGACCGTCGTGTGAAGCGGGTCCGCCGTCCCGATCTCGGCCATCAGCGCCGTGTAGCCGCAGACACGGTCGTCCTGACCGTAAGCGCCGATCATACTGCGGTCATAGCCCACGTCGGCCGCCTTAAAAGCCGGTACAAACTCGACCTCGGCGCGGGCGAAATCTTCCTCCACGACGCCGTATTTTTCATGAAGGATCTGCAGCGCCTTCAGCTTCACCGGCTCCTTGATCTCCTCGTCCTCATAAGGAAGAGAGCCGATCACGATATTCAGCTCCTCTCCCCTGATCCCGTCCTTCAGCTTTCGCTCATTCTGCTCCGCCGAAAGATGGGGCAGCAGATCCGTGATGCAGAACACCGGGTCGCCGGGATTCTCGCCGACAGAAAATTCCACGGCCTGACCGTCCCTTTTCACCATGACGCCGTGCATGGCCAGCGGGATCGCGGCCCACTGGTATTTGCGGATTCCGCCGTAATAATGGGTCTTGAACAGCGCCATACCGTCCTTCTCATAGAGAGGATTGGCCTTCAGATCCAGACGCGGGGAATCGATATGCGCGCCATTGATCCGCACGCCCTCCCCGATGGGCCTCGAGCCGAAGGTCGTGGCCAGGATCGACTTGCCCCGGTTGATCTGATAGACCTTGTCGCCGGGCCTGTACGACTTCGTTCTGTCAAATACCGTATAGCCGGCCGCCTTCAGCAGCTTCTCCGCCGCGTTCACGCACTCCCTCTCCGTCTTGCCGTGATCCAGAAATTCTTTATATCCCTCGCAGAATGCTTCGGCCTCTTTGACCTGCTCCGGGGCCTTCGCCGCAATATGCGGAATTTTCCATGTCAGCTGTTCCTGCAACTCTTTACCGGTCATTATGTATCTCCTCTTTTCTTCCCGCGGCCCTTCCGGCCGCGGCCGCATGTCCACTCTGTATCTTCTCTCTCGCCGCGCACGCGGCGCCCTCCGCTCAGCGGAGGAATCCTCGCCATTCGGCGGCTGGGGTACGCCGCTCAGCGGATGAAACCGCGCCGGCCAGCGGTCGAAACCGCCGGTCAGCGGATGCCCAGCTCCCGGCTGTCCAGCACCAGCGTAAACGGACCGTCATTGACCAGCCGCACTTCCATATCCGCCCCGAAAACGCCGTGCTCTACTTTGTCCGCGTAGCCGCGGCAGCGCTCGATCACGCGCTCATAGATCTGCTTCGCCCGATCCGGCGCGCCCGCGCCCGTAAATCCGGGCCGGTTGCCTTTGCGGCAGTCCGCGAAAAGCGTAAACTGGCTGACCACCAGCAATTCGCCTCCCACGTCCGCAAGAGACAGGTTCGTCTTGCCGTTCCCGTCGGCGAAAATGCGCAGGCGGCAGATCTTGTCCGTCATCCTGTCGGCCGTCTCCATGGTATCCTCGTCGGAGGCGCCTACCAAAAGGAGAAATCCCCGGCCGATGGCGCCCGCGACCGCTCCGTCTATGGAAACGCTGGCTTCGCTTACTCTCTGAAGTACAACTTTCATGGTTTCATCCGTATCCTTCCCGCAGCGCTGCACATAATTAGGCGGCCCGGCTGAGACCTTCCGGACCGCCTCAAAACTTACTCTCCGACGGCAGCCCCGCCGCCGTCTTCCGCCTTCCGCTTCTCCTCCTGGGCGTTCCACTGCAGGATCGCCTCATTCAGGGAATACATCTTCGCGTCCAGCATATCCACCACGTCGGCGCAGGCCTTCAGCTCCTTCTGCAAAAACTCCGGCGCGTCGCCGCCCAGCTTGTAATACATCTTGTGCTCCAGACTGGCCCAGAAATCCATGGCCACCGTCCGGATCTGGATCTCCACCTTCGTCTCCACCGGTCCCTCGGTCAGATAGACCGGGATCGTCACCACCATGTGGTAGCTCTTGTAGCCGTTGGGCTTCGGATTCTTGATATAATCCTTCACGTACAGGACCGTGATATCGGCCTGCCGCGAGATCATATCCGCGATCTGGTAGATATCCGATGTAAATGAGCAGATGATCCTGACGCCCGCCACGTCGTTCAGCCGCTCCGTCATGTTGAAGGTATTCACCTCGCAGCCCATGCGTTTCAGCTTCTTGACGATGCTCTCCGGCGTCTTGAGCCGGGATTTCACATGCTCGATGGGATTATAATTGTATATGTGTACGAATTCGCTGTTCAGCACCTCGATCTTCACATTCATCTGCTTCAGCGCAGAGTTGTAAATGAACATCAGCGAATTCCACTGGTCGATCTGGTCATAGGTCTTGGGGATATAGGTCATGCGTATCCCTCCTCATTCGATATAATCGTACTATCGTCAATTCTTGAGATCCAGACCCTTCAGCAGGTCGCCCAGTCCTGTGGTAACCGGCGCGGAATTCTTGTAATGGAAATCGCTCTTCTCCTCGCGGCCTTCCCTGGGCTCGCGTCCCTCACCACGCGGCGCGCGGGGCTCGCGCGGCTCTCTCGCGGGCCTCTCGTCGTCTTCCTCGAGAGCCTTCATGCTCAGGCTGATCTTGCCGTTCGCCGTGTCGCGGATCTTAACCTTCACGGTCTGTCCTTCCTGAAGGACAACGCCCGGATGCTTGATCCTCTGACGGCTGATCTGGGACACATGCAGAAGTCCGGAAACGCCCTCTTCCAGACGTACGAACGCGCCGTAGTCCTTCAGGCTCTCCACAACGCCCTCTACGACGGCGCCGGGAACATATTTCTCCATTCTGGCCTTGCGCTCCGCGTCCCTGCGCTCGCGCAGCAGCTCCTTGGCGGACAGGACCAGCCTCTTCTTCTCCGGATCCACCGTGATAATGTAAGTGTCAATGTGTTTGCCGACGAACTCTTCCAGCTTCTCCACATAGTTCAGCGCGATCTGGGACGCCGGGATGAACGCCTTCATATCATCAACGAACGCGATGGCTCCGCCCTTGACGATCTCCTTGACCTTTACATTGATGACTTCCTTATCTTCCATCTTCTGGCGCAGCTCTTCCCACTTCTCGGCGCTTACGGATCCGTCGTCCACGAATCCGCGGCTGCGCTTCTTCGCGTGCTCCTTGTAGGACTTCTCAAGCTCCTCCTTGAAGTCCTCCATGGTCTCGGTGGGCTCAGCCGGTTTCGCCGGTTCAGCCTCAGCGGCGGGTTCCGCGGCTTCCGCCTTCTCCGCGGCGGGTTCCGCAGCCTCTGCCTTCTCCGCGGCGGCCTCAGCGGCGGCTTCCGCGGCCTCAACCTTCTCCGCGGCGGCCTCAGCGGCGGCTTCCACGGCCTCGGCTTTCTCCGCGGCTGCTTCCGCAGCGGCTTCGATGTTGTCTGTTTGCGCCTTCAGCATTTCTTCACTCATGTTTGTAACTCCTCCATCTTGCATATTTAACAGAATGCACGCCCTTTTTCGTCCTGTGGACGGCGTATGAATCTATTATACTATAAAAATCAAATTTCTACCTCATTTTTTTTGTGGTTTTATAAAAAAATTTGTGATATATTTAAAAATGTACTATTTACCGCTCCCGAACGGCCAAAATGCGCTCTTTCGGGGGCCGCATGACAGAAAGAAGGACCTTTTATGCGAGATATTATGGACCTGCACACCCATACCGTCGCCAGCGGCCACGCCTACAACACCCTCTACGAGATGGCCCACGCCGCTTCCGGGCAGAAGCTGGAACTCTTCGGCTCCACGGACCATGGTCCACGCATGGGCGGAGCGCCCCACGAACTGTATTTCATCAATTTCAAGGTGATCCCCAACGAGCTCTTCGGCGTCCGGCTCCTGATGGGATGCGAACTGAATATCCTGGATTACGAGGGGCATGTGGATCTGGTCCCTTACCACCTGAAGAAAATGGATTACGCCATCGCGAGCATCCACGTGCCCTGCTTCACCGCGGGCACCGTGGCGCAGAACACGGCGGCCATCGTCGGAGCCATGAAGAACCCCTACGTGAAGATCATCGGCCACCCGGACGACTCCCGCTTCCCCATCGACCCGGATACGGTCGCGGCGGCGGCGAAGGAACACCACGTACTCCTGGAGGTCAATAATTCCTCCCTGAATCCCCGCGCCTCCCGCAAAGGCGCCCGCGAGAACTACGCGGCGCTCCTGGAGCGGTGCGTCCATTACGGCACTCCTGTCATCATGGGCAGCGACGCCCACGTGGCGGCGGACGTGGGCAATCACGCGGGATGCATCGCGCTGCTGGAGGAGCTGCATTTCCCGGAAGAGCTGATTATCAATACTTCCGTGGAAAAACTGATCCCGTACATTCCGGCGCTGACGCTTAACGGACCGCACGAGGCGGGGTTCTGATCCTGCCGGCCGGACCTGGGCCGCGCAATGTGCTGATACACTGTAACTACACAAGAAACCGGCGGCAGCGCCGGGGAGGCATCTATGATCAACTTCCTGAATCTGGAATATTTCCTCGTGGCGGCGGAGGAATCGAGCATCACAAAAGCCGCCAGAAAGCTTAACATTTCCCAGCAGTCCTTAAGCAGCCACATCGCCAACCTGGAGAAGGAGTTCGACATCACGCTGTTCAACCGGACCTCGCCGCTGACGCTGACCTACGCGGGGCGAATGCTTGCCAAGCATTCGCGGGAGATCCTGCACCTGCGGGACGAGACCTACCGGGAGCTGGCGGATATCAAGGACTTCTCGAAAGGCCGCCTGACCATCGGCATGTCCCACACCAGGGGCCGCCGGGTACTGCCGGAGATCCTGCCGGTCTACCGGGAGCAGTTTCCCAATATCGAGCTGCATCTGCGCGAGGGCAATACCCGGGAGCTGGACGCGGAGCTTCTCCACGGCGAGGTGGACCTGATCATCGACATGCTGCCGATCAAGGGCGAGAATATCGAGACCGTCCCGGTCTGTGAGGAGGAGATCCTGCTGATCGTGCCCGACAGCCTGTTAGAGAAGCTGTATCCGGGGCGGGTCGAGGAGATCAAGGCAAAGCTGGAGGAAGCGGCGGATCTGACGCTTCTGGCCGACTGCCCGTTCCTGCTGATCAATACCGGCAACCGGGTGCGTTCCCTGGCGGAGGAGATGTTCGCCGACGCCCAGATCTCGCCTCCCATCGTCCTGGAGACCGAGAATATCGAGACCGTGCTCTCCCTGTCCCTCAAAGGCATGGGCGCCACGTTCTATCCGAAAATGTTCATGACAGAAAGCGACGAATGGCGCCGCGCCCTGACGCAGGCCGCCGGCATCGGCCTGTACCATCTGAACCACCCGAAGGCCCACGGCATTCTCGGGATCGGATACCACAAAGGGCACTACATGTCGCGGGCCACGCAGGAATTCATCCGGGTGGCGAAGGAACAGCTGCAGAAATATTCCCGGGAGGCGCAACCCGGCTGACCTGACGGCCCGTCCGGCAGCCGAAAAGATACTGCGGATCGAAGAATGTACGCAGAACGCGTGTAGATTCGCCCTTGACAAATCAGGCTCTTTCCATTATAATCAGTAATGGTTATCATTATTGAATGTCGCGCACATGGAGGGATTGCCATGAAAACACTCAAACACAGCCGCCAGCGGGACGCGATCCTGAACTGCCTCATGGCGAGGCACGACCATCCCACTGCCGACGCGGTCTACGCAAGCGTCCGGGAGGAATTTCCCAATGTCAGCCTCGGCACCGTCTACCGAAACTTAAATCTCCTGGCGGACCTGGGCGAGATCCGGCGTCTAAACTGCGGCAGCGGCCCGGAACGGTTCGACGGAGACACCCGCCCCCACTACCATTTTATCTGCAGGGAGTGCGGCCAGGTGACAGATCTTCCGATGAACGTGCTTGAGCAGATGAACACGAAAGCCCAGGAATGCTGCGGCGGGAAGATCGACAGCCATATCACGTATTTCTACGGCATTTGCGGAGATTGTCTGGACAAAGCGGAAAAACATTTATAAAATGATAACATCTGCTTGACAAGTATTTTTGTATATGCTAAGCTAATAATAGGAACTATTATTAATTTAAAATTAAAAGAAAAGGAGATATTCACTATGAAAAAATGGGTTTGCAAGGTCTGTGGTTACGTACATGAGGGCGACACCGCTCCGGAGTTCTGCCCGGTCTGCAAGGCGCCGGCCGACAAGTTCGAGGAGCAGAAGAGCGAGCTGACCTGGGCCGCCGAGCATTCCATCGGCGTGGCGAAGGGCGTCCGCGAGGACATCGTCGCCGACCTGAGAGCGAATTTCGAAGGCGAGTGCACCGAGGTCGGTATGTACCTGGCCATGGCGAGAGTCGCCCACAGAGAGGGTTATCCGGAAGTCGGCATGTACTATGAGAAGGCCGCCTACGAGGAAGCTGAGCACGCCGCCAAGTTCGCGGAGCTGCTGGGCGAGGTCGTCACCGACAGCACCAAGAAGAACCTGGAGCTGCGCGTAGCCGCCGAGAACGGCGCTACCGCCGGCAAGGTCGACCTTGCGAAGCGCGCGAAAGAGCTGAACCTGGACGCGATCCACGACACCGTCCATGAGATGGCCCGCGACGAGGCGAGACATGGGAAGGCGTTCAAGGGGCTGCTGGAGAGGTATTTTGGCTGATAGAAGTGCCTGTTTTAAGGGTTCTTCAGAATATAAGGGAGCGAATCAGAGATGGTTCGCTCCTTTTTCAGTGTCCTTTTGTTGTCCCTTTACATTTAGGATACTATTACAACAGCTAAAAGTTGTCCTTTTTAGAAGTTGTCCTTTATTTACGCTCCCACAGATACTTATAAAAATGCCATTAAGACAAGGCTTCAAAATGAGAATAAGGGGATGTGCTGGGGATATTTTCGGAAGCATTGCTCAGAATGGACGGGGCTAAAGTGAAATATTATGTAAATCAGCTTTGAAAGGAAGCCGAGACGTCAAAAGACGGAACTGGCCTCAAAAGACACCTCTATCGCCGGACTCCACCGGGAACTGGAAGCACTGCTCGTGGCTTCATGGCAGTAAGATACGGCAAAACAGTACCGCTATACTGAAATAGGGGTCGAAACAGGGGGGCAGACTTTATAGCCTACCCCTCTCCATAATTTCCATATCTCTGTCACTAAATCCTCTCGCCGGACACATTGACAGAATACCCATCCGGCGTGACCGTATTCGTCAGCAATGCTCCGGATGCATCCAAATAATACCATTTTCCATCAACAATTTTCCATCCGATTGCCATATCTCCGTCCGGATTCAGGTAATACCACTTATCATTCAGCAGCTTCCAGCCAACCGCCATGCTGCCGTCGGCCTCAAGATAATACCATGCACCATTCACCATCTGCCATCCGGTAAGCATACTGGAATCAGCGCCGAACAGATACCATTTTCCAGCAATTAGTCCCCACTGCGCACTGGCAAAATTCCCATCAGGCAGAATCAACTTCCATATGGTGCCCTGCAGTTCCCACTGACCTGCCGAGACACTCGGTTTGGTAACAGTAAGACCGGCATTCCCCGGAGCCGCTGCCCCATTCCCGGACAGTCTTCCGCCGGAACTGCTGCCGCTGCCAGAACTGCCACCGCTTCCGAAACTGCTACCACCACTTGGCTTATCTTCGGACGCATTATAAGATTCCTGATATATCTCAAGTCTTTTGCTGATTTCGACCGTTGACATATCTATTTGAGAATGATTGCTCCGAACCACCAGACTTATGTTCGATGCACTCCCTGAAAGACCTGATGGAAGCCACCTTGTTCCTGCACTCGCAGCGGAAAAGTTGCCCACTTTAACGATAACCGATACATCCGCAGAAAATGGTAAAAGACTGCTCAGATACACCTCAATTTCTTCCTTTGAGTTCATATTTTTCATGCTAACTCCATCCACAAATATACTGGCCTCCTCCAAAATATCCTTGGCTACATTACCATATAATTCAGCCTTACCCCGGTAAATGGAAGATTTTGCAGGAATAAATTTAGCAACTTCCGTGCAGTTTTCATCAGCAAACCATGCATATTCCTTGGTCTTGTCATATTTTCTAAAGACCCGTTCATCCAAATCATACGGAGAGTTATTGATGATCTGTTTCAACTTCTTTCCACCGGCGACACCTGTTCCTATATTATCAGGAATAATGCCTTCAGGAATCACGAATTCTTCAAGCGAGTCACAACCCATAAACGCACCGCTCCATAAGCATTCAAGTTTCTCCGGAAGCCTTACCTCCTTCAAACTTTTACAATTTATAAACGCATCAGCATATATCACTTTCAGTGAATCCGGAAATTCAACTTTTTCTAAAGAAACACAGGCAGTATATATATCACCGCCAAAGGCGGCAGCTCCTATTTTCTCCACCGTATCAGGCAATACGATTTCACGAAGGGAAGAACAGCCGAAAAATGCTTCATCGTTAATACGCTTCAATTTGGACGGCCATACAATTTTTTCAAGTGATTCGCAATACATAAAGGAACCTTCGTTTATGATCTCTAAAGTATCTGGCAAAATAACTTCCTTAAGACCACTACAATAACTAAAACTACCATTAAATCGGCTTTGCATATAATTGCTTAAGTCGGCTCTAACCAGTTTTTTGCAACGGCTAAAAGCATCGACATCTACTTGCTTAACTGATGCCGGTAATATCACTTCTTCCAAGCCTGTATTGTAAAAACACTTTTTTCCAATCCTTTCCAATGTACTCGGGAATCCAATTTCCACTAAAGTTTCACAATCATAAAAAGTGTCGTCCCCCAAGAACAAAACTCCTTCCGGCAAAATGACCGATACGACGCGTTGATTTTCTTTAAAAGTCCCCTCCAGGCCAATCACCGGATGTCCATCAATCTCCTTCGGAATCTCTACTTTGGCCGCGTCAAAAGGGGTCGCAATGTAATCAGTCAGAACTATTCCTTCCTCTCTGACTTCATATACATATTCATCCGTCTGTTCAGCCATCGCCACACCAGAAAAACCCACTAAAAACAATACAATAACCCCCATCACCGCCAGTAAACATCTCTTTCCTTTCATGACAGCCTCCTTTTCTTAATCATACTTGTCTTCTTTATTTTAATATATTTTTCGGACATTCCGCATTAACAGGAATCCGCCATGGGCTTCCTTTAGAATCTTGCTCGGCTCCGTCAACCTTATTCTGCCTACACCACCTCGAAATCGTATTTTGAGGATAGCCCCATCTCTCTGCTGCTTCTTTTGTTCCCATATACTCCATGATCTTTTAGTCCTCTCATAGAATTTTGTTTTGAATTAACTTCAAATATACTATACCACAACTAAATACTGATTTCCACTATTTTATTTATTTTTGTTCTCCATTAGTCAACTATATACAGATAAACTGATTACAATATAACTATCAGTGGAAAGAGAGTGTGAAAATAGTGGAGTTTGGAAAAAAGCTAAAGTCTCTACGGACAGGCATGAAATTAACTCAGCAACAACTCGCAGACAGGCTGGGAGTGGCTAAATCTATCATTTCATATTACGAAAGCGGAGACAGATATCCCTCCTACGACGTCCTGATTAAAATTTCCCATATTTTTCATGTTACAACAGACTATTTACTAGATGTAGAACGACAGCGATTAATTAACGTATCTGATTTATCTGATGACGATATTTCTGTCATTGAAATTGTAGCAGATGCATTGAGGAAAAGAAAAGAGATGAAGTAAGGCTATATCAACCCCTCAGCTCTGCTTCTTACCAATTACATTTCGCCAGATACCGTATCTTTTCAAAATTCTCCAATAATTTCTCAACACATTTTCCGATATGACAATATTATACTTTTAAGTCATCTTGTAACCATACTTCAAAAAGCCCTTGCCATTTTATCGCCCCTATGGTAAACTGTAAGCACATCGACAGGAATTCTTCTCCTGTCCGTATCTGGCATCTGATCGGGCATTCCCCGGTGGATCCCATGATGAAACCCGAAACTGCGCGGATTTATTTTGTCTGCGCGAAACAGCAGAGGAGGTATGCAAATGCATATGAGGAAAAGAAATACCGCCGGTGAGGATGCCGGCCGAAAAAATGAACGCCCGCCCTGGTACTGCGCTATGGGCGAGCGAATCCCCGAAGAAGAGATACGAAAGACGATTTACGCGTCGCCGGAACTGGTGAGCCTGTTTGAGGCATTGACACCCGAACGGCAGAGG
>CANQGA010000069.1 GCA_947600145.1 uncultured Lachnospiraceae bacterium | reverse complement strand
AGCATTTCCATGGTCCATGTGGATTACGTGTGCGTGGTCGACGCCATCGGCAACCCGGCGAAGATCGCTACCGGCGCCGCGAAACCGACCACCGACGTCCGCAAGATCATGATGGCGGATTACTGCACCCAGTTCGTGATCAACACCCCGTACTTCAGGGAAGGCTTCTCCTACCAGACAGGCGTCGGCGGCGCGTCCATCGCGTCCACGATCTCCCTGGGCAAGATCATGGAGGAGAGGGGCATCCATATGGGTCTGGGCCTCGGCGGCATCACGACCCCGATGTGCAATCTGCTGGAGAAGGGCCTGGTAAAGACCCTGGTGGATACCCAGGACTTCGACATGGGCGCCATCGAGTCCATCAAGAAGAACCCGAACCATATCGAGATCACCGCTTCCGAGTACGCCAACCCGTTCAATAAGGGCGCGTATGTCAATAAGCTGGATTTCGTCATCCTTGCTTCCCTGGAAGTGGATGTGAACTTCAACTGCAACGTGGTCGTCGGCTCCGACGGCATGATCACCGGCGCGCAGGGCGGACATCCGGACACGGCGGCGGGAGCGAAGTGCACGATCGTGATCGCGCCGCTTCTGCAGGGACGTATCCCGGCGATCTGCACCAATGTGACCACCGTGACCACTCCCGGCGAGACCGTCGACGTGGTCATCACCGACTACGGCATTGCGATCAACCCGAGGCGTCAGGATCTGATCGAGT
Source organism: uncultured Lachnospiraceae bacterium (assembly GCA_947600145.1). Lineage (GTDB taxonomy): Bacteria > Bacillota > Clostridia > Lachnospirales > Lachnospiraceae > UBA3402. The sequence goes on along the minus strand of CANQGA010000069.1, from coordinate 14,864 downwards.
GCATGAAGGATGTGAAATTACCGTTTAAGACCATTGAGGAGCTGCGCGACATGGCCTACGCCATGGTCGGCGAGCCGGATCCGGTGCAGTTCGGCGACCGTGTCGTTGGCATCATCGAGGCCCGCGACGGCACCATCATCGACGTGGTAAGAGAGATCAAGGATTACGAGTTCAAAGACTGAGTAACCTGCGTATCTGACCGGGGCGGGGGATGCTGCCCGCCCCGGTGGATATAAATTTTCATCATTATATACTATGGAGGTATAGGTATGGCAGAAAGCAAAGAAACAAAAGGGCTTAGTGAGCTTAAGCTCGGCGGACTTCCCGTGCATCTGGCAATCGCGGCGATCCTGCTCTGCGGTTTGACCATGTACCTGGGCGTGCAGTCCAGCAGTATGACCGGTACGCTGGCGTCCTGCTTCGCACTGGCGGTCGTGCTGAATGAGATCGGCGAGAGGATCCCGATCTGGAACACCTACATCGGCGGCGGACTTCTGCTGGTATTCTTCGGCGTGGCGCTTATGAAGTATTTCAATATACTTCCGGCTGACACGGTGGCCAACGTCAACAGCTTCATTATCGGAGACGAGATCAACTTCCTGGAGTTCTTCATTGTATGCCTGATTGTAGGCTCCGTGCTGGCTCTGGACCGTGACATCCTGCTCCGCTCCTTCGCGGGATATCTTCCGGCGATCCTGGGAGGTCTGCTTGTGGCGGGCTTTCTGGGCATCGTAACCGGACTGATCTTCGGTATCCGTCCGGCGGACTCCCTGATCAAGTACGTACTCCCGATCATGGGCGGCGGCAACGGCGCAGGCGCTGTACCGCTGAGTGAGATTTATGAGAATGTAACCGGCGACGCGAAGGCCAACTACTACGGCTTCGCCATCATCATCCTGACCATCGCCAACATCTTTGCCATCATCGGTTCCGCCCTGTTAAATACAGCCGGAAACATCTGGCCGAAGCTGACCGGCGACAAGAAGACCCTGCTCCGCAAGGGCTCCAACATCGCCAGAGACGACAAGAAGGTCAAGGTTACCACAGATGATCTGTTTGGCGCTCTGTTTGTAGGCCTTGCCTGCTTCTGCGTAGGCCGCCTGATGAGCAAGGTGGTCCTGCCTGAGATCGCAGGCGCTCAGATCCACTACTTTGCTTACATGATCCTGTTCGTAGTTCTTTTGGCTGCCCTTGGCGTGATCCCGGATAACATCCGCGCGGCTGCGAAGAAGATCCAGTCCTTCATGTCCGGCTACATGGGCATCATCATCATGGTCGGCATGGGCTGCGACTTCGATATCGCGGATCTGTTCACCGCTCTGACTCCCGGAAACGTGCTGATGGCCCTGATGATCGTGATCGGCGCTATCATCGGCGCCGGCGCTGTCGGCTATCTGGTAGGCTTCTATCCGGTTGACTCCGCTCTGACCGCCGGCCTCTGCATGGCGAACCGCGGCGGCAACGGCGACCTGGCCTGCCTGGGTGCTGCAGACCGTATGGATCTGATCGCTTATGCGCAGCTGTCCTCCCGTCTGGGCGGCGGCATCGTGCTGATCATCGCTTCCTTCATCTTCTCCTTCATGCTTTAAGCGGCGTGAGGACAGGGGAGTGCGCTGCGGCAATGCGGCAGCGTGAAGGAAAGCTGCTGTAGCCGATGAGGATATGGCGGCAGATGGGAATTGCAAATGTTTGAATGTGTGGGCACAGTTTCAGACTTATGAGACTGTGCCCTTTTTTGGTGACAATTTGGGTGAGTTATGATAGAATAAAGAAAAGCCCATGAGAAAGGAGCTTCCATATGGTTGCTTATTTTAAACTTCAGAACAATCTGTTTATGGTGGGCGGCGGCCTGATCGGTTTCCTGCTTGCTCTGCTGAATTACGCGGGCCTCAGCGAGCGCGGTTCCTATGCCACGGTCTTTCTGATCGCGATGTATGCGTTTGCAGGCGTGATCGTCGGCCGCGTGGCGTCCTCCTTCTTTGCCAACCGGCGCGTGAAGTCCATGACGGCGCTTCTGTACCAGCAGGGAAAGCCCGCCGAGTTTTTGGAGAAATTCGAGCCGCTGTCCGACAAGGTTCCGGATAACGTGGTGGAATATGTGGACGCGAAGAATAAAGTCGCCTACGCCTATGAGGCGTTGGGTGAATTTGAGAAAGGTCTGGCGGTGGTGGACGCGCTGAAACCGGAGGAACTGAAGCTCCATTCCCTGGCGGGCATGTCCCTGACCGAGAATCAGCGGATGCGCTTCTATCTGCTTTCCGAGAATATCGAGAAGGCGGAGACGCAGCTTGCGAGGCTGAAGGAGCTTAGGGAAGAAGCTGAGGGACGCGCCAACACGCTGGCGAATAACCTGAAGGAGTGCGTCAAGCTGGCCGAGAACTGGCTGAATTTCCTGAAGAGTGAAACCTACGATACCGTGTACATCGAGGAAGAGATCCGGTACGCGGGCAATCGGATCCATAAAAGCGAGATGCAGCTTCTGCTGGCCCGGATGCGCCATGCCCAGGGGCAGGAGGACGCGGCGCGGCAGCTGTTGAAAGAAGCCGAAACAAGCGGCGAGGGGCTGTACGCGGGCGCGGAGGCGAAACGGCTTGCAGCGGCGTGGGTACAGTGAGACTAACATACATGGTTGAAAGCAGAAGGGAAGGAAGATAATGATTCGTCAGATCATTCAGATTGATGAGGAAAAATGCAACGGCTGCGGCGCGTGCGCTGCGGCATGCCATGAAGGCGCGATCGCGATCATTGACGGTAAGGCAAAGCTGATCCGGGACGATTACTGCGACGGCATGGGCGACTGCCTGCCGGAATGCCCTATGGGGGCGATCACTTTCGAGGAGAGGGAAGCGGCCGCTTATGATGAGAAAGCGGTGGCGGAGAGCAAACACAACGCAGCCGGTAGGAATACTGCGGAACCAGGTGTTGGTCATGATCACGTTCATGGCGGAGGATGTCCCGGGGCACGCGTGAGAGATCTGAAACCTGCGGGCCAGGATGGACCGACAGCATGGGCGCCTTTGATGCCGGGAGAACAGAGACATCAGGCAGAAGGATCGGGGCGGCAGCCTGTGCATCCGCTTCCGCCTGTGCCGCCGGCTTCAGAACTTCGCAACTGGCCGCCGCAGATCAGGCTGGCTCCGCTCAAGACGCCGTATTTTGACGGCGCGAAGCTGCTGATCGCGGCTGACTGCACCGCCTATTCCTACGCAGCCTTCCATCAGGAGTTCATGCGCGGCAAAGTGACGCTGATCGGCTGCCCGAAGCTGGACGCCGTGGATTACAGTGAGAAGCTGACGGAGATCATCCGGCAGAACGATATCAGGAACGTGACGATCCTCCGCATGGAGGTGCCCTGCTGCGGCGGGCTTGAGATGGCCGCGAAGAGAGCGCTTCAGGCCAGCGGGAAGTTTATCCCGTGGCAGGTCGTGACCGTATCGATCGACGGACGGATCCTGGAATGAGCGAATACCGGCGTCGGTCGAAGGAGCAAATTAAAGTTTTCTGGGGTGAGTAAAGAAAGGGGTGCGTTTTCTTGGAACTGTATTTTCCGAAGCTGTACCGTTATGACAGGGTGCGGGAGCATTGCAGCGTTGCGGTGCCTTTTGCCGCCGGAAAGCTGCGGAGCGCGGACAGTGTGAAGGTATTCCAGGGTGGAAAGCAGACGCCGGTTCAGACGAAGGTCACGGCCCGCTATCAGGACGGCAGCATCCGTTATCTGTTCGTGCGGTTTCTGGCGGACCTGCCGGGGAACCAGAAGGCGGTGCTGAGGCTGGAGACCGGAGCGGAGGGCGACGCGGATCCGGCGGCGCGGACGGCAGAGCGCATTTCTTATGAGGCACTGAAGATAGAACGGACGGAACAGGGCTTTGCCGTGAACGGCGGCCTGCGTTTCGGCGTATCCGACGGGGCCGCGTCGCTGTTTGACTGGCTGGAGGACGGCAATGCAAGATATGAGGCGGATCAGTTCGCCGGTCCGTTTCTGGAGGATGGGAACGGCGGCCGCTATGCGCTCCGCCTCGGAAAATGGCGCGCCGCAGAGGAAGGCCCGCTGGTGGCGGTGCTGCGCTGTATGGGCGAATGCGTCGGTCCAAGGCCGGTGACTTTTGAAGTCAAATTGACGGCTTATGCGGAGAAACCGTGGGTGGAGATCGCTTACCGGATCATCAATTCCACAGATCAGCCGCTTGCAGTTTCTGAACTGAAGTTTTCGGTGTTGGCGGGTGACGGCGGCAAGGAGACGGCCGGCGAGACCTTCCGCACAAAGGGAACGGCAGAGCTTTCTGAAATCGAAAGCCATATAAAAGGAGTGCGGACCTGCGCCGCCAACTCCAACTATAAGACGGATTTTCTGATCGGAAGCGATGCGGCGCCGGTGGAAAAGGCTGTCGACGCGGAATATTTGCTGAAAGAAAACAACGAGCATATGGCTGAAGTGTTGTACGGCACCTTCTTTGCGGACCGTACCGGAGAAAACGGCGGCGTGTGCGCCACGATTTTTCAGGCCCAGCAGAATTATCCCAAGGCGGTTCGGGCCGATGGGGCGGGCGTCCATATTTTCCTGGTGCCGAAGGGCGGCACGCAGGTGATCATGCAGTCCGGCATGTCCCGGGAACAGCGGTTTCTGCTGCATTTTCACGGACCGGAATGCGGGCTTTTGGAGCTGGACGACCGGAGCCTGATCTATCAGATGCCGGACAGGCCGTCCATTCCGCCGGAGGTATTCCGGGACGCGGGCGTCATGCCGGATATTTTCGTGGACAGGGAGAAACGGAAGGATGATGTGGAGATCGCGCTGATCGGCAGATGCGACAGCCACGCCCGCTGCTACGGCATGCTCAATTGGGGCGACGCGCCGGATCCGGGCTATACCGCCCAGGGACGGGGCGGCGGAAAACTGGTGTGGACCAACAACGAATACGATTATCCGCACGCCTGCGCGCTGTTTTACGCCCGGACGGGGGAGCGCCGCTTTCTGGATTATATGCTTACGGCAGCGTCCCACTGGATGGATGTGGACGTGTGCCATTACAGTGAGGATCCGCTGCTGATTGGCGGCCAGTGGGAGCACTGCCGCAGCCACACGCTGGACAGCGCCATCGTCTGCTCCCATGAGTGGGTCGAGGGCCTTCTGGATCATTATCATTTTTCCGGGGACGAGCGCGCGCTGGAAACGGCGGTCGGGATCGGGGAGAATGTGCTCCGCCTGCTGGATACGCCGATGTATCAGAGAAATGGTGAGGTCGGCGCAAGGGAGACCGGCTGGGCCCTGCGGACGCTGACGGCCCTCTATGTGGAGACGGGAGAGGAACGCTGGCTTCCCAAATGCGACCGGATCGTGGAGCAGTTCCGTCAGTGGAAGGAGACTTACGGCGGATGGCTGGCGGCCTACACGGACAATACGATGATCCGCACGGGATTCATGATCGCGGTGGCGATCGGAAGTCTCATGCGTTACTACCGCGTATCTCCGAGGGATGAGATCCGCGCCATGATCCTGGAGGCGGTGGACGATCTGGTGGAGAACTGCCTGATGGACAACGGCCTGTTCTACTATAAGGAGCTGCCGAGCCTGAACCGCCTTGGAAATAACACATTGATCCTGGAAGCGCTTACGTATGCCTGGGAGCTGACGGGAGACTGCAGGTATCTGCGTTATGGTCTGCCCACCTTCCGAAGCGCCATAGAGGGAACGAAGCGCAGCGCGGGCGGCCCGAAATCCGTGGTGGACGACGCGCTGATCAATGCCGGAGACGGAACAAAGACGTTCGCGCAGAGTTTTCTGCCGCTTTCTCTGTTTTATAAGGCGGCGGCGGACTGCGGGCTGCTGCAGGCGGCGGTTTGATGTGAGAGATTTTGCGCATATAGCCGCGGAAGATACGCGGGGCAGGCGGGGCCGAGTCACATCCTGGACGCTCATGACTCCGAAGGGAAGTCTTTCTAAATTCAATAACGCCGGTTTGAGGGCAACGGCAAATTCGCGAGAATTTCTGAAGAAATTCTCGCTCAGCTTGCCGCTTCGCCCATGACTTGTGGTCATGGGCTCCGACCGTCAAACCGGCGTTTTTTCATTAAGAAAGACTAACCCTTCTCCGTAAATCGCGTCCAGGATATGCCTCGGCTCCGCCTGCCCCGCTGTGCTGCCGCATGTTTTCAAATTCCTGCGCGTATCTTTCACGACTATGTGTACATTTATAACCTGGAACGCCCCTCTAATAATGAACCACATCCCCCGCCGCGCGGATCCGGCTGATCACCGGTTCCGCTTCTTCGCTTTTAAAATACCGAAGAGTCGTTTCCGGCACCAACCGCGCAAGCAGATCCCAGTCTCCGTCTTTCAGCGCCTGACGGACGGTGGAGGCGCTGATGGCCTGCCCTCCGAATTCCCTGCGGGGGACGATAACGCATTCAATGCCGTTTTCCGGCAGTTTCTCGCTCATGATACGATTATAGATCCCGGTGACCTGGCTGTTCGGCTCCTCGCCCACGTAGCGGCGGCCGATGCCCAGTGTCCGCGCGATCTGTGTAAAGACAGTCAGATCCAGCATGGCATGGCTTTCATTGACAGCCGCCTCGTCCTTCTGGAAATAACTGGGAAATGTGGCGCTGCTGATGATATAAGGTCCGCTCTCATGATAAATGATATTGTGCAGGTGCGCGGTGCCTTCCAGGACCAGGCGTTTGCGCACAGAGAAAGGCACCAGGCTTGCGTCCTCGCTGACGATGAACAGATGCAGGATATCATTTTCAGCGGCGGCGCGCTCTGCCAGATACTGGTGTCCAAGGGTAAACGGATTGGCGTTCATGACCAGGGCGGCAGTGCGGGGTGAGGCGTCTGAACCGCAGGACGGGGAGCTGCCGTCGGCAGAATGTGTCTCCGCTCCGTGGCTGCCGGCAGCGGGGATATGGTCCTTTTCCAGCTTCTTCAGATAATCCGCAAATCCGCTCCGTCGGTTCTCCATGAATACGATCTGATCCGGGATCCGCACGATCTCATAAAAGCCCAGGTCGCCGAAAAATTTGGCGGAGCTGCACTTGGTGTACAGGAACAGATGCATATTCCCCCGCGCGTATTGTACATCCATCAGGTGGCTGACGATCTCATTCATCAGTCCTTCGCCCTGATGGGAGCTGCTGACGGCCATGCAGCGCAGCGTGTTGCCGAAGCAGCTGCCGGTGGCGATCAGGTTGTAATCGTCGTCGAACATGCCGCAGGTGTAATCCAGGCTGCCGTCCTTGCGGATGCCTTCGGCTGTAAGCAGTTCTGTCAGCTGCCGCTGGCCGCGGCGGTCGGTGGGGGAGATGCGTGAGATGGTGTAGTCGGACATGTCGTTCTCCTTCTGTAAATGTGATCTGCCGGGACGCGGGGTGCGGCCGGGCAGAATAAAGGTCTGATGAGGAAATCATAACATTTTCAGAAAGTTTTAGCAATAGGGGACGGGGCGGCGCCGTGTTTCGCGTTTCGATCGTGTAAGATGGGGCGGCACCGTGTTTCGATAGAAAATCGTAAGCGAATCATAATAGTATGGATAGAGATTTCATCCGGCAAATATGATAAGATAACGGCAGATGGGAATGACTGGAATCCGGCATACTGCCGCATCGGAAGGGAGGACCGTTATGCTGAGAAGAAAAAAGGGATATGGATTGCTGGCTTTCTGCCTTACAGTGCTGGCTTTGTTCTGTACGGCGCCGGCGCTGACCTATGCGGCGGCCGTGGATCCTGCGACTCCGGGGGACGCCTCGGTACAGGTTGGGGATTTTACCGTGACAGGCGGCAGAAACGGCTCCGATTACCGGTATGAAGACCATGTTCTGTATATTCTGACGGACGCGCCGGTCACGATATCCGGTAAGACAACGCTTGACCGCATCCGTGTGGAGAGCGGCGTTAACGCGAATATTACGCTTGCCGGAGTCGATATCCGGATCCCGGATGCCGGTCAGGTGCCGGCGTTTGAGATCGCGGAGGGAAGCGGCGGGAACGTCACGGTGACCCTGGCGGACGGAAGCGCGAATGTGCTGAAGAGCGGCATGTGGTGCGCCGGTCTGCAGAAGGATGGGGCAGGCAGCGTCGGAACACTCACGATCCGGTGTCAGGGAGCGGGGCGTTCGGGACATATCTGTACAGCGGCATGCGGTTCGCTCAGCGCAGCGGGTTACTGGGGCGCGGGGATCGGAAGCGGCGCTTCCCAGAATTCGAAAGCGCACGCGGTGAAGAATATTACGATCAGCGGCGGGAACATTCACGCTTCCAGCGCGACCCACGGAGCTGGTATCGGCGCGGGCAGTATGGGAAGCGCTGAGAATATCGCGATACGGGGCGGGATCGTGGAAGCCGAGGGAGGCGCGATGGGCGTCGGGATCGGCGATTCTGCCTTTTCGCACGCGGTGACGATCAGCGGCGGCAAAGTAACCGCTTCAGGGGGGAGCACAACATCTTCCGGAAGCGGCGGAAGCACTGTGTTCGGGATCGGCGGAAGACTTGTGACCAAAGACGCTGCCGGACGGCCGGGCAACGCCTGTATCGTATTGAATTCCCTGGCGGATCAGACCGGTCAGGAGTCCTGGTCGGGCGTGATCCTGATCGGCAGGGAGGGGCGCGTCTGGGGCAGTTCTGTCAGGCTTTCATACAGCGCGGTGATCCCGGCGGGCACGGTGCTGACGGTGCCGGAAGGAGCCGCGCTTACGATGGCGGCGGGAGCCAGACTGACTGTCAACGGAAAGCTGCGCGCGGACGGAACCATCAACGGAGCGGAGCAGATAAGCGGAACGGATGTCAGATACCGGCTTACTGTGAAGAACGGAAAGGCGTCCGGACCGATAGACGGCGGATATGTCAGAGAAGGAGAGCAGATCACTCTTGTGCCGGCGGAGCCCGGCTCGGCGGAGCTGCTCTTCGCGGGGTGGGACTGTACTCCCGCTGATCTTAAGATTACGGAGAACCGGTTCCGCATGCCGGCTTCCCCGGTGAGCGCGGAAGCCAGGTATGAGAAGACCCGGTATACCGTTTCGTTTGACCTGAACGGAGGCAGCGCGGATCAGGCGGTCGCGGAGCAGACGATCCTTCCCGGCGGAAGGGCAGCTGCCCCGGAAGCTGTCATGACGCCGCCTGCCGGGAAATGCAGGCTGGATGGGTGGTATACGGCTGATGGGAAGAAATGGGATTTTGCGAGTGAAGTGAGATCGTCGATGAAACTGAGCGCCCGCTGGGCGGATCACGACGCCGGGACGAAATGGGAGAAGACCGCGGACGGACACGAAGAACTGTATGCGTGCTGCGGCGCGGTAAAGACGGAGAAGACCGCCCATACATGGAACGCGGACGGAACCTGCGGCGTATGCGGATACGCCTGCGCCCATGCGGACACGGAACGGAAGAACAGAAGGCCGGCTGACTGTACATCGGACGGATATACGGGAGATGTTGTCTGTACCGTCTGCGGAAAGGTGGTCAAGGCAGGATCGCGCGTATCGCGGACAGGACACAGTTACGGCGGATGGGATTACGACCGTTCCTGCCATTGGAGGGTGTGCGATGACTGCGGCGGGAGAGGCGGTTACGGTTCCCATGTCCTTACGAGCTGGACGGCTTCCAACGGGTGGAAGTACGAGAAGTGTGAGAAATGCGGCTACCAGGTGATGTTCGCTGCGTCAGGCAGCGGGGTTCCGGGCAGCGCGGTACCTTCGGCGCCCGGAGCCGGTCCGGGTTCCGGCCTATTCCCGCAGGGATCATCCGCGGCCCGGCCCGGATCGGGTACAGGAACCGTAAGCCCCGGGGCAGGTACGGTGCCGCCGGCGCCGCCCGCGGCGAATCCGGGGACGGTTCAGGGAGCGCCATCCGCTGCAGATCCCGGAACCACCCAGGGAGCGCCGTCCGCGGCGAATCCGGGCACGGTCCAGGGAGCATCGTCTGCGGCGAATCCCGGCGCGGCCCAGGGCGGTGCCTCGTCTGCGGCAAATCCCGGCGCGGCCCAGGGCGGTGCCTCGTCTGCGGCACAGCCCGGCACAGCCCAGGAAACACAGCCTGCCATACAGTCCGGTTCCGGCGCGGGAACCGGAAACACGGATACCGTCACAACACCGTCCGGTGAGGACGCGGGCACGGATCCGGGCGTTTCCGAAGGGGTAACGGTTACCTTGATCCCGGAAAAGGAGTCCGGATCCGCCGGGAGCGGAAAGCCGTCCGATGAGACCATGAATGGTTCCGGTGATCCGGACAGAAGGCCGGTGCTTGGCGCGGTCGGGGAGCTTATTTTTGATAAGACGCCGTGGTGGTTCTGGCTGTTTGTACTCGCGGCGGCCGCGGTTCTGATCATCGCCTTCGCGGTTATAGCGGATACTTCCGGGAACGGGGACATTTCCGAGGATGAAGATCCCGATATGAATAACCAGTACGGAATCAAAGAATACTATAACTCTGGTTTATAGTATTCATTCCTTATATCTAGTTGACAAACAGCGCCGTGATTGATAAGATAAAGGATAATCGTGATCTGGTTAATTATATTCGCAGAAAGTAGGAAGTTATATGGACAGAATCGTGTTATCTCTGCTTGTTGACAATACTTCCGGCGTGCTGAGCCGCGTGGCCGGTCTTTTCAGCCGCCGCGGTTACAATATTGAGAGTCTGACGGTCGGAGAGACCGCCGACCCGCGTTATTCCCGCATGACGGTGGTCTCCACCGGCGACCAGGAGATCCTGGAGCAGATCGAGAAGCAGCTTCGCAAGCTGGAAGACGTGCGCGATATCAAGGAGCTGAAGCCGGGACATTCGGTGTACCGGGAGCTGATCATGGTGAAGGTACGCGCCAACGCGTCGGAGCGCCAGGCCATCAGCGCTATCTCCGACATTTTCCGCGCCACCATCGTCGATGTGGGCAAGGAGTCGCTGACGGTCATGCTGACCGGCGATCAGTCGAAGCTGGACGCGCTGATCAATCTGCTGGGCGATTATGAGATCCTGGAACTGGCGAGAACAGGCCTTACCGGGCTTTCCCGCGGCGCGGAGGATGTGCGGTATCTGCCGTAGGACGAACGCGGCTGCCGCGGCCGCGGAGCATTTGGTGTGAACGCTAAGGTTTTTGCCACAGCCTTCCTTTCTTGAAAAGCGCGGGGCATGACAGAAGCTTTAACAATTAAATCAATGAGAATTCAAAGATTTTCAAGGAGGAGTAAGGAAATGGCAAAGATCTATTATCAGGAAGACTGCAACTTATCCATGCTGGACGGCCAGACGATCGCCGTCATCGGCTACGGCAGCCAGGGACATGCCCACGCGCTGAACGCCCGTGAGTCCGGCTGCAACGTGATCATCGGTCTGTATGAGGGCAGCAAGTCCTGGGCCAAGGCTGAGGCACAGGGATTCAAGGTCTACACGGCTGCTGAGGCGGCGAAGAAGGCCGACATCATCATGATCCTGATCAACGATGAGCTGCAGGCTGATATGTATAAGAAGGACATCGAGCCCAACCTGGAGCCCGGCAACATGCTGATGTTTGCCCATGGCTTCAATATCCATTTCGGCTGCATCAAGCCCCCGAAGGATGTAGACGTAACGATGATCGCCCCCAAGGGCCCGGGCCACACGGTCCGTTCCGAGTATCAGGCCGGCAAGGGCGTGCCCTGCCTGGTCGCTGTTGAGCAGGATGCCACCGGCAAGGCGCTTGACCGCGCTCTGGCTTACGCGCTGGCTATCGGCGGCGCGCGTGCAGGCGTTCTGGAGACCACCTTCCGCACTGAGACCGAGACCGATCTGTTCGGCGAGCAGGTCGTTCTGTGCGGCGGCGTCTGCGCCCTGATGCAGGCTGGTTTCGAGACGCTGGTCGAGGCCGGTTACGATCCCAGAAACGCGTATTTCGAGTGCATCCATGAGATGAAGCTGATCGTGGACCTGATCTACCAGTCCGGTTTCGCGGGCATGCGTTATTCCATCTCCAATACGGCTGAGTACGGCGACTATGTATCCGGGCCGAAGCTGATCACCGAGGAGACCAAGAAGACCATGAAGAAGATCCTGTCCGACATTCAGGACGGAACCTTCGCCAAGGAGTTCCTGCTTGACATGTCTCCGGCCGGCCGCCAGGTACATTTCCAGGCAATGCGCAAGAAAGCCGCGGAGCATCCGTCCGAGAAGATCGGCGAGGAGATCCGCAAGCTGTACAGCTGGAACAACGAGAACGAGAAGCTGATCAACAACTAAGTGAAGATCGGATGAATCAAGGGGCTGCCCGGGCAGCCCCTTACTTTTGCCGTTGCTGACCATTCTGAGAGCAGTTTTGATCATCGGATGTCTTTCCTGATATACTTCCGATAGGCCGCAGCGACGCCGACAGCGGCCAAAACCGTTCCCACAGCGATCCGGCCGCCGTCCAGCGAGCCGTTTGCGATGATGTCCGCGCCTTCGCAGTAGGCGAAGGGCGTCAGCCAGTGAAGGAAATGCGCGCTTTCGGAGATATTGGCGACCAGATTCAGAAAATACGCCGCGGCGGCAAGTCCCATACCGATCCCGGCGCCGCTGCGGCGCAAAAACGCGGAGATGCCGAAGCAGACGCACGCCAGCTCCAGTTGGAGCAGAAAATATGCCCCGTGTATCAGCAGGAGTTCTCTGAAGGGAATATCCTCGCCGATCAGCGCGATGGACAGCAGGGACAGGACGAGGATGATCAGGTTCATCACGGCGATCTGGGTCAGGACAGCCGCCAGCTTTCCGGTGACCACACGGGTTCTTGAGATGGGATGGGTCAGAAGAAATTCCGCCGTCCGGTCTTTTTCTTCTTTCGAGAGAGAGGAGATACCGAGGAGGGAGGAAAAGAGCGCGCCGCCGAGTCCCAGGATATTGCCGCATTCGATGGAGTAGTATCCGGTCAGCGTCCCGAAATTCAGCCGGTCCATTCCGAAGGCGGCGGTAAAGCTGCCCATGGACGCGAACAGTTCTCCCACAGAGTCCATTTCGCCTTTCATTTCCGGGAAGAGAAATACGCATACGATGAGCAGGAAGGCGATGGATGTCGTCCATAACGCGAAGGCGGTCCTGTTCTGGCGGAGTTCGTGTTTTATTATGGTCATTTTGATTCGGCTCCTTAAGTGCTTTGGAATGGTTGGTTCGTATCGGCTTTGCGCTGATCCGTGTAGCAGTGCAGAAAAATCTCTTCCAGATCCGGCTCGGTGATCGAGACGTCCCGGATCGTTCCGTTTGCCATGACAGCAAGCAGCGCCTGCATATCCCCGTTATACAGGAAATCCGCGCCGTCCGGCGATATGCACAGGTTTTTGACGCCGGAGAGCGCGTCGTAATCCATACGCCCGCGGATGCTGACGCGTCTGGCGCCGGTCCGTGAGAGGTCTTTCACACTTCCGGACGCGATGATCCGGCCGTCCCGGATAATAGCCGCGTGGGCGCAGTTGTGCTGGATCTCCGAGAGGATATGGCTGGACAGGAAAATGGTCGTGCCGCCCGCGCTGCGCTCCCGGAGTATCTCGAAGAATTCTCTCTGCATCAGCGGGTCGAGGCCGTTTGTGGGTTCGTCCAGGATCAGCAGATCGGGATTATGCTGCAGGGCGCAGACGATGGCGGTTTTCTTTCTGTTGCCGAGAGAAAGCTCGTCCACCTTCCGGGCCGGGTCGAGCTGCAGTCGCCCGCAGAGGAGGCGGGCCGCTTCCGTACAGCCGCGCCCGCGCAGTTCGGCGGACAGCTTCAGAACATCCCGGACCCGCATCCCGGGATAGAACGATGTCTCAGAGGGAAGATAACCCACCCGCGACAGGATCTGTTCCCGGTCATTGATCATATCAAGGCCGAATAGTTTCGCCACCCCGCCGGTGGGGCGGATCAGGCCCAGAAGCGTGCGGATCGTCGTGGATTTTCCGGCTCCGTTGGGGCCGATGAAGCCGAAGAAATCGCCCCGCGGGACGGTCAGGCTGATCTGTTCGATCCCGCGCGTTTGGCCGTAGTATTTCGTCAGATTCTCAGTCTGGATCACGTTTTCATTCATGTGCAGACTCCTTTCAGGGAGCTTTGGTCAGGCTCTTTTCTCAGATAAATGCTCTTCCAGAATTCGATAAGCCTTGTAAAATCTCTCTCCATCCGCTCCATATCTACATCTCCGCGCTGCACCATTTCCCAGAGATAGCCTTCCGACGCCCAGTACATTTCCCGGTACATCATTGGAATATCCAGGCCGGGAATAAACTGGGCCGGATCGAGATTGACGCGCATCTTGTCCGCCTTGAAATTGAAATGGCGGTGATAGCTTTCCTGGACGGCGGCGCAGATCTCGGCGTCCTTTTCATAGAACGCCCGTATCGTGAAATTGGCCATATCCGGATGGCGTCGGATGAGCTCCATTTTCGCCCGCATTCCCCGTCCCATGCTCTCGAAAAGATCCGCCTGCTCATAGCAGCCGTACTCAGTCAGAACTTCGATGGTCATTTCAGCGCATTTTTCCCACAAAAAAAGGTACAGCTCCTTCTTGTTGCGGAAGTAGTGAAAGAGCAGGGATTTGCTGATCCCGGCCCCGGCGGCGATCTGGCTCATGGGGCTGTTCTTGTAGGAATTCCGGGAAAACACGCGGTAGCCGGAGTTCAGGATCGCCTGCTGCTTTTCCCCGGGAAGTGAGAAGAATTTCGGGTTCATTGCCGCACCTCCGTGTATACTGATATCTATATCATAAATCCGTTGACCGATTTTGAGAAGGCCTGGAATGAAATGTTTTATCTTGCTTTTTACCTGAATGTGTGTATAATATGAAGTCGTGATGAAAAGGAAACGAATCAGGAGAGGGATCACAAATGCGAATCGTCGTGAAAGTGGGATCGTCCACATTATCATACGCCACGGGCCGGATGAACATCCGCCGTGTGGAAAG
>CANQGA010000068.1 GCA_947600145.1 uncultured Lachnospiraceae bacterium | reverse complement strand
CTACGGCAAGGGCGATCTGCGCGCCATCCGGGCGGTGGAGGGCATCGGCCTGCGGTTCTCGCTGGCGCTGTCCGGGCTGTTTGCGGCCGCGGTCCTTCTGTGTCCGGAAATGATGATGCGCGTGTTTACGGCGGATCCGGAGCTGGTGCGCATCGGAGCGTCCTATCTGCGGATCATGAGCGTCTGCTATCTGTGCTGGGGCGTCACCGAGGTCTATCTGGCGGTGCTTCGGAGCATCGGCCAGGTGCTGATCAGCACGGTGCTGAACGCGATCGCATTTTCGTTGAATATCATCCTGAACGCGGTGTTTATCTTCGGGCTGTTCGGCGCGCCGAAGCTGGGGACGGCGGGCGTCGCCATCGCCACGGCGCTTTCAAGGCTTGTGGAGCTGGCCGGGTGCGTCATCGTGTCGGCGAGGAGCCGCGAGATCAAGCTGGACCTGAGGTATCTGTTCATCCGCAACAAAGTGCTTCTTACGGATTTCGTGAAGATCTCGCTCCCGGCGCTGGGCAACGACGCGGCGTGGGGCGTCGCGTTCTCTCTCTACTCGGCGATCCTCGGACATATGGGAAGCGACGCGGTGGCGGCCTATTCCTTCGTCAATGTGGCGCGGAATTTCGGAACAGTCCTGTGCTTCGGCTTCGCCAGCGCGGGCGGGATCCTTCTCGGCAACGTGATCGGGGAGAATAAGATGGAGCAGGCCAGGAGGGACGCCTCCCGGCTTATGAAGCTGACGGTGATAAGCGGCGCGCTGGGCGGTTTCCTGATCCTGTGCGCGACGCCGCTGGTGCTTAAGTACGCGGATCTGTCGGAGCAGGCCCTCCGGTATCTGAAGGTCATGCTCCTGATCAACACCTATTATGTGATGGGCGCGGCGGTGAACACGACGCTGATTGCGGGCGTGTTCCGGGCCGGAGGCGACAGCCGGTTCGGGCTGATCTGCGACACGATCACCATGTGGTGCTACGCGGTGCCGCTGGGCTTTACGGCGGCGTTCGTGCTGAAGCTGCCGGTGCTGGCGGTGTATTTCCTGCTCTGTACCGACGAGTTTGTGAAATGGCCGGTGGTCATCCGGCATTATCTCAGCGGGAAGTGGCTGAAAAATATTACAAGAGATGATCTTTTCGAGACGGCGGGCGGGTGAGCCCGCTGTTTTACAATTTATTCATAATTAAGACATATTTTGTTCACAATTCGGGACTATATTACATGCGGACTTAATAGAGGGAAAATGGCCGCTGTTTTTTATGCGGCGTTTCCGTTGCGGAGGTGCATGGATATGCTTGTTTTGATGCAGTTGTCGGCCGCCATGTTCGGCGGTCTTTTAATGACCCGGCTTGCAAAGCAGCTGAAGCTCCCGGCGGTCACCGCCTATCTGGTAATGGGCGTGCTGCTGGGGCCGTTCTGTCTGGGAAGGCTGGGAGTTGTATTCCGGACGCCGGAAGAGGTGGCGGGTTTGGACCTGATCTCGCAGGTCGCCCTCGGTTTCATCGCGTTTACCATCGGAAATGAGTTCCGCCTGGAGCAGCTGAAACACATGGGGCGGCAGGCGATCACGGTAGGGATCCTGCAGGCGGTAGTAACCACGGTTATCGTGGATATCAGTCTGGTGGCGCTGCATTTCATTTTCCCGCAGGTAATCTCTGTCTCCTCGGCGATCACGCTGGGGGCCATCGCCGCGGCTACGGCGCCGGCGGCGACGCTGATGGTGGTGCGGCAGTACAAGGCCAACGGACCCATGACCAAGCTTCTTCTTCTCGTGGTGGCTATCGACGACGCGGTAGGGTTGGTTCTGTTCGCGGCGTCCTTCGGAGTCGCGAACGCCTTAGAGAGCGGCGTGATCAGCCTGATAAGCGTGCTTGTGGAGCCGGTGCTGGAGATCGTGCTTTCCCTGGCGCTTGGAAGCCTGGCCGGGATCGTGCTGCATGTGATGGAGAAATATTTCCACTCCGGAAGCAAGCGGCTCTGTCTTTCTATTTCCTGCGTGCTGTTTACCGTAGGGGTATCGATGGCGGAATTTGAGGTTGGCGGCATCCATATCGGCTTCAGCCTGCTTCTGGTGTGCATGATGGCGGGAACCATATTCTGCAACATCTGCGATTTCTCCGAGAGCCTGATGGAGCACATCGACGACTGGACGGCTCCGCTGTTCGTGCTGTTCTTCGTGATCTCCGGCGCGGAGCTGGATCTGAAGATCCTGTCGAATCCGCTGGTGCTGCTCATTGGCGCCGTATATATCGTGTTCCGTTCCGCAGGCAAGATCTTCGGCGCGTACAGCAGCTGCGCCCTCACGAAATGCAGCGACTCGATCA
Source organism: uncultured Lachnospiraceae bacterium (assembly GCA_947600145.1). Taxonomy (GTDB): domain Bacteria; phylum Bacillota; class Clostridia; order Lachnospirales; family Lachnospiraceae; genus UBA3402. The sequence continues at coordinate 13,413 of CANQGA010000068.1, read as the reverse complement.
CCAGATACCTGGGCATCACGCTGCTTCCGCAGGCGGGCGTTTCCCTGGGAATGGCGCTGACCGCGCAGCAGCTGCAGGACGGCGCGACGATCCGCAGCGTGGTCCTGTTCTCGGTCCTGGTGTATGAGCTGGTAGGCCCCGCCCTGACGAAGCACGCCCTGATGGCGGCCGGCGAGATCCGGGTGGAAGGCCGGACCGACGCGAGACGCAGGAACAAGCCGGTGACGCCGGTACATCTGGGAGGGCACTGAACGGTCTTACATCACGATCAGCCCCGTCGTGTACTCATTGGCGATCCTGCGGCCGCTTTTTGCCGCCAGGACGGCCTGGTAGAGATGGGAACAGTACAGGTCGCGGCGGAATTCCGCCAATGAAGATTCATCTAAGACCAAAGCGGCGTCGGCCGTCCGTGTGATCACGGGCAGCGGGGCCGCTTTCTGCATGGCTGACAGCAGCGGTTTGGCCTCCCTGCGGAACCCGAGAACACGCACATAGGAAATATAATCGTGCGCCTTGCGGTCCACGGCGTCCTGCGCGGTCATATCCAGCATGATATGGAGCAGCGCCCGGCTGATCCGGGTGTAGGTGTACTGTCTGGTCTTAAGCGCGGCGCAGCGGTCGGCAAAGCCGGCAAATTCCAGCGTCCGCTTGCCGATGCGGGCGGCCAGGTCCTCAGGCACATCGTAGTAGTCGGTCAGCGGCCGTTCAGCAAGCTGCAGGGCCAGAAGCCGCTGGGCCAGCGGCGCGGAGAAATCTTCCGCCGTCAGCGGATACGCGTCGAGGAGCATGGTCAGCACCGGCGCCGGCACGCTCTGGGAGAGCGCGGTAAAATGAGGGCGGATGCCGCCGTCGGTCTGTCCGGAACCGTTTTGCAGGATCCCGCGGATGGCGGCCGCGGACGGATAGGCCTGAATATGCGTATCGTGATGGCCGCTTCCCTCCCGCAGGACCGTCACCGGTTCCATCCGGCTTTTCCGCCGCAGGAGAGCCTTGCAGTATTCGATCCCCAGAATGTTATTCGGGGAAGAGAGCAGGGCGGAGAGACCGTCCCCCGGGCGCAGGGAGTCCTCGGACGCCGCGTGACCGCTGTCAGCCAGATACGCCTCCAGCGCATTCTGCCGCGCCTGCGGGAACGTCAGACCGTTTTTCAGCCCGTCGGTCAGCACTTTCCGGTACGCTTCCGGCTCTTCGCGCAGGATCTCCGCGATATCCATCATCGGTTCGACCTGTCCGCACTCGCTCCCGAAGCAGAGCGCGTCCACTACGCCCAGACGGTCCAGAAGCGCTGTGCCGCAGGCGGCGAAGTCCTCGGCGCTTCCCGCGGCGAAGATGGGAGGGATCTCAAGCACCAGGTCGGCTCCGGATGAGAGCGCCATGCGGGCGCGGGTATATTTATCAAAGACGGCGGGCGCGCCCCGCTGAACGAAATCGCCGCTCATGGCCGCGACGCAGCAGTCTGCGCCGGTCAGCTCCTTCGCGCGGCGGATCTGGTGAGCGTGGCCGTTGTGGAACGGGTTGTATTCCGCGATGATTCCGACGACTTTCATTGTTTTATTACGCCTTTCTTTGAATTTATTATAGCTGCAGTAAAAGATCCCAAGCCCACTTGAGGCCCGGGATCTTTTACACGTTTATTCATTGATCTGCACCACTGCAAGTGTCTTCCCAAGCGGAGCAAGGATTTTAATTACTGTATCGATCTGGGGACTTGTAGTTCCTTTTTCCAGTCGAGCTATAACCGGTTGCTTTACTCCGCTTAATTCTCCGAGTTTCTTCTGACTGATGCCTTTTTCTTTTCTGGCTTTGATGATTTCGCCAATAATAGCCACTCTTAAGTCGCTCTCAGCAATTTCTTCTGATGTGAAGAGGCTGTCGCGCACTTCTTCCCAACTGTGTCCGATCGCACTGCTTTTATTCATATTGGACATTCCTTTCTATAAGATCGGCGATTTCTCTTTTCGCCTGAGCTATTTCTCTGGCAGGAGTCTTCTGCGTTTTTTTCTTAAAGCTATGCAGAAGCACATAACTGCCGTTATGCCAAGCTACGAAAAAAATTCTGTCTCTCAGAGGTCTGAGTTCCCATAGATTTCCATCAAGGTGTTTTAGATATGGTTCTCCGGCTTGTGTTCCATATTGTCTGAGTATTTCAATATAGTCATTAATTTTGTTAGCTTTTATGCGGCTGTCCTTATCACCTTTTCCAATCAGTTCGAGTAAATAATTGAGTACAGGTTCATTTCCGTTTTTGTCTTTATAGAAATATACTTCATGCAAATATCATCCCCCCTGAAAATATTATATTCGAGGAATGTCCTTTTGTCAATAACTTTCAAGTTATCGATGGCGCATTTGATACCCGATTTACTTTTCTGCCTCATCCTCCGTGGAGGTCAGCATGACCAGAGGGGACACGCCCTGGACGTATTCCTTTTTATCCAGCTTTCTCTTGTAAAACGAGAATGACTGCCGAATCTGTTCAGGAAGAGCCAGAAACTCTCGGGGGGGGTACCCCGTATACTGTTTAAAGCAACGGTTAAAAGATCGGATATTCTCAAACCCGCAGGCAAGCGCTACGTCGATGATCTTTGTCCTGGAGTTCTGGATCATATGGGCGGCGTGTTCGATCCGCACGGTATTCAGGTAGGAGAGGAAATTGATCCCTACCACATTGGAAAACAGCTGTGAAAAGTGATTCTGGCTTAAGTTCATCTCTTTTGCGGCATCCGCCAGGGTCAGCGGCTCGCTGTAGTGCTGGTCGATGTATACCAGAAGATGCTGGATGTCCCGAAGGGTAGCGGCCCGATGACTGATATTGGCTTTCATGACCCGGCCCCGGTGATGACGTCTGAGCTGAAACACAAAATCCTGAAGTCTGGCGGAGACAATCTCCTGATAGTAGGGCGCCTCTTTCTCAAGCTCCGTACGTACCAGATCGAACAGATGCTCGGTCGCGTTCGTCATACCGTATTCCTTAAGCATGTCCGCCGTGACCAACGGATTGAAGAAATGGGCGTGATGATAATAGGGACTGATGATGCTTGGATCAAAGAGTATGAAATCAAGGCGGTTCTTTTGCTTCGGCGTAGAACTGTAATGGAAATCCCCGGTATCCACAACGACCAGATCTCCCGCCCGCGCCGTCAGTTCCATATTTTCAATGCTGATATTTGCTTTGCCTTCTCGAACGTAGATTAACTCAATCTCCCTGTGCCAATGTGCCAGAAAACCCATATTGTCATAGCAATCCTCCCAGACCATGTATCCGGTCGGATAATTGCGTACTTCATGAAGCGCTTTCATAAGTTCAATCCCCCCTGAATATTGACCGTACAAAATAGTTTCACAGATACAGTATATCAAAAATAATAAAAATTGTCCAGAAAAACAAAGGAAAATATCGAGAAATCGCTTGAAAAAGTTGCTACAATATGTGCATAAAATATGCTTTAGCAATGCAATAACATATTTTGGAAAGAAAAACTTATACATTTTTACCAAAAAGGAGGGATAAAAACAGGTGAGACGCCGGCTGCGCGGAACGGTGGTTCCGATTGTAACACCGCTGACAGAAGGAGATACTGTCGACGAGAAATCGCTTGTGCGATTGGTGGAGCATGTGATTTCCAATGGCGCGCAGGGAATCTTTCCATGTGGGACTACCGGCGAGATGATGTATCTGACAACGGATGAGAGAAAGCATGTAGCGGAAGCGGCTATCCAGGGCGCGGCAGGGAGGATACCGGTATTTATTCAGACAGGCGCATGGAATTTAAGAGACACGGTGGCGCTGTCACAGCATGCGGAAGCGGCAGGGGCGGATGGGATCGGCGTTGTGACTCCTGTGTTTTACAAATTGAGCGAAAATGCTCTGATCGACTTTTATATGACGGTGGCCCGCAGCGTTTCGGAAGATTTCCCGATCTATCTGTATGCAATACCGCAGAATGCGGTGAACGATCTGACCCCGGCTGTCTGTGAAAAGATCGCGGAAAGCTGCCCGAATGTGGCAGGTATTAAGTACAGCTATCCGGACATCTGCAGAATGCAGGAATTTTTGACGATTCGAGAACAAACATTCAGCGTGTTGGCCGGTCCGGATCATCTTTTTACCGCAGTCTGCGCGATCGGCGGCGATGGCGTCGTGTCAGGCAATGCCAATGTGATCGGCGCTCATTACGCGGCAATATGGAATGCGGTGCAAAAGAGGGATTATGATCTTGCGATGAAATATCAATATCGTACCAATATGCTGAACGATATATTGTGCCGTGTGAACGGTATTGCTGCCTATAAAGTGATGCTGAAGAGAGAAGGAGTGATCCGGACGTCCAGGGTGCGCAGGCCGATGGAAAACCTGACAGGCCGGCAGGAGCAGGAGCTGATAGAGCAGATGGAACGGGCGGACTACCGGAAGGTACCGGCTCTGTCTTAAAGGAGGGGATGAGCAGGCAGATGAAACAGAATAATACGAAATTATCGGGCAGAAAAGATCCCGGCAGGAGGAAAGCTCTTTCCGTGCAGCTGAAAAGGCACTGGCAGCTGTATGTATTCCTGATTCCCGCAGTGGTCAGTATGGCAGTCTTCCATTACGGTCCGATGTACGGGCTGATACTGGCCTTTAAGGATTATAAGCCGTATTTGGGATACCTGGGGAGTCCGTGGGTAGGTTTTAAGAATTTTATGCGCTTCTTTCAGTCAAACAGATTCACTCAGGTCATGTCGAATACGATGATCCTCTCGGCGTACTCGATGATCGCCAGCTTCCCGCTCCCGATCGTGCTGGCTGTCTGCTTAAACTATGTGCCTTCTGTCCGGCTGAAGAAGACGGTTCAGAATATCACGTACGCTCCTCATTTTGTCTCAACGGTTGTCGTGGTCAGTATGCTGAACATTTTTTTCGCCCGGGATTACGGCCTGGTAAATAATATCCGCGAGATGCTTGGACTGGAGCGGATCCTTTACATGGGAAGCACAACGGCGTTCCGGCATCTGTATGTGTGGAGCGGCGTGTGGCAGGGGGTAGGCTGGAGCAGCGTTATTTATTTCTCAAGTTTAAGCGCCATTGACGAGACTCTGCATGACGTGGCGCAGGTAGACGGCGCCAGTATCATTCAGCGGATCCGCTATATAGATCTTCCGATGCTGAAGCCGACGATCGTAACGCTTTTGATCCTGCGTACGGGCGATCTGCTGAGCGTTGGATTCGACAAGGTCTATTTGATGCAGAACAGCCTGAACAGTCCGGTCAGCGAGGTGATCTCTACCTATACATATTCTATGGGTATCGGAAGTCAGCAATACGGTTATTCCGTCGCCATCGGTATGTTCGAGTCCGTCGTGAATCTGATCATGGTGCTGACAGTTAACCAGATATCGAAAAAACTCAGTGAAACCAGTGTCTGGTAGGAAAGGGGGCAGACAAGATGAAACGTAGAAAAAGATCCGCTTCGGATCGGGTATTTATGATCGTCAACCATATGATAGCGTTCTTTTTTCTGATCGGATGCCTGTACCCGCTGTGGTTTGTCGTGATCGCGTCTGTCAGTGATCCGTCTCTGGTGACCAGCGGTCAGGTCTTTCTGTGGCCGAAGAAGATCAATCTGATCGGGTATCAGACGATGCTGGAACAGAAAGAGATCTGGATCGGCTATAAGAACACGATATTGTATACGGCAGTCGGAACGGCTTATAATCTCTGCCTGACCATACCGGCCGCGTATGCGCTGTCTGTCAGGACGCTTCCCTTCCGCCGCTTTTTCAATATGTTTTTCCTGGTTACCATGTTTATCGGCGGCGGTATGATCCCGACGTATCTGCTGATAAAGAATCTGCGCCTTATTAATACGTTCTGGGTAATGGTGATACCGGGAGGAGTAGGGGCGTGGAACCTGATCCTGTGCAGGAATTTCTTTACGGAGAATATTCCGCTGGAACTTAAGGATGCGACCCGGATCGACGGAGGAAGCGAGTTTGCGATCTTTTTCCGGGTCGTACTTCCTCTGTCCAAGGCGATCCTGGCGGTTATGCTTTTGTTCTTTGCAGTGGGACACTGGAACAGCTTCCGCTCGGCCCTCCTTTATATCCGTGATACCGACAGGTATCCGCTGCCGCTGGTTTTGAGAAATCTTCTGATGAAAAGCACAGTGACGGACGACTTAAGTTCCTCCGGCATCAGCATGAATCGTCTTCTGGGGATGCAGGGACTGAAATACTGTGTGATCATTGTGGCGAGCCTTCCTGTACTGGTATTGTATCCGTTTATTCAGAAGTATTTTGTGAAGGGAGTGATGGTCGGATCTGTGAAGGGGTAGAGAAAGAGAATTTTTGGGAAACAGGTATATTATTTCGTAAAGAAAAGGAGAGGAAAAGATGAAAAAGAATTATTTAAAAAAGGCTTTATCAGTATTTATCGCGTCGGCTGTGGCCGTGTCTCTTTGCGGGTGCTCTTCCGGGAAGGGCAGTGAACAGACGACTGCGGCCCAAACAGAGGAAAAGACAACGGCCGCTGTTTCCCAGGCGGGTACAGATGCGCAGGAGACGGGGCAGGATGTGGTGAATCACGCGGTGAGGGAAGGTTTCCCGATTACGGATGAAGAAATCACATTGGTCGTCGGCGTTCCGGCTGTCAATGCGGCATACGAGGCAAAATGGGAGGATTACACATGGATTAAAGAGTTGGAGCAAACGACAGGTGTAAAGCTGGAGTTCAGAGTATACAATGGCGGTGAGGATGTCTCTTTGATGTTTGCATCTAGGGATTACCCTGATATTTCCTTTAAGGTCGGTTCAACGAAGCAGATTCAGGATGCCGCACTGGGAGGAGATATTTATCCTCTGAACGATCTGATCGACGAGTGGTCGCCCAATTGGAAAAAGCTCTTTTCGGAAAATGACATGGCCCGCCGTCTGGTTACATTTGATGATGGCAACATATACAGTCTCCCTCAGATCCGGGATGAACCGTCGAACAGTGACCTGCGGGATCAGTGGCTGATCAATAAGGTCTGGCTGGATGAACTGGGGCTGGATGTTCCGACTACAACAGAAGAATACTATAATGCATTGAAGGCATTTAAGGATAACGCAGGTCGTGGAAGCATCCCCGAAAATGTTATACCGTTGTATATTGTACGCATTTTTCAAAATGTAGGCGGTGCGATGGATATCTTTGGCTCTTTCGGAGTGCGCACCTGTGCCAACGGAACCGTGACGGTAAGTGATGATGGAAAAATAGAATATAATTATGCCAGTGACGATATGGTGGAGCCGCTGCTCTATCTGAGAAGGCTTTTTGAAGAAGGACTGATCCCCTATGACTGTCTGACTGCGTCAGGTGAAAACTATACCACGATGACGCTTTCAGAGCCGGCTGTTGTAGGAAGTTATTTCGCGTATCATAATGCGCACCCGGATGTCTATACAGCGATTCCGCCGCTGGATTCCGGCAATGGAAAGAAACCGATGATCCGCAGTCAGACAAACTGGATCGTACAGAATTGCTTTACGATTTATTCTAATTGTAAATATCCTGAAGTGGCTATGCGTCTGGCGGACACGATAGCGGATCCGGACTGGAGCGTGCAGTCATTATATGGGACGTTTAGTGACGGATATACCGTAAAGAATGATGACGGCACTTATTTGATAATAGGTGCCGAAGACGAAAAAGTCGGACAAAGCGCACCGGTCGTCCGTGTCCCGCAGTTGCTTTCAAGAGAGACTGCCGATAAACTTATCTATGATGAGAATTCAAATCAGGGCGTACGCGCTGCGGCGGTCAAGAACGTTTATAAGGATTATTCGATACCTAAAAAGAATCTGTATCTGGATATACAGCTGACGACAGAGCAGACAGATCGGGTCAGCGAATTGTTGAAGGATCTTAATGACTGCAGAAATACGACAGTCGATAACTGGATGCTTAACGGCGGTATCGAGGAGGGTTGGGACGATTATGTCAGCCAGATGAAGAATCTTGGACTTGAGGAGTACCTTTCCATTTTGCAGGAGGCGTATGACGACTTCAATTCCAAATAGTCTGTAACGCTGAGACGGCTGCCGCAGGGCATTCTGACTCCGGCCATCGGACAGGCCGGCAGAATCAGGACGAACCTGCGGCAGTCAGCTGCGGGTATTCATATATTCAGGAGAATGTGCTGTATGAAAGGTTATAATCAGTGGAATTTCAGGCCATACCGGCCAATGTCGGAGCGGGCTAAGAAGGTGCTTCCGTATATCTGCAGGGTTGCCCCGTATGAACATCGCTGCGAGCTTGAATGGCTGGGACGAGGCGATACATATTCTGTCTGCTTCCGGGTACGTGGAACGACAGAATGGCAAAAGCGGTTAGTAAGCGGTCAGACGGCAGTTTTAGAACATTTGCAGACGGAAACCGAGTATGAGGTAAAGATTCGTGACGCATGGCAGGGTGAGAGCGGAGTCCGGCTTTTCCGCACGTCCGAGATTGAAGGAGCAGTCGTCAATTATCTTCATCCGGAAGATGAACAGTATGGTTTTTCAGGGAGATATCTTTGCAGTCCGTCGCTTATCCGGCTCCCGTCCGGGAAACTTCTGGCATCCATGGACGTATATGGTTCCAGGATGCCCCAGAATCTGACGCTGCTTTTTGAGTCGGCGGACAACGGAGATTCGTGGAACTATGCAACCGATATTTTTCCGTGCTTTTGGGGGAAACTGTTCTGGCATCAGGAAAAGTTGTATCTCTTAGGCTGTTCCAATGAGTATGGGGATATTCTGATCGGCTGTTCAGAGGATGAAGGCAGAACCTGGAGTATGCCGGTTGTGATACAGAGAGGATCCTGTAATACTGAGGAGATGGGAAATCATCGGGCTCCGGTGCCGGTTTTGCGAAGTCATGGCCGGCTTTGGACAGGGGTAGAATACGGAACCTGGCGCAGAAACTGCTTTTATGACGCGCTGCTGTCCATTGAAGAGAGCGCGGATCCGATGATTGCCGGGAACTGGACGCTGACTGACTATATCAGGGCGGACAGCGGGTGGTTAAATGCGGATGCGGAAGCGGCCGGAGCCATAGAGGGAAACGCGTTGGAAATGCCGGATGGAACCGTTGTGGATTTCCTTCGATATGGGGAGAATAAAGCGCTGGTTCTGAAAGCAGACCCGGACGATCCGGAGAAAAAAATGGAATTTGTCCAGTTTGCGGATTTTCCGATGGGACACACAAAGTTTGAGATCCAGAAGATAGAGGGTGGGAGTTATCTTGCAGTCGGCAACCCGTTCCCCGGCCGTACTGTCCTGTCGATTTATCGCTCGGATGATCTTGAGATATGGGAAAAGGTTGGGGATATTCTCAACCATAAGGAATACGGAATGAAAGAGGTGGGATTTCAGTATCCGGTTTTCCTGGTCGAGGGGAATGAACTGCTTGTTTTGAGCAGGACAGCCTGGAATCAGGCTCACAATTTCCATGACAGCAATTATATTACGTTTCATCGCGCGAACCTTGAGAATATTTAAACAGAAACCGATCGCGATGAAGGGGACATGACGAACATGGGACAGCAGAGGAGGGATTGATTGGGTATGAGCAGCATCGATATATTGATTGAAAAGGAATATCTTCTTTTGCCGGTAAGCGCTTATGTGGGAAAACGGAGCGTGAGTATCCTGAAAAACGGACAGCTGCTTGACGATTTTCGGTTACGGCTCGATTTTGTTACTCCCAGTTGTACGGTCAGTTACAAAGTGTCTGAGTACAAAGGGCAAAATATTACAATAGAAGTTTCTCCGGATATTGATCTGAGCGGCCTTGCGGATCTGGCGGGCGATACGCCGGCCAGGGCGCGGCCCTGCCGTTTTAGACCGTTTATTCATTTCACGGCGCCATTTGGCTGGCTGAATGACCCGAACGGTCTTGTCGTTTATACTTCTCCCGTGACGGAAAGGACATCCTATCATCTGTTTTATCAGCATAATCCATATGACTGGGTGTGGGAGAATATGCATTGGGGACATGCTGTCAGCGAGGATTTATTTCACTGGACAGATCTGGGCGACGCGCTTTCTCCTGACGAGAACGGCACGATGTTTTCGGGATCTGCCATTGTTGATCATGAAAACAGATCCGGCCTGAAGCGGGGAGATGAGGATGTGATCCTCCTTTTCTATACTTGTGCCGGAAATCGTTCGCTCCGTTCAGCCGGAAAAACGTTTACGCAGAATATTGCGTATTCTGTCGACGGCGGCAAGTCTTTTGTGAAATATGAGCGAAATCCGGTCATTTCCAATATTGCCGGAGAGAACCGCGACCCGAAAGTGATCTGGTGCGATGAGATCGGGAAATTCCTGATGGCGTTATATCTCAGCGGAAATGAATATGCCCTGTTTACATCGGCGGATCTTCTGTCATGGGAGGAACTGCAGAGAATCACGATCGCCGGAGAAGCGGAATGTCCGGATATTTATCCTGTGACCGTTGAAGGAAGCGGAGAGCGCAGATGGGTACTAAGCGGCGCTTCCCATCATTACATTACAGGTGAAATGGCAGACGGAAGATTTCAGCCTTCCGGCGCGGTAAAACATCTCAACTACGGACGTTTCAGTTATGCGGCGCAGACCTTTTCCCAGCCGGATGGCGGACGGAGGATCCAGATGGCGTGGGACAGGCGCGCGGCGTTCGGAGACGACCCCATATGCGGTCAGATGGGAATTCCATGTGAGCTTTCTCTCGTGAAAGAGGGAGAGGAGTATTACCTGTGCGCACTTCCGGTAAGGGAATGCGAGAAACTGTATGCGGATGAACAGATTTTTGAAAACCAGCTGACAGGCCCTGACGCCGGTCTTTCGGTGCCGATGGAAAGAGGCGCCTATGATATCCGTATGATTTGGAATACCGCTGGCCAGAAAGCCTGTATTACCATGGATCTGTTCGGTCAGAGAATCGTTTTTGACGCGGCGGAGAATCTTCTGCATATTGCGGATGAAACGATGCCCCTTGCAGCATCCGGCGATTTAGCAGAGATCAGATTGGTGATCGACAGAGCCACAGCCGAAGTCTTTGTAAATGACGGGAGAGCGATCATGACGGTTCTGTGGCTGTTGGATCTCAATCAGAATACATGCGTGTTACGGTCGGATATGGATATTGCGATTGACAGGATTGAGATCAGAAAGCTTATGCTGTGATTTGATGCTTTCCATTGATATTAAAGGCAGGAATGAATTTTTGATAAGAATATTCCTTGAAAATATGCATGGAAAATGATAATACCATCTGGATTTTTCCACAAAACCTTGCTACAATACAATCATAAAAACAGCATATCGCTGCAGAGAAATACAATTTTTCATGCGAGGAGGAGATTTAGTATGGCGAAGAGCAGACTTGTCGGCGACTATCCCGTGATCGGGATCCGGCCGACGATCGACGGACGGCGGGGGGCGCTGGATGTCCGCGGGGATCTGGAAGACCAGACCATGAATATGGCCAGATCGGCCGCGAAGTTATTTGAGGAGAACCTTTGTTACAGCAACGGCGAGCCGGTGAAGGTGGTCATCGCCGACACCACCATCGGGCGCGTGGGAGAGGCGGCGGCCTGCCAGGCGAAGTTTGAAAAGGCGGGCGTGGCGATCACGCTGACCGTAACGCCCTGCTGGTGCTACGGCGCGGAGACCATGGACATGGACCGCAACACGATCAAGGCAGTCTGGGGCTTCAACGGCACGGAGCGTCCCGGCGCGGTGTATCTGGCATCGGTGCTGGCGACCCACGCGCAGAAGGGACTTCCGGCGTTCGGCATCTACGGACACGAGGTCTGCGACGCTGACGACACCTCGATCCCGGAGGATGTGAAGGAGAAACTCCTGCGGTTCGGGCGCGCGGCGGTGGCGGTGGCTACCATGCGCGGCAAGTCCTATCTGCAGATCGGCTCGATCTGCATGGGCATCGGCGGCTCCATCATTGACAGCGATTTTATCGAGTCCTATCTGGGAATGCGCGTGGAGTCGGTGGACGAGGTGGAGATCATCCGGCGCATGACCGAGGGAATTTACGACCACGACGAGTATGAGAGGGCGCTGGCCTGGACGAAGAAGAACTGCAAAGAGGGCTTCGACAAGAATCCGGAGTTCATCCGCAAGAGCCCGGAGCAGAAGGAGAAGGACTGGGAGTTCGTGGTGAAGATGATGGTCATCATCAAGGAACTGATGTGCGGCTGCGACAGGCTGGATCCGAAGTTTTCCGAGGAGGCCATCGGCCACAACGCCATCGCGGCCGGCTTCCAGGGGCAGAGGCAGTGGACCGATTTCTACCCCAACGCGGACTTCGCGGAGGCGCTTCTGAATACCTCCTTCGACTGGGACGGCGCGAGGGAGCCTTACATCCTGGCCACAGAAAACGATGTGCTGAACGGCCTCGGCATGATGTTCATGAAGCTTCTGACCAACCGGGCGCAGATCTTCGCGGATGTGCGTACCTACTGGAGTCCCGAAGCGGTGAAGCGCGCCACCGGATATGAGCTGGAAGGCGCGGCGAAGGAGAACGGCGGCCTGATCCATCTGATCAATTCGGGCGCGGCCTGTCTGGACGCCTGCGGCGAAGCGAAGGACGCGGACGGAAACGGCGTTATGAAGCAGTGGTGGGAGGTAACGGAGGAGGACCAGAAGGCGATCCTTAACGCGACCACCTGGAACCCGGCGGACAACGGCTATTTCCGCGGAGGCGGCTATTCCTCCCGCTTCCTGACCAGGGCAGTCATGCCGGCGACGATGATCCGCCTGAACCTGGTCCGCGGCCTCGGGCCGATGCTGCAGATCGCGGAAGGCTGGACCGTGGCGCTGCCGGACGAGGTGTCGGATGTGCTCTGGAAGCGGACTGACTACACCTGGCCGTGCACCTGGTTCACGCCCCGCTGCGACGGCAAAGTGGGAAGCCCGTTCGCGACGGCCTACGACGTGATGAACCATTGGGGCGCCAACCACGGCGCGATCAGCTACGGCCATATCGGCGCGGATCTGATCACGATGTGCTCGATGCTTCGGATCCCGGTGGCCATGCACAATGTGCCGGTGGAGAAGATCTTCCGTCCGGCGTCCTGGAACGCGTTCGGTATGGATCCGGAGGGCGCGGACTACAGGGCCTGCGCGGCGTACGGACCGATGTACAAGAAATAAGCAGGAGTGTTTTGGAACGGGGAGGGCGCGGGCCCTCCCTGTTTTACATCAGTGAAATCTCAGTGGTACGATGTTTGGCAAAAAATGCAATTTATTTCCAATCAGGGCTTGAAAAATCGGCAAAAACCACATAGAATAGATTTTAATGGAGGCGTGTCCGCATGGCACGGCTTCCCCGGCCTATGGCCTTATATCACAGGAAAAGGAGAGGATTCATCATGAAATTCATCGTTGAGACCAGTGCGCGTCACATTCATCTGA
>CANQGA010000067.1 GCA_947600145.1 uncultured Lachnospiraceae bacterium | reverse complement strand
TTTTTCCGTATAATCCGGCCTCCGCGCGAATTACCCCTTGCATTTTTCATCGAATATCATTATAATAGATTCATTATTTTCCGCAGATACCGCGCTTCCCGCGCATTTCTGAGGGGAGCGCTGCGCATAGAGAAGGTGACAGTATGGCGCAGGAATTGTCGAAAGAACTGCCGGAACAGAAACCTGCAGCGCCGGTTAAGGAGCCGATGGAGCAGGAGCTGGAAGCACCGGCGTCATTTACAAGTCCGGAGGAGCTGTATCAGGATCTGATCACGAGCATCCGAAGATACCATCCTTCCGATGACATTTCCCTTGTAGAAAAGGCATATCTGCTGGCCAGGGACGCGCATAAGGACCAGAAACGCAAATCGGGTGAACCCTATATCATTCACCCTCTTTGCGTCGGTATCATTCTGGCCGATCTGGAGATGGACAAAGAGACGATCGCCGCCGGGCTGCTCCACGACGTGGTGGAGGATACCGGCATGACGCTGGACGATATGACCAGGGAGTTCGGCTCGGACGTGGCGTTTCTGGTGGACGGCGTCACCAAGCTGACCCAGCTGTCCTGGGATAAGGATAAAGTGGAGATCCAGGCGGAGAACCTGAGGAAAATGTTTCTGGCCATGGCCAAGGACATCCGGGTCATCATCATCAAGCTGGCCGACCGCCTGCACAACATGCGCACCGGCAAGTTCTGGAAGCCGGAGAAGCAGAAGGAGAAGGCCAGGGAGACCCTGGAGATCTACGCTCCCATCGCGGACCGGCTCGGTATCTCCAAGATCAAGATCGAGCTGGATGACCTGTCGCTGAAATTCTTAAAGCCCGAGGTCTACTATGACCTTGTGGAGAAGGTCAACCTGCGGAAGGATGCCCGCGAGGCGTTCCTGCAGGGGATCGTGAAGGAAATTGAAGAGAATCTGAAGGAAGCCGGCATCGAGGCCACCGTGGGCGGCCGGATCAAGCATTTCTTCAGTATCTATAAGAAGATGGTCAATCAGAATAAGACCATCGATCAGATCTATGATCTGTTCGCGGTGCGCATCATGGTGGAGTCGGTGAAGGACTGCTACGCGGCCCTTGGCATCATCCATGAGATGTATAAGCCGATCCCCGGCCGTTTCAAGGATTATATCGCCATGCCCAAACCGAATATGTACCAGTCGCTGCACACGACGCTGTTCTCCGGGACCGGACAGCCTTTCGAGATCCAGATCCGGACCTACGAGATGCACAGGACCGCCGAGTACGGCATCGCGGCCCACTGGAAATACAAAGAGAGCGGCAGCGGCGTCACAGCGGAAGGCGATGAGGCCGCCAAGATGGCGTGGCTTCGGCAGATCCTGGAGTGGCAGAGGGATACGGACGATTCCTCGGAATTTTTGAGTATGGTCAAGGGCGATCTGGATCTGTTCTCGGACAGCGTCTACTGCTTTACGCCGTCCGGCGATGTGAAGACGCTGCCCAGCGGTTCTACGCCCATCGATTTTGCCTACGCGATCCACAGCGCCGTCGGCAATAAGATGGTGGGCGCCCGCGTCAACGGCAAGCTTGTGAATATCGATTATGTGCTGCAGACCGGCGATCAGATCGAGATCATCACGTCCCAGAACGCCAAAGGCCCCAGCCGGGACTGGCTTTCACTGGTCAAGAGCACCCAGGCCCGCAACAAGATCAACCAGTGGTTCAAGACGGAGCTGAAGGAAGACAATATCGTCCGCGGCAAGGAGATGATCGACCGCTACTGCAAGGCCAAGGGCATCAACTATGCGGAGATCAGCAAGCCGGAGTTCATGGAGAAGGTCATGCAGCGCTACGCCTTCAAGGACTGGGATTCGGTGCTGGCGTCCATCGGCCACGGCGGCTTAAAAGAGGGCCAGGTCATCAACAAGATGCTGGAAGAGCGCGACAAGAAGCTGAAGCGCGAAGTCACGGACAACCAGATCCTGGACGGCTTAAGCGACATGAGCAGCAACAAGGCTCCTTCGATGAAGAAATCCCAGAGCGGGATCATCGTCAAGGGTATCCACGATGTGGCGGTGCGTTTCTCACGCTGCTGCAATCCGGTTCCGGGAGACGAGATCGTCGGCTTTGTGACCAGGGGCCGCGGCGTATCGATCCACAGGACGGACTGTGTGAATATGATCAATCTTCCTGAGGAGGAGCGCGCCAGGCTGATCGACGCCGAGTGGCAGAAGCCGGAAGGCGTGTCCGGCGAGGAGAAATACACGGCGGAGATCCAGATCTTTGCCAACAACCGGATCGGTCTTCTGGTGGATATCTCGAAGATCTTTACGGAGCGCGGCGTGGACATTACGTCCATCAACGTGCGTACCAACCGGCAGGGGAAGGCGACGGTCGTCATGACATTTGATATTCCCGGCGCGGAGGAGCTGGCGCGCCTGACCGAGAAGCTGCGGCAGATCGAGGGCGTGCTGGATATAGAGCGGACGGCAGGATAGACAGGGCCGGCCGCGGCCGATACGCGGACAGAGATACCGCGCGGGGTCGGGGATGCGGCGGCTGTGGCCGCGTGTAAGGTCCGCCGGGTAAGAGAAAGACGGAAAACAGGGGGTTTCGATGGAACGCTTGAAGATCGCCGGCATCGTGCTTGGCATGGTGGAGACAAACTGCTATATCATTTACAGGGAGAAAGGGACGGAGGAAGCGCCGGGGAAATGCGTGATCGTGGACCCGGCGGACAACGCCCCCTTTATCATAAAGAAGTGCCGGGAAATGTGCTTAAGGCCGGAGGCAATTCTTCTGACCCACGGACATTTCGACCATATCCTGGCGGCGGAGGATATCCGGAGGACATTTCACGCGCCGGTCTTCGCCGGTGAGAAGGAGCAGGCGCTTCTGGAGGAGCCGGCGATGAACCTGACCGGTATGACCGGCGAGACCATGAGCCTGGAAGCGGACCGGCTTCTGCGGGACGGAGAGGTGCTTCATCTTGCGGACGCCTCCTGGCGGGTCATTTTCACGCCGGGCCACACGGAGGGCAGCGTCTGTTACTATGACGGGGACGACGCGGTGCTCATAAGCGGCGACACGCTGTTCTGCGAATCGGTGGGGCGGACGGATTTGCCTACCGGCAGTCAGGAGAAGCTGTTTGTGTCGGTGTCGGAGAAGCTGTTCGCGCTGCCGGACGACACGGAAGTGTACCCGGGCCACGGGGAGAGTACGACCATCGGCCACGAGAAGGAATATAATATCATATAAAGGAGACAGAAACTATGCCAAATCCAGTCGTAACGATCGAGATGATGAACGGAAAGAAGATCAAGGCGGAACTGTACCCGGAGACCGCTCCGAACACGGTCAGGAATTTTATCAGCCTGGTCAGGAAAGGATTCTATGACGGACTGATCTTCCACCGGGTGATAAGCGGCTTCATGATCCAGGGCGGGTGCCCGGACGGGATCGGAACAGGCGGCCCCGGATATTCCATCAAGGGTGAGTTCGCCCAGAACGGATTCCCGAACAGCTTAAAGCACACGAGAGGCGTGCTTTCGATGGCGCGCGCGATGAATCCGAATTCCGCCGGTTCCCAGTTTTTTATCATGCATGAGGACGCGCCCCATCTGGACGGCGCCTACGCGTCCTTCGGCAAGGTGACGGAGGGAATGGACGTGGTGGATGAGATCGCTTCCGTGCGGACGGACTATAACGACCGGCCGCTGAAAGAGCAGAAGATCAAGGCTGTTACGGTGGAGACGTTCGGCGAGGAATACGCGGAACCGGAGAAACGGTAAAAGAGATGCCGGCGGTATCTCGGCGGAAACGGAGAACGACGTGACGGAAGAACGAACCGTATGGGCAGAGGGAAAGCCGTACATGATAGTCCTGTCGGATGAGAAAGAGGCCCTTCTGGCGGCGCAGGCCGCCGGGAGGGCCGTTGTTGGCGTGGAGAATCAGAGGGAGCGGTCCGGACGGCCGGGAGAATTTCTCCCTGCCCGGTACGTGGTAGAAGCGCCGGAAGACGCGGATGAGCGGTATCTGGAGCGGGTGCTGCGCCGCCATCTTGGCCTGCCGTGGATCATCGCGGAGACAGAGCGGCTGGTGATCCGCGAGTTTACCGCGGAAGACGCGGCCCATGTCTGGCGGGAGGACGGGGACAGTGACGCGGATCGTATCTTTTATACGCCAGAACGGCTGGAAATGTACATCCGTCATCAGTATGGATTTTATGAATGCGGTCTCTGGGCTCTGGCCGATAAGGAGAGCGGCAGGCTCGTCGGCAAGGCGGGCGTCATTCCGGACAGCTGCCAGATGGGGGGAGCCGGAGATGCCGCTTCTGCGGAGGAGACGGTATTCCTGGAATTAGGATATCATATTTTCACGCCTTACCGCGGCCGCGGGTACGCGGCGGAAGCGTGCCGCGGGATCCAGGCTGTGCTGAAGGCCGCATGCGGCGGCCCCGGACGCGGCCCCGCACGTCTTGTCGTCCGGGCGAGGGCGGACAGTGCCAATACGGCGTCGATCCGAGTGCTTGAAACCTGCGGATTTGCAAAAAAATCATCAGATATGTCTGAACAAATTGATTTTTTATGGGATATCAGATATAATGAATAGTAAAGTTTCTCTGCGCGGCAGGAAATGTTAAAGAAAAGAGGAAAGCAATACGATGAAGGGACTTTTTAATTACGATAACCCGGTGATGCGTTTCATCGGCAAATTCTGGGACGTGCTGGTCTTAAATATCCTTTGGATCCTGTGCAGCATCCCGATCTTTACCATCGGCGCCAGCACGACGGCCGTGTACTATGTAACGCTGAAGCTGGTCCGGGATGAGGACGGCTATACGATCCGGTCTTTTTTTCATTCCTTTAAGCAGAATTTCCGGCAGGCTACGATCATCTGGCTGATCTTCCTGGCTACCGGGATCATCCTGGGGGCGGATGTGTGGTTTGTGATCACGGCCAATGTGGTTCCGGCCGGGACGCCCAGGATATTGGCGACGGCGCTGTTTATAGGCATGTTCGTCGTGTGGTTCGCGATGATCAATTATGTTTTTGCGATTCTGGCCCGGTTTTACGGTACGATCAAACAGACGATCATGAACGCGTTTCTGCTGTCTGTGCGGTATCTGCTGTACACCATCGGTATCATTGCCATCGACGTCCTGATCGTGATCCTGACGCTGACGACCCTGCCTGTGCTGAGCATGCTTGGGCTTCCGCTGATGGCATTCCTCGATTCCTACCTTCTGGAGCGTGTTTTCAAGAAGCTGATGCCGAAGGAAGAGAGGGACGATCAGGAGATGCGGCCGCTGTTCGCGGATGAGGAGCTTTCGGAGGGAGGCGAGGAGCCGGTCTACAGGATGTTTGTGAGAAATGACGGCGCCGCGGATACTGCCGGAGGGGGCGAAACGGACGGCGGGGAGGCCGCCGGGGATACGGAGACCGGAGAGAACGCGCTGCCGGCCGCCGGGGATACGGAAACCGGAGAGAATGCGCTGCCGGCTGTCGCGGATACGGAGACCGGAGAGAACGCGCTGCCGGCCGCCGAAGATGCGGAGTCCGCGGAGCGCGCGGGCGGGGATCCGGATTCCGAAAGCGGGCCGAAACAGGAGTCCTGATCCTGGTCTGACAGATTGAATCCACCGATAACAAAGAAGTACGGGGTGCTGCAGATTTCTCTGTCGCAGCACCCCGTTCAAAATATCCGGATACAGTCGGTTCCTCCGGAGGATCTACGCCACGAACCGGTACATCATCACATAATGGCAGAAGCTGCCTCCCATGACGAACAGATGAAAGATCTCGTGGGAACCGAAGTACTTATGCCTGGAATTGAAGATCGGCAGTTTCAGCGCATAGATCACGCCGCCCACGGTATAGATCAGTCCGCCTGCCAGAAGCCACCAGAAAGCGGCCCTGGGAAGCGCCTGCACGATCCTGGTGAAAGCCAGAACGCAGACCCAGCCCATGGAAATGTAGAGGACGGAGGAAAACCATTTGGGGCAGGTGATCCAGCAGGCCTTGATAAGGATGCCGACGATGGCGATGGTCCAGACCAGGGCCAGAAGCATCCACCCGGTGCGGTCCCCGAGCACTACCAGGCAGACCGGCGTGTAGGTTCCGGCGATCAGGATGAAGATCATCATATGGTCGATCTTGCGCAGCACCTTGTTCACCGCCGGTGAGATATCGAAGGTATGATAGATGGTGCTGGCCGCGTACAGAAGGATCATGCTGACGATGAAGATGGTCAGCGCGCCCGCGGCGAGATTTCCTGTTTCATAGTGCGCTTTCAGGAGCAGGGGAACCGCCGCCAGCATAGCCAGGACCATGCCGATGAAGTGGGTAATGGCGCTGCCCGGATCCTTGATATGAAATGTTTTTCCTTTTGTATTCATATAGTCACCTCCGTATTCTGACATCTGGTTTTAAAAACCACATCTTGTAATATAGTATATCCTTTCTGCGCGTAAAATGCAAGACCTGAATGAAAAAAATAATAATTTCGGAGAATGAAAATGCTGGAGATATTTTATGAGGATCAGGAGATCATAGTCGTAAAGAAGCCCGCGGGAACGGAGTCTCAGGCCAGGCACTCCTTCGAGCCGGATATGGTCAGCGAGATCCGCAACCATATCAGGGAAACAGCCCCGGCGGATCAGAAAAGTCACAGGATATCCACATCCGCGGCGGAACCGTATGTGGGAGTTATCCACCGACTCGACAAACCGGTGTCGGGAATCATGGTTTACGCGAAGACAAAAGAGGCCGCCGCTGTCTTAAGCGCTCAGATCCAGGCGGGCCGCGTGAAAAAAATATATCGTGCCGTCGTATGCGGCAGATGTGTGGATAATGTGGGTAACTTTGTGGATTATCTGTTGAAAGAGCCGCGGGAGAATCGGTCGAAGATTGTGGAAAAGGGGATAAACGGCGCGAAACGCGCCGAACTGAGGTACCGGGTGCTGGGCGTGCGGGATGATCCGCCGCGGGAAGCGGCTGGCGCGGCGGAGAAAGGGGCTGGCGCGGCGGAGAAAGCGGCTGGCGCGGCGGAGAAAGCGGGGCCGCTGACGCTCGTGGAGATCGAACTGCTCACCGGACGCCATCATCAGATCCGCGCGCAGTTCGCGGGACACGGGCTGCCGCTCTGGGGCGACGCCCGCTACGGAGCGCGGCCGGGTCAGCCGGATCCGTCAGCGCGACCGGACCAGCCGGCTCAGTCAGCATGGCCGGCCCAGGCAGGGTATCCCGGTCAGTCAGCGCGGCCGGCTCTGTGCGCCTGCGGCCTGACATTCGTCCACCCTTCCACCGGGGAGACGATGACATTTTCGATGGAAGCGGATCACCCGGCCTTCGCGCTCTTTGAAAACGCCGGACAGTAAGGCGCCGGGGAAGGTCCGAGGGCGGCTTTCGGCGGAACAGGGCAGTCCACATATAGCCGCATACATAAATTCGCGGCTTCGCGGCATAATGATTAAAGTACAAAGGAAGTACAAATCAGAAACAGGTGAGTCCATGGTTCAGCCATGTAAGACACTGAAGACGCGATCCGGAAAGGGGGCCGCGCGCGGCCCCCTATTTTGAGATCAGTTTATTCTCATTCCGCCATTCTCTCGGCGAAACTCCGTATACATTTTTAAAAGCCCTTGAGAAATGCAGCTGGCTCGGGTAGCCTACGGCGCTGCTGATGCTGCCGATGGAGAGCGATGTCAGCTTCAGAAGCTCCGCCGCCTTGCCCATCCGGTAGCTGATCAGGAATTCCTGAGGCGTCTTGCCCACCGCGTCGCGGAAGATCTTGCCGAAATAGCTGCGGTTTAAGTTGCAGAAGGACGCGATGTCCTCCACGGAGATATCGTTCTGGAAATTCTGTTCGATGAACGACAGGGCCTCCCGCACATAGAAATCCTGCTGCTTTCCGGTCTGCACCAGCTGCCGGGCAGATGAAGAGCGCGTTAAATAATCCAGGAACAGATACAGATGACCGATCAGATGGAACGGCGACTGGTCCGGGTTCTGGGCGATGTAGAGCATTTCATTCTTAAGCTCCATGCTCAGTTCGCGGGTGTTCGCGTGGTAGACGGGCGCTTCCATGGTCAGGCCCGCCACCTCCAGTGCTTCTTTCACCTTCAGGCCGTCAAACTCCACCCAGGTATATTCCCAGGGGTGATGCTCATCTGCGCGGTAGGAAGCGATCTGCCGTGGAAAGAGCATAAAACCGTTTCCGCTTTTCAGATGATATTCATGATCCGTGCCGCCCGAATCCGGGGCGGTCAGCGTCCCTGCCCCTGAGATTACATAGTAAAACAGGTAGTGGCCGCATGCGCCGGGGCCGCAGGAATGGAGAGGTTCACATTGTTCCCACCCATATTGATATAAACTCAGGTCAACGAACCTCTCGTTAGGAAAAATAGAAGACAGGACGTTGCTCATAATTTGGCTCCTTTCGTCGGCACATGGCCCATGCAGAACAATACTACTCAGAAATGTTCAACGTAACGCACATAAAAACAGTCGAAAATCCGGGATCCGGTTGTGAAATATTACATAAGCTGCTAACGTCCGCTTTCATTATATACCGAAACGCGGTTTAATATCAAGCCAATATTGATGCATATTGACAAAAACGGCATTTCGGCATAATAGCGGCCGGATATTAGCGGTTACGGCAGAAAATCATCCCGGCAAAAACCTTCGGAAAAGCAAACAGCGTGCCGCAATGGGGCTGCCGCGTGCCGCTGCTGCGCGTGCTGTGGATTGACAGCCGCCGGGTGAAATGATAGAATAACGGGAGTACCGGTTATGAGGGAGTGATACAGTGGAAGAAAAGCGTGACATTTTTGAAGAGCGGCTTGCAGTACATTACGACGAGCTGAAGTGGCTCTATATGGAATTATATAATGACGAGGCGCGTTTTGCCGAGCTCTGCGCGAATCTGCGGGGGATCTTTAACGCCCGGAAGGATTCGCTGAAAGCCCTTGACGCGGAGCGGGAGGCGGATCCTGAGTGGTTCCGCGGAAGCGGCATCCTGGGCATGATGATGTATGTGGGTCAGTTTGCCGGGAACCTGAAGGGCGTGGCGGAGCATCTGGATTATGTGAGGTCCTGCGGCGTCAATTATCTGCATCTGATGCCGCTTATGGAATCCCCGGCGGGCCGTTCTGACGGCGGTTACGCGGTGGCGGATTTCCGGAAGGTGCAGAAGGAACTGGGAACGGTGGAGGACCTGGAGGCGCTGGCCGACCGGTGCCATGAGCAGGGGATCAGCCTGTGCCTGGATTTCGTGATGAACCACACCTCCGAGGACCACGAGTGGGCAAGGCGGGCGCGCGCCGGGGAGAAGGAGTACCAGGACCGGTATTTCTTCTACGACAGCTGGGAGATCCCGATGCAGTTCGAGAAGACCGTGCCCCAGGTGTTCCCGACGACGGCGCCGGGTAATTTCACCTGGCTGCCGGACGTGGGCAAGCACGTGATGACGTCCTTCTATCCGTACCAGTGGGATTTAAACTACGCGAACCCCGTGGTGTTCAACGAGATGGTCTACAACTATCTGTTCCTGGCGAATCTGGGCATCGACGTGATCCGTCTGGACGCGGTGCCCTATATCTGGAAAGAGCTGGGGACCACCTGCCGCAATCTGCCCCAGGTACATACGCTGGTGCGCATGATGCGCATGATCGGCGAGGCGGTATGCCCGGGGACGCTCCTGCTGGGCGAGGTGGTCATGGAGCCGGTGAAGGTGGCTCCGTATTTCGGCACTGTTAAGAAGCCGGAGTGCCATATGCTCTACAATGTGACGACGATGGCGACGGTCTGGCATACGGTGGCGACCCAGGACGTGCGGCTCCTTAAGAAACAGCTGGACGCCGTGTACAGCCTTCCTCGGGAGTATACATTTTTAAATTATCTCCGCTGCCATGACGATATCGGCTGGGGGCTGGACTATGATACGCTGGCGGGGTGGGGGATGCAGCAGGTGCCGCACAAGCAGTTCCTCAACGATTTCTTTACCGGGAAACTGGAGGACAGCCCGAGCCGCGGCGAGCTCTACAACAACGACCCGATCACCCGTGACGCGCGGTTCTGCGGGACTACGGCGTCCATGTGCGGCGTGGAGAAGGCCGGCTTCTGCGGCGACGAACACGGCATGGAGCGGGCGATCCGCCTGGATGTGATGCTGCACGCGTTCATGCTGTTCCAGGCCGGGATCCCGGTGATCTACAGCGGCGACGAGGTCGGGCAGGTGAACGATTACAGCTACAAGGACGATCCGGAGAAGCGTCTGGACTCCCGCTATATCCACCGGGGGACGTTCCAGTGGAATCTGGTAAAGAATATCGGCAGGCCCGGCACCGTGCAGGAGCAGTTGTTTACGGCCCTGCGCAGGCTGGAGACGCTGCGGGCGGAGCATGAGGCGTTCGGGACCCACGCGAAAGCCGTGACCTGCGAAAGCGGGGACGACGGCGTGCTGATCCTTAAGCGGACGGGCAGGAAGGAAACGCTGGTCGGGATCTATAATTTCAGCAGGGAGCGGAAGGAGACCGTCTGGACGGAGGGCGGGACGGATCTGCTGACCGGTGAGAAGATCGGAAGCGAAGGGAAGGTATGGCTGAGACCCCATGATTTTGTGTGGGGGATCCTGGACCGGGAAGCTGCGGAACACGGAAACGGCTCAGGGCAGGAGTCCGGCAAAACGGAATAAACCGGCGGAATTGCGTTCATAATCTAAGAGAACGGCTGCGGAAAGCGGCGGCAGGGAAGGACATCATGGATTATGGACGAAAAAGGAAAGAGAATACTGCGGATTGCGGGAGTCGCCGCGGGAGTGTATCTGATCTTTAAGTATATGCTGCCGCTTGCGGCTCCCTTTGTGTTTGCCGCGGCGGCGGCAGTCCTCTTAAAACCGTCGGCGGAAAAGATATCCGCCCGGCTGCGGATCCGGCTGCGGGACCGTGAGTTCGGCATTGCGCCGTGCGTGGCCGCCGCGCTGGAACTGGCGCTTTTCCTTGGCGTCTGCGGCGCCGCGGTCTATGCGGGAGGACGGCGGCTCTGTGAACAGGCCGTGCTTCTGATGGAGCGGATGCCGGAATGGCTGGAGCAGCTGAACCGGTGGCTGACCGGCATATGCCATCTGCTGGAGAGGCGCCTGACGCTCAGGGAAGATACGATGGTGTATCTGGCGCAGGATATGATCCGGGGACTCGGAAGCCGGATGAAGCAGGGGATGATGCCTTATCTGATGGGCAATTCCATGTCGCTGGCCCAGGGCGCCGTCGGGCTGGCGATCGTCATGATCCTGTTTATTGTGGGAGTAATGCTGTTCGTGCGGGAAATGGATGAGATACGAAGCCGGATGGAGAATTCGGCGTTCCGTGAAGAATTCGCGCGGATCGGCCGGGTGCTTGGCCTGGTCGGCCGGGCCTATCTGCGCGCGCAGGGGATCATTCTCGTCTTTACGATGCTTTTGTGCGCCGCGGGCTTATTTTTCCTGAAAAATCCCTATTATATCCTGGCCGGGATCGGCCTGGGGATTCTCGACGCGCTGCCGCTCTTCGGCACCGGCACGGTGTTCGTGCCCTGGGCCCTGATCTGCTTCTTCCGGGGCAGATGGCAGAGAGGCGCGTTCCTGCTGGTTCTGTACGCGGCCTGTTATCTTCTGCGGGAATTTCTGGAGGCGAAGCTTTTGGGCGATAAAGTCGGGCTGTCGCCGCTGGCGACGCTGATCTCGATCTATATCGGCCTTCAGCTGTTCGGGATCCCGGGCGTGATCCTGGGACCGGCAGGGACGCTGATGATCAAAGAATTCATATAAAGGGGGCGCGCCCCGGCTCAGTCCAGCAGATTCCCCCGGTTGAGCGCGTACCGCACCGCGCTTCCAAGAGACAGCGCGATCGCGATCTTGGCCGCGTCTCCGGGCAGATAGGGAACCGCGCCCATGGCCAGCGCGCCGAAGAAGGTCAGGTGCATCTGATAAGCCAGCCACAGGGAGCCGAACAGGTAGCAGAAGGCGGTGCCGGAGACCATGCCGGCCACCGCGTAAAGCTTCTTTCCGTGAAAATGATCGACGAACCAGCCCTCCGCGGCCGCCAGGAACAGATAACCGATCATATAGCCGCCGGTGGGCCCGGCCATCTTGGCCAGTCCGCCGGAGAAGCCTGTGAACACCGGAAGCCCCGCCGCGCCGAGGAGCAGGTAGGCCGCGCAGCTTATGAAGCCCCGCTTCAGGCCCAGTATATAGACGGTCAGATAGATCGCCAGGGTTCCCAGGGAAATGGGGACCGGCGAGAACGGGATCGGAAATGAGACCGGTCCAAGCACGCAGATGACCGCGGTCATAAGCGCGGTGAGCGTGATCTCGCGGATGGTCAGGAACGGTCTTGCTGTCGTATTGTCTGATAAACGCATGTGAGATTCTCCTTTCAATTATATGGAAATACGGCTGCGGATCCTCTCCGCGGCCGTGGAATTCCGAATCCGGACGCATGGCCGATGTCGTTCCCGGATGTCTCTGCAATGGCCCGCGCCCGGCTTTCAGGATGCTTTCGCATCCATGATGATTATACAGAATGAGACATGGATTGTCAACATAATATTGGGGGATGGTTAACAATCTTTCCGGATGACAAATGTTTTCGGATATGGTAAACTGAGTACAGAGACAGCGGCGCGGCGCCTGCGCGGCTGCGTTTTACGCCTGCGCCGCCCGGCCTGTGAATGCGTTGCAATCTATCGAGGCAGAAGGAGAGACAGAGATGAAACTGACAGCGAAAGAGAAAGCATCCTACGGATTGGGAGCCGTGGGAAAGGACATGGTCTACATGCTGTCCGCCAGCTATATCCTGTACTACTATCAGGATATCCTGGGAGTCAGCGCGATCGCCATGGGTGTGATCCTGATGGCGGCACGGGTATTTGACGCGTTCAACGACCCGGTCATGGGAGTCATCGTAGCGAAGACCCGGACGAAATGGGGGAAATTCCGGCCGTGGCTTATGATCGGCACGGTGACGAACGCGGTGCTTCTGTATTTCATGTTCGCGGCGCCTCCGGCGGTAAACGGCGGCGGGCTGATCGCGTACGCCGCGGTCACTTATATCCTGTGGGGCGTGACCTACACGATGATGGACATTCCGTTCTGGTCCATGATCCCGGCCTTCACGGAAGGCGGCCAGGAAAGGGAGAGCCTGTCAACGCTGGGCCGTTCCTGCGCGGGCGTCGGTTCGGCGCTTGTCACGATCGTCACGATGAAATGCGTTTACAGTCTGGGACAGGGCAATGAGCGTGCGGGCTTCGCCCGGTTCGCGCTGATCCTGGCGGTGCTTTTCATCGTATTTATCACGATCACCTGCGCGTGCATCAAGGAGAAATCCACCGTGGATGTGGAGTCGCCGTCGGTGGGGCAGATGTTTAAGGCTCTTTTGCAGAACGACCAGGCGATGACGGTCGTCATCAGCATCGTGCTGATCAACTGCTCTCTTTATATCACGTCCAACCTGGTGATCTATTTCTTCAAATATGATTTCGGCGGCGAGGCCTGGTACAACAGCTACACGCTGTTCAATACCTTCGGCGGAGGGATCCAGATCCTGTCCATGATGATCATGTTCCCGCTGGTCCGGAAGTTTTTAAGCGCCATAAAAGTGTTCTACCTGAGCTTTATCCTGGCCATCGTGGGATACGCCGCGCTTCTTGTCCTCATGCTTCTCGGCGTGACCAGCATCTTCGCCCTGTTCGTGCCGGCGTTTTTCATCTTCGTGGCGTTCGGCATGCTGACGGTGCTGACCACCGTGTTCCTGGCCAACACCGTGGATTACGGCCAGTGGAAGAACCACCGCCGCGACGAGAGCGTGATCTTTTCCATGCAGACCTTCGTGGTCAAGCTGGCCAGCGGCGTGGCCGCGCTGATCGCCGCCGTATGCCTGTCGGTGACGAAATTAAACGGCGATACGTCTGAGACGTCGGCCGCGGTCGAGGCGGCCGCCTCGTCGGTCATGGGGCTGAGGCTGACGATGACGGTTCTGCCGATCGCCGGGCTTCTGATCGCCGTCTTCTATTTCCACAAGAAATATATCCTGACGGAGGAGAAGATGAAGGAGATCAGCGGAGGCACAGGCGCGTAGGTATCTTTTATTGACATCCTTTTCAAATCGGACTAAAATAGCATCAAAAAGGTGATTGATCAGCCGGAACAGGAGAGAAGGACGTGGTTACATATAAAATTGTGAACCGCATTGGCAGCCGGCCGGTGAATGAAGACTGTACCGGGATGCACCAGAAAGGAAATCAGTATGGCTTCTTTCTGGCGGATGGCCTCGGGGGCCACGGAAAGGGCGATGAAGCGTCGCAGGCCGCGGTAAAACAGGCGATCCTGCAGTTTGAGGCGGGCGGCTGTACGGAGGCGGCGCTGGAAGCGGTTTTTGAAGCGGGGCAGGCCGAGATCCTGAAGCTGCAGCGCCGGACCGGCGACAGCCGGAGCATGAAGACGACCATGACCGCGCTTCTGGCCGACGACCGGACGGTCCGCTGGGGCCATATCGGGGATTCCAGGATTTACTATTTTCAGGACGGGAAACTGGCGGGACGGACGCTGGATCACAGCGTGCCGCAGATGCTGGCGGCCGCCGGAGAGATCAGCGAGCGCGAGATCCGCAGGCATCCGGACCGGAACCGGCTTCTCCGCGTGATGGGGGTGGAATGGAACCGTCGGGAATACCAGCTGGCCGCGCCTGTACCCCGGTGGGGCTGGCAGGCATTTCTGCTGTGTTCTGACGGCTTCTGGGAACTGATCGATGAGAATGAGATGACCGCGCTGCTGGCCGTGAGCGCTTCGGTTGATCAATGGCTGGATTCCATGGAAGACCTGGTTGTCCGGCACGGCGCCGGAACCGGAATGGACAATTATTCCGCGGTAGCGGTGTGGATGTCATGACGGGCCGGCCCTGCTATACGGCCCTGTCCTCGGTCGGCGGGAGGGAGAGCCAGCAGGACACGCTGTTTGTCGGAGAGAGCGAAGATCAGCTTCTGGCCGTCATATGCGACGGCATGGGCGGGCTGAACGGAGGAGAGAAAGCCAGTGAACTGGCTGTCCGGATGTTGGCGGAAAGCTTTTACAGCCGGCGGATCGCGTCAGTTCCTGATTTCTACCGGACGCTGCTTCCGCGGATCGATGAGGCGGTCTTCGGAATCGAGGCCGGAGGGCGGCGGATCGGCGCCGGATCGACGCTGGTATCGGTGATCCTGGGACCGGCCGGGCTGTTCTGGGCGTCTGTGGGCGACAGCCGGCTCTATCTGTATCGGGCCGGAGAACTGATATGTCCGGTGCGGGCGCACAATTACCGCCTGCTGCTGGATCGGATGCTTGAGGCCGGACGGATCGACCGGGAAGTATACAGAAGAGAAGAACCCAAAGGGGAGGCCCTGGTCAGCTATCTGGGAATGGGCGGTCTGCGGATGGCGGACATCAGCGAAAACGCGTTTCCGGCAAGGCCGGGAGACCAGATTCTTCTCTGCAGCGACGGACTCTATAAAAGCCTGCCGGATGAGAGGATCCGGCAGATCCTGGCTTCCGCAGAACCGCCGGAAGCCAGGGCCGGACAGCTGCTTGACGGCGCGTTGGCCGCGGGGGGCGCGAAGCAGGACAATACAAGCGTGATATTACTCTGCCTTTAGGCGGAGAAATAATAGCTATAAGGAGGAGAACCATGAATCTTAGACGATGCGCGAATGGACATTTTTACGATGCGGATAAACATAGCTCATGTCCGTACTGCAGGCCCGCCGTTCATGCCGAGGAAATAACGGTGGCGCTTGATCCGGCGGCTGTCGCGCCGGAAATGCAGGCGGCGTTCGGCGGAGCGAACCAGGGAGGTTTCTGGCAGACACCGGAACAGCCTGTGTACGCGCAGCCTGCACCGGCGCCGGAACAGCCGGTGTACGCGGAGCCGATACCGGAACCGGAACAGCCTGTGTATGCGGAGCCGATACCGGCGCCGGAACGC
>CANQGA010000066.1 GCA_947600145.1 uncultured Lachnospiraceae bacterium | reverse complement strand
CGTATAAGAAATGTCTCAAACCGTTTCAGACGTTCCATTCCCTCGCTGCCCATTTTGAGAAAATCCATTAAGGTGTCCGGCCATTTGCGGTCAGGCATAAACTCAGGAAGGCACATATAATAGCCATTCGTCCCATTCATCCCGCATACATTCCAAAAAGCCTTTTCGCATTTTTCCGGTTCGTACACCCATTCTGTCCCGTCCTCTTTTGGGAGCACCAGTCCCCAGCTTTCAATCCCATTCCACATAAATGTTGCAAGCTTCATAACACATTATCCTTTCTTTGCGCTTCCGAGTCATTTGCTGCCCTTTTTTGCATCTCATCTTTGCGGTCTGCAGGCCATGCTGCCGGTCTTCCCGTTCAAAAATGAGCATCTTGCTGGTCATCCTTATAATCCTGCCCTTTTTCATCCGATATCATACGCCGAAAGGTCATCGCATCGCCTCTCATAAGGGCGCACAAAATTAAGGAGTCCGTCTTTTCATTTCTGAAAAGCTATCCATTAATATCAGATAATATTGGGGGTTTCGGTGAAATTGATTTTGTTTTGTTCTCTTGAGATGATATTACAACAATAATAACAGGAGTGTCAATGCAGTTTCAAAACATTATGAAACTTATTTCACAATTAGGCAGATTCTATGAAAGCTGCCTAATTTTATGCATTTCTCCTTTTACGTACCAACCTTTTTGCATACCATAAAACGTCTCACAATTCGTTGACAATTGTGACTCGATATCGTATAATAGCTATGAGGTGATTAATATGAATTTTTACACGGTACGAGATTTAAGAACTACTCCAAAAAGCATATGGGATAATCTTTCTTCCGACGGCGAGGTTGTCATTACGAACAATGGCAAACCGACGGCGCTTTTGATCGATATTGCTGATGGCGGTTTTGAAGAAACTGTAAAAGCGGTCAGACAGGCGAGGGCAATGCTTGCTTTTAATTCTATGCGTATGAAAGCGGCGGAAAACGGCTATATGACTGATGAGGAAATCAAAGCCGAAATATCCGCCGCGCGCCGGGGAGACTGATCATGCTTGCGGTGATTGACACAAATATTCTTGTATCGGCTTTATGGTCAAAGAACGGAGCTCCAGCAAGGATTCTGAGTTTGATAATCAGCGGAAGACTCATCCCCTGCTATGATTACAGAATTTTAAGCGAGTATAAGGAAGTTTTAATAAGACCGAAATTCAAATTTACGGCCAGTGAAGTGAGCGCTTTGCTTGATTGGATTACCGATAACGGGCGCAGTGTGGTTGCAGAACCGCTGAACGTAGATTTTACAGATGAAGCGGACAAAAAATTTTATGAGGTTGCAAAGTTTTGCGGGGCAAAGCTGATTACAGGAAATACAAAGCATTTTCCGAAAGATCCCGCCGTTTTGACCGTTTCAGAATTTTTGGAACAATATAATTTGAAATAAAGCGGATTGTTGCAGGAGACAGCATGTCCGAGACCATGCCG
Source organism: uncultured Lachnospiraceae bacterium (assembly GCA_947600145.1). Taxonomy (GTDB): domain Bacteria; phylum Bacillota; class Clostridia; order Lachnospirales; family Lachnospiraceae; genus UBA3402. Next base: position 14,486 of record CANQGA010000066.1, on the reverse strand, counting down.
TCCCTGCAAAACCTGATAAACCTTTCCAGGCTTCTTCATCTCTTATAGTACCTGGCCGCCGCGGCAAAGCTGTCACGCAGCTGGTACTGGTTATTTAACCGCATCACGCTCCCGGTCCGGCCGGCCACGAAACGCTCCAGCTTCTCCATGTATTCGTCGGGGGTGATGCTGCCCTCCGCCACGTAGGTCAGCCCTTTCTCCCAGCTTGCCGTCAGATCCGGGTTCAGAAGCTGGCGGATCGACGCGGCCACCACCTCATAGACCAGCTCGCCCAGAAGCGTGGGCGTGATCACCTGCGTCTTGTTGTTCAGAGCCAGATATTTGATATTCACCAGCTTCTTCAGGATCTCCGCCCTGGTGGCGCTGGTGCCGATGCCGCTGCCCTTGATCTGGGCCCGCAGCTCCTCGTCCTCGATCAGCTGGCCCGCGTTCTCCATGGCCAGGATCATGGAACCGGAGGTATAGCGCTTGGGCGGCGACGTCTCTCCTTCTCTGATCGTAAAGCCAAAGACACCCAGCTCCATGCCCTTTTTCAGCGACGCCAGCATCTTTAAGAATTCCGGATTCTCCAGATCACGGCGGTTGCGCTCGGAATCATCAGAGCCGGCCTCCGCGTCCTTTTTTGCGTTTCCATTTTCGGCAGCTGTCTCCGCCGCCGGCTCATCTTCCCGACCGGCCTTCTTCCTGCCGCCGGTTACGTCGGCCACCTTCAGATACCCCGGCTCCGCCAGCACCCTGAAGCTCACGAAGAAATGCTCGCCCAGCCGCGCAAGCTCCAGCGACGTCTTCTGATAAACTGCCGCCGGATAGAAAATGCTTAAGAAACGCCTGGCGATCACCTCGTAGACCTTAAGCGCCAGCGGCTTTAAGCTGCGCAGCGCCCCAAAGCCCTGCCCGGTCGGCACGATGGCGTAGTGGTCGGTGATCTGCTTGTCGTTCACATAGCGGGTCTTCGCGATATTCTTGTAGCTTCCGCTCTGCAGGATCTCCTCCGCGAACGCCTGAAGCGGCGCGAACTGGCGCAGGCCGCCGATATTCTTGTGGATCTCCTTTGCCACCGCCGTGGACAATACCCTGGCGTCGGTTCTCGGATATGTGACCAGCTTCTTCTCATAAAGCTCCTGCACGATCTGCAGGGTCTGGTCCGGGCTGATCTTGAACATCTTCGAGCAGTCGTTCTGCAGCTCCGCAAGGTTATAAAGAAGCGGCGGATTCTTCGTCTCCTTTTTGCGCTCGACGGATGCGATCACGGCGGTGAGATGTTCCGGCCGATCCGGCTGATCCGGCCGGCTCTCCGGCTGCGCCTCCGGTCTGCCGGCCGAAGCCGGCGCTTCCTGCCCCGGCGCCGCGCCGCCTCCCGTCAGATACGCGATCAGTTCCTCCGCGGTCTTCCGCTCCTTAAACCCATTCTCTTTATACAGAAACGGCGTTCCGTAATAGTTCGACCCTTCCACGCACCGCCACTCCGCGTCAAAGACGAGCGGCGCGCTCCCGGCGGTTTCCCTTTCGTCCCTTCCCGGACCGTCCGCCGTCTTCCCGAAGGTTCCGATCACCCTGTAGAACGGCGTCTTCACAAATTCCCGGATCTCCCGCTCCCGGCGCACCACCATGCCCAGCACGCAGGTCATCACCCGGCCGACGCTGACCACCGTCCGGTCCTGTTTTAAGAAGCCGGAGACCGCGCCGCCGTATTTCAGCGTCAGCAGCCGTGAAAAATTGATGCCCATCAGATAGTCTTCCTTGGCGCGCAAATAGGCGGAGGCAGACAGATTATCATACTCCGCCCAGTCCTTCGCCTCACGGATCCCCCGCAGGATCTCCTCCTCCGTCTGGGAATCGATCCAGACGCGCCTGCGCGTCTTTCCTTTCACCCCGGCCATCTGGTCCACCAGGCGGTAAATGTACTCTCCCTCCCGCCCGGAGTCGGTGCAGATGTAGATCACGTCCACATCCGGCCGGTTTAAAAGGCCGCTGACAATGTTAAACTGCTTCGCCACACTGTCAATGACCTGGTATTTGAACTCTTTCGGCAGAAAAGGCAGCGTCTGAAGGCTCCAGCGCTTATACGCCGGATCGTAGGCCTCCGGATAGCTCATGGTCACCAGGTGGCCCACGCACCAGGTCACGATGGCGTCGTCCGCCTCCAGGCAGCCGTCGGCCCGGCGCCAGTTCTTCTTAAGCGCCGCGGCGAACTGCTGGGCCACGCTGGGCTTTTCCGCGATATATAAAGATTTTGCCATGTATTATCCTGCCCCGAACTGATAGTTTGCCGCGTACTTCCCACTCCACTCCGAACTGGTAGTCTGCCGCGTACTTCCTACTCTACTCCGAACTGATAGATCGTCGTCGTCTTATACTCGTCGCCGGCCTTCAGCACCGAGGAGGCGAAGCCCGGGCAGTTCAGGTTGTTGGGGAAATACTGGGATTCGAAGCAGTAGCCGTCCCGGTCATGATAGACCGTGCCGTTCTTGCCCAGCTTCGTGGAAAGGGAATTCCCCGCGTAAAGCTGCAGTCCCGGCAGATCCGTATAGACTTCCATGTACCGCCCGCTCTTCGGATCATAAGCCTTCGCCGCCAGGGACAGCTCGCCCGGCTCGTGGTTCAGCACGAAATTATTGTCGTAACCGCCGCAGAGCGCCACCTGGTGGAAATCCGTATCGATCTCGCCCGCCATGGCCTTCGCGGCGCGGAAATCAAGCGGGGTCCCTTCCACCGGCGCGATCTCCCCGGTAGGGATGCTCCCGTCGTCGGTCACCGTATAGTGATCCGCGTCGATCCGGATCAGCTGATCCGTCGCGATGCCGGAATCATGGCCGGCCAGGTTGAAATAGGCGTGGTTCGTCATATTTACCACCGTGTCCTCGTCGCAGGAGGCATGGTAATCGATCTGCAGCGCGTTGTCCTCGGTCAGCGTATAGGACACCATGATCTCCGCGTTGCCGGGATACCCCTGGTCGCCGTCGGGGCTGAACAGGGAAAATACGATCATCGTCCCCAGCGCCGTCTCCTCCGCATCCGCTTCCCATTTGCGGAGCCGGTAGTAATCCGGGCCGCTGTGAAGATTATTTTTACCGTTATTGGCCGCCAGCTGATAGGTCTTTCCGTTCAGCGTAAACTTCGCGTCCCCGATCCGGTTGGCGTTGCGCCCGACGACCTCCCCCATGTGGCCCGGGTTCACCTTGAGCGCGTCCACCGTGTCCACGCCCAGGACCACGTCCGCCAGCCTGCCGTCCCTGTCCGGCACCTCCATGGTCAGCCACACAGCCCCCATGTCCGTAAACGACGCCGACGCGCCATTGCTGTTCGTAAGCGTATAGCGGTACACCTCCGTACCGTCGTCCATTTTCCCAAATAATGTCTTCGTGCAGCTCATACCGTACCTCCTTATCCGTTATCCGGCAAATATGCCCGGCCGGTCCGCGGCCGGAAACAGGCCGGTTTTCTACGGTCTATTATATAAAGGACGAAGCGTAAATTCAAGTGCTTTATACTTAAATCGGGTTCCCCGGTCAGTCAGCCCTTACGATCATGCTGACCGCGAACTCCATCTCCGCCTCGTCAAGACGGTACTGCTGAAGAAGCGCCGGGCCGCAGCTGTTGGAGCCGATGCCGTTCTGCCGGTAATCGACGCAGAGCACCGTACAGCCGCACGGTTCCAGCTCATAGTTGTGGGCCTTGGCCGTCAGCTCTTCCTGCGTGTAGACGGAAGCATTGAAGGAAAATGTCTTCTCTCCCGCGAAGGTCATCTCCACTCCCTCTCCCGCTGTCTGCACATAGTCGCAGTCGTAATGGCTGCCGTTCTCCTGGGGGCGGATATAATCTTCGTGCATCGTCTCCACCGCGGCCATAAAACGGCTGTGGCGGCCGGCGCGGCGTTTGTCGATATAGCTCTCCGCGGGACCGATGCCATAGTAGGTGACCCAGCGCATTTCCGCGGGCAGGAACAGCCGCAGGCCGAACCGCGGCAGCATCGGGAATTCCGTATCCCGCGTACCGCGAAGAAGGATGTCGATCCGCCCGTCCGGCCGCACGGTCCACCTCGCGTCAACACGGATCATCCGCTGAATGGAAACGGCTGAAACAGACAGCTCCGTGCGGATCACCGCCGCTCCGTCTTCCACGTCGCAGACAGTCTCGTAGGCACGGGATCTGGCCCTGTCGTAGCCGGCCTCGTACCATCTGCGCCTGATATTCCGGTCATTATCGGTAGGCGCGCGCCAGATATTGTATTCCATCGGCCTCTCAAGAAGCTGCTTCCCCCGGTATTCCATCGCGGCCCAGATACCGGTCAGCTTATTGTAGGTATAGTGAAAATCAGCGCCGGAGACGTAAAGATACCGGTCGTCTTCCGCGACGGAAACGGCAGCCGTACCGCCGTCGGACACAGGCCCGCGGCTCTCCGCGCCGCCCTCCATAAGCGCCGCCGCGGTCTGATTCCGCCCGTCCGCGTTCTTGAGCGGGATCTCGTCAAAGCCCAGCTCCGCGCCGGCCTTCAGAAGCCCCGTATCCTTCCGCAGCTTATAGTACAGACGCAGATAGCATTTCCCCTTCTCCGGTACGGTCAGCAGGCTCAGCGTCACCGAATTCTCCCCGTGGGGCGCGATCCGCGGCAGAAGCAGGCTGCCCTCCGCCAGGATCTTTCCATCGCAGTCCACCTCATAGACCAGTTTTACGTAATCCGCCAGATTTACATAATCCATGTAATTGTGCAGCACCACAGTCCGGCTTTCCTGGTCGAAACTCACGACCCGGGCCGGGCGGTACACATTCTTGTACTCCAAAAGTCCCGTATGCGGCTTCCGGTACGGATAGACCAGTCCGTCCATGCAGAAATTGCCGTCATGCGGGTATTCGCCATGGTCGCCGCCGTAGGCGTATTTCGTACGGCGGTGAAGATATGCCGCGCCGCCGGTCCTATCCGCGTACCGCTCATCCTCCCACTGCCCCATGTCAACGGCGTGGTCGCACCATTCCCATACAAAACCTCCGCAGGCGCCGTCATACTGATGGAACGCCTGGAAATAGTCCTCCAGATCGCCGGGACCATTGCCCATGGCGTGGCTGTATTCGCACTGGATAAACGGCTTGTCCGGATTTCCCGCGAAATACTCGCGCATCTCGTCGATACTCGCGTACATCCGGCTGTACAGGTCCAGATTCGAGTAGTCGTTCTTCCGGCTCCCGTCGGTATGGCGGGCGCTCTCAAAATGGGTCAGCCTGGTCGGGTCAAACGCCTTCGTCCACCGCAGAGCCTCCTCAAATGTGCACCCGTAACCGCACTCATTTCCCATGGACCAGATCACAACGCTGGGACGGTTCTTGTCCCGATGGACGCATCTTTGGGTACGGTCCACAGTCGCCTCCGTATAGGCCGGATTATCGGCGATCGGCGCGCTCCAGCGCCGGCTTCGCTCCTGCCAGTCAACGGTATCCATAAAAATGCTGTTGGTGCCGTGGCTCTCATTGTCCGCCTCGTCGATCAGCAGAAAGCCGTAACGGTCGCAGAGCTGGCTGAACTGGGGACGGTTCGGGTAATGGCTGGTGCGGATGCAGTTCATGTTGTGCTCCTTCATCAGCCGCAGATCCGTCAGGATCTGCTCCAATGTGACGGCAAATCCGGTCACCGGATCCGAATCGTGGCGGTTGGTGCCGTGGAACAGGACATTTACGCCGTTTAAATAAACCACGGCGTCACGGACCGCGATCTCACGGATCCCCACCTGCTCCTCGATGATTTCACCTTCTGTCTCTAAAACCAGCTGATAAAGATACGGAACCTCCGGGTTCCACAGAACAGGATCCGTCACGGAAAGAAGGATCTCCGCGGTATACGGGAGTTCGCGCGCACTTTCTTCCGCCCCCTGCGCGCCGATCGGTCCCGCCCCGGAAGCGCACTGATCCGCCCCCTGCGCACTTCCCGCGGCTTCCGCGCTACCTTCCGCGGTCACATTTCCGTCCGCGTCGTAAAGGACCGCCTTCACCGGCACATTTCCGCCGAAGAAATTCATCCGGATCCGCACCCCGGCGCTGCCTCCGCGCAGGATCGCCGTCTCCGGCTCGGCGGCCTTCGCGCCGCCGTAATCGATCTTTGTCGTCACAAAATAATCGAAAATCCCCTTCTCAGGCCGTTTCAGCAGATAAACGCTGCGGAAAATGCCGCTCATGCGGAATTTATCCTGATCCTCCATGTAGCTTCCGTCGCACCATTTCAGCACCAGGACCGCGATCACATTGTCCCCTTCCCGCAGCTTGTCCGTCACGTCGAACTCACTGGTGGAATGGGATACCTGGCTGTAGCCTGTGTAGACGCCGTTGACCCACACATAGAAGCAGGAATCCACACCCTCGAAGTTCAGACAGGCCCTCGGGGCCGCCGCGTCTTTCTCATAGGAAAAATGCCGCACATATGCGCCGCACGGATCGTCCTCGGGCACATAAGGCGGATCCATGGGGAACGGATAGCGGACATTTGTGTACTGGTGAATGTCATAGCCGTGGTTCTGCCAGCAGGACGGCACCGGGATCTCGTCATAATCCGACGTATCATAGTCCTCCCGATAGAATTCCTCCTGCAGATCGTAAATGCTGTCATAATACTTAAACTTCCACACGCCGTCCAGACTCTGGAACCGGTCGGAGCTCTCCCGCTCCATAACGATATCCTTCTGTCCCGCGGACGCGGGGATATAATACGCCCGGTTGGGCATGGTATTCTCATGCAGTACGCTGAGATTCTCGTAATGTTTTGGTACGATCATTGCTTCTCCTCCTGTCGGTTCTCCGGCCTGCCGCCTTCCGTCCGTATTTCCGCGCGCCCCGCAAATCTCCCGGACGCTCTGTACTTCCGCGCGCCCGCAAACATCCCGGACACTCTGTACTTCCGCGCGCCCCGCGAACATCCCGGACGCTCTGTACTTCCGCGCGGGCGCAAACCTCCCGGACACTCTGTACTTCCGCGCGGGCGCGGAGGCGGCAGCGGCAGCAGGCTTTACTGCCATGAGTCCAGTATAATCGCAGACGGACGGAAATACAAGAAGAACCTCAGGAAATCCGCCATTTCCTTCTCTCTCATCCTTTCACGGCGCCCATAGTCATACCCGTAGTAAAATACTTCTGAATAAAAGGATAAATACACAGGATCGGGATCAGCGCCACGAAAACCTTTGCTGACTCCAACGTTTTATTAGATGTCTGCAGCAGGGCCATAATCTGCGACGCATCCATTTTTGAAAAATCGATCTGTACAGACAGCTGATAAATATACGTCTGCAGCGGCTGTTTCGCACGGTCGTTAATGTACATCAGTCCGTCAAAATAGGAATTCCAATGACCGACAAACTGAAACAAAAACATGCAGGCCAAAGAAGGCTTGCTCAGAGGTACGTAGATCTGAAACAAAATCTGCAGCGGATTTCCTCCGTCGATCGTAACCGATTCATTCAGTTCATAAGGAATATTTCTAAAGAAATTAACCATCAGAACGAGATTCCACAATGGCACAGCTCCCGGCAGGATCAACGCCCAAAAAGAATCGAACAGTCCATATTGCCGCATCAGTACGTAGGACGGGATCAACCCTCCGTTAAAGAGCATATTGGCCATAAAGAACCATTTAATATACCGTGCCGGCGGAAACTTTTTCTGCGGCAGGCACATAGGATAAGCCGTCAATATCAATAGAGTCAGATTCAATGTACATCCTGCGATCACACGTCTCACCGATACCCAAAATGACGAAAAATACAGCTCATCGCCCAAAATACGCTGATAGGAAGTAAAATTGATGCCTTTAGGCAGAAGCCTTACCCGTCCTGCTTCTACATAAACTTTATCACTGACGGAACAGATCAGCATATACCATATCGGATACAGACATATAATCGCCAACAGAATGAGCACCACAATTATGGTCATATGACCCACTGTCATTTTTTTCTTCATTTCTGCCCTCTCATCAGAAAATCTTATAATCAGCGAATTTATCCGCAGCCCAATAAGCAGCGGCAGTCAGTATCAGCGCTATCACACCTTTGAGCAGACCCACCGCTGTACCTACGCCATAATTCATCGATACGATGCCCTGACGATACACCCATGTATCAATGATATCTGCCCTGGACATCACCAACGTATTATACATATTAAAGATCTGGTCAAATCCCGCATTCAGAATGCTTCCCAGATGCAGCACAGCCTGAATCACGATCATATAGCGGATCCCCGGAATCGTCACATGCAGTGTCTGCTGCCAGCGCCGCGCCCCGTCTACCTCCGCCGCCTCATACAATCCCGGGTCGATCCCCGTAATCGCGGAAAGGTAAATGATGGCGGCCCATCCGAATTCCTTTATCGTCTCCGTAATGATCATCAATGGCTGAAACAGAGACGGCGTCCCCAGAAAAGAGAACTTCTCCAGACCCAGACTGTTTAAGGCCATGTTTATCATACCGTCTGTTCCCAGAAAAGATTTCAGGATCGTGGCAAAAATAACCCACGATACAAAATGGGGAAGATAGGTGAATGTCTGGATGAGCTTTTTCAGCCTCGCATTGCGTACTTCATTGATCATAAGGGCAAACGCAATGGCCATACACTGCACAGATATGATCTTGCCGACGGCCATCACCAGCGTATTTCTTATAATGCCAAAGCTGTTGGGCTGCATGAAAAAAACGCGGAAATTGCGGAGACCGACCCATTTTGATCCATACCATCCTTTTACCGGTATAAAATCCTGGAACGCCGCTAAAATACCGGGCCATGTCCTGGTATTGAACAAAAATACCAGAATGATCGCCGGCAAAACCATGAGCCAGTAATACATTTTATCCGATATTCGAAATTTCTTCTTTTTTCCCAATACTATGCCTCCTTGCTGTCCCAGCCGGCCAGCTGTTTCCGACCGGCGCCTGTACAGGCGGAGATACCGGGCCGACCTTTTTGGGCCGCCGCCCGGTATCATCTTCCTCAATTCTTTGGTTTTTCTTTCTCCGAAGTCGGAGACAGGCTTATTAACTCAGTTTCCGAGAGCCTCCTGTACCTCCGCGGTAACCGCGGCGCCGCCCTGCTCCAGATAGGATTTCACAAAAGCATCGAAATACTCTGAAATAGACTGCCCGTCGGTATTGCCCATGATCATGTTCACATAGGCTTCTTTTTCATATGCTTCAAGGAAACTGCTGTACACTTCCATGCTGTCCGTAGTTCCCTGGAACGAGGTCATAACTGCTTCCGGATCAGCCTCAGCCATCGCCCTGGGCCCTGCCCACCACTGAAGATACTGCCTGTAAGTGTTTAAAGCGTCCAGATCGTCTACAGCGACAGCCCTGGGATCTTCCCCGGCCTCCATCGCGTCATAAACGCTCTTGCCCCGGAAAGCTCCTTCCACAACCCAGTCAAGCGGCACGCCGGCCTCTTCCAGACAGGCCTGCTTTACCTCTTCCTGTGAAGACAGTTCGCCGCTTCCGACCACTTTATCCAGTACTGTCCGGATCGGAATCAGATATGACTTCGGCGAAACGCTTGTCAGCATCGGATTAAAGGAGTTGCTGACCTCCACAAAATTCTCATATTCTACAGGAATTTGGGGAGTTTCGCACCATATATCATATGCATATACAAACATTGACGGATCTTCAACATCTTTCCTGACAACATAAACATCGGAAACCGGGTTGCCTCCGGCAGAGCGGACCCGCTCCCCCTCATGCTCCGGCAGCATATACGCCGTCCATTCCGCCTCTTCATCCATAGTCAGGCTGTTGATCAGGAAGCGCCCGTTGGCCCACCACGGTCCAAGCGCGATCCCGGCCCTGTTATTGCCGATCGTTTCCTTTATGGTATCCGCTTCCCATGTCGCGAAATCGGATGGAATAATCCCCTTTTCATACCAGCTGTTTAAAAGCGTCAGCGCTTCTTTTGCTTCTTCCATCAGAGAACCGTAAATTACCGTTCCATCATCCTGTAACTGCCAGATCCCCGGGGCAGCGCCTCCTACATTCAGGAAAATATCGCACAGAGTTCCGTCGCTGTGGCCAACCGAAGTAAAGTTTGCCACCACCGGAATGCCGTAAGTATCCTTCTGTCCATTCCCGTCAAAATCACTTTCCATAAAGGCCAGAGCAATCTTTTCCAGATCGGCCAGCGTCTTAGGCTCCTCCAGATTAAGCTTTTCCATCCAGTCCTTTCGGATCCAGATCAGGGGAGCGCTGTCAAACTGTGCGTTCACACGGGGGATTCCATAAATTCGTCCGTCTACCTCTAAGGTATCCAGCGCTTTATTATCAGACATCCCGTATAATTTCTGAAGGGTCGGGTGATTGCCGCTGCGCAGTTCATCCGTCAGATCAGCGATCAGATCCGCTTTGATCAGCGCATAATACTGCGTCATATCTACCTTCATCAGATCCGGAATTTCTCCGCTCGCAATAGCCTGATTCATTTTTGCCGTATAAGGGCTCCCGGCGCCTGCAACCCACTCAGTCTTAGTCTTTAATCCGGTTGCGGCCTCAAACAGCCATGTATACGTATTGTCATCAATACTCATACCCTCTGGCAATTCCATGTTGGCGGTATCACTGATCCTCGTGAATTCCACCCCGTCAAACCGTTTGATGCCGGGCTGGGAATAATCGATCGCCGCCGGCACTCCCCAATTGTATGGACCGAACGTGAGACTGGAAAGATCCGCAGCCCCTTCTGTTTCTTCCGCACTTTGGGTCTCCGCGCTGTTAACAGTCTCTTTGTTCACCGCCGCTGTCGTTGTTTCACCCGCGCTTCCGGACCCGCCATTCTGTCCGCAGCCCGCTGCCGTGCAGGCTATAAGAGCAACGATAAGCAATACACCTAAAAGCCTTTTTTTCATCTTAGTACCCCCTTGTTTTCTTTACGTATTATTTTTTAATCCATGCCGCCGGTATAAAGCCTTTGCTTTTCTTATACCGAAAAATCTGGAAATCCTCCTTGCGGCGGCGTAATCAACATTCTGTTGAGCGCTTCCGCAATGAATTCATCTGGCTGCGCCAGTTTAATAAATCGATCCTGTCCCTTTGGGTCAGGCGTCCATCTGGTCATGCCTCTGTCATCGATTCTGACCACTCCCTGTTCCGATTCCCGAAACCATGTACATTCTTCATCGACCGCATAAATGACAGTCAGAAGATCCCAGCTGTAACGCTCGCCTGTCTTCGTATGAAGCTGATATGCCAGCCGCACCGGATGGGATTCGGGCACGGCTGAATGCAGATACTTGCCTGTTACGACCAGCCCGGCTTCAAACCCCAGATAAATTTTCGGTGTGGGCCAGTTCTCCGCCACATTCTTCGCTGCCGGAATATCACAGGCTACATTAAATTCCGCATCCCTTTTACACTCCTTTTCTTCGCTCTCCCTCCTTTCTGCAACCACATCAGAAACATTTGAGAACTCCCCCGCCATCATAATGAGCCTTTTTACTTTTCTTCTTACCAGATCCGATCCGTTCAATTCAGAATATACATCCGGTTGGGAATCCAAAAGCGCCGACAGATTATTTAACGGCCCGATGGCGATGCATTCAACGCTTTCGTCTTCTTGTTCCGCCAGCTTACGGCGATACATCTGAACGGCCTCGCCCGGCCGCTTCCTTTTATACCGATTAGGCAGATGCGTCGTTATATACCGGTTATACTTCGTGTAGCGTTCTTCCGTCAGAAATCCCTCCCCATAATAGGTGGATATCTCAATATCAGGTCTTCCGTAATAACGGTTGATCGCATCGATCGTACCTGCCCCATACGGGCTTGACGTGCAGCACGCAGATCCCAGAATCCTGCACAGGCCCTGATCTGCCAATAAATTCAAAATCGCAATGGCCGCCGCATCATCGCAATCCGGTCCGATATCGGTATCAATAATTACATTTTTTATGCGTTAGTCCTCCTTTCTGTTTTCTGTGCGCATTGTTTCCGTTTACAGCTTTTTTCTTTCTTCATCCCAGGAAGATCGGATTGCTCCAGGCATACTTCCCATTCTTATCGATCACGGTCACCCGAACATAATCCCATCCGTCTACAGAAATCCCCGCGCGGGTCACGGACGCGGTTTTGGAAACGATTATTTCAGTCGGATGCATATCGCTGTGAAAACGTATTTTTGCCGCGGGCGAACATTCCACTACCGCCTTTTTATCTTCCACATAGAAATTGTAGATTTCCGGGCCGCAGGAGGAATAGAACGCTCCGGCTTTTAACGCTTCAAGAATCGATTTTACATTGTTTTCAGCCCTTACCATCACCCATCCGTTACAATGCTCATTCATCGCGTGCCCGTCATCCGTCGCAACGCCATAGATAATCTTTCCTTCACCAAGCAGTTCATCCCAATATGCCGCGTCATAATCCATATCTCTGATAAACGCGCACCCGCTGTTCCAGATTTCCATCGCGAAATTGCCCTGCATTTTTTCAAAATACCTTGCCGGTGTACCGCTCCACTGCGGATGACAGTAAATTGTCAGATTGCCTTTTGCATGGAACTCATCCAGATATCGCTGATACTCCTCCTGATTCTTCGCCGTTCCCGCTTCCAGATACTCGTCCTGCCCGAATCCATTGCCGTCTTCCCTGTCTGATCCGAGACAAACCGTATGGAAACAGCGAAATCCTCTGCCTTTCACTTCTAAAGGATTATCGAACTCCATACCCGGTATGATCGTGATCGGTACATCCGAAGCAAAATTCTTATAATTATAGATTCTGTGATCGGTGAGCGCAAGAAAATCATAACCATGCTCATAATGATAACGAATCACTTCTTCCGGCGTACCATTCCCGTCCGATCGGGTCGTATGGCAGTGAAGTCCTCCTTTGAGCATCCGTTCTGTCCCGATAAATGCCTGCTGCTGTATCATGCTTCTCCTTTCCGCCGTTCATTCGGCATTGATTTGTTTATTACTTTTTTGTATGGAAGAGAAATGATTTCTCCCATTACCATCAAAAGAAACCATATCAGGATAAGGCGTCTCCATCCGATCGTATTGATCGCGTCCGCAAACAGGACGCTTGACACCGCCGCCGCAAGGTAGCTCGCAAAGTCCAGAAAGCCAACCGCGCAGGAAACCATACCCGTATCTCTGAGACTGGGACAATATTTATTCCACAACATACAGGACGCGCCGTTCGATGCCATAATTCCCAAAATCATACAGATAATATTTACTATCGGCTGTTTCACGGCGGCCAATAACAGAAAGAACGCACTTGCCAAACAGAACATAAAACGGATCGTCCGTTCCATATTTTCTTTAAACAGCTTTTCATACAGAAATACCGTAATAAAGGCTGTTGCGGAAATAGCCAATGTCGCCGCAGTAAAAATAAGCGCTGCCGTTTCTGCCGGGAACCCGAGGAACTGGGCTATATACGTGGGCATCCAGAAAACCACCGTCGTTCTCACAATTCCTGTTATCATGGAAATCAACGTAAATCTTACAATTCCGTGCTGAATGAGAATCCGAACGCCTCCCCCCTGCTCTTTTTTCCTCACATACTGGCCATACTTTATAATTCCCTGCCGCTCCATGATCCTGAAAACGACAAAGCAGCACGCCGCCATCACTCCGAGAAAAGCGCTTCCTGAAATCAGTACTCCTTCCCACGTCAGCAGCGCAGCCGCAATACCTGCTGCCGGTGAACCGAAATAAGAAGAAAAGGTATAAGCCAGACAGCATCTTGTAGCATAAAGCGGCTTCGTATTCTCTGCAGTCAGCTTCGTCATCGGACCGTAAATCATGGCCAGAAAAAATCCCATCAGCCCATAAGCTGCCATAGCGGCGGCCTGAGACGCATCCACAAAAAATCCAAAAAGCAGATTGGTCAGACACGCCAGGAATAAACCGGTACATATCATATATCTCGCACTGACTCTGTCTCCGATCACCCCATGGATCAGCTGCCCCGCCGCATAGGAAACAAAATGGAAGGAAGATACTCTGCCTATGAATTCCGCTGAATATCCTTCTTCCAGCATCTGCGGAGTGATCGCTCCTAATATATTTCTCGTAAAGTAAACCGCGAGATATGCCGCTGAACACAGGGAAGCGATAGATATCGCATTTACTATTTCATCCGCTTTATACCATCTGCTCCGCACCCTTTTGACCTCCGGCCAACAGCCTGTATTTATCTTTATCGTTATGCCAAAATTATAGCATTATATGTCTGGAAACTTATATCATTTATTCGCTTATTTTTTATATCTATTAGTTATGTTGAAAAAGTTTTGAATTTTCTAACTATATTATTGCTTTTTTCTCTTTCCGGTTCTATAATTATAATAAATTCTTATTCTGCCGAACCGCCTGGCCGCGCGAACGCAACAGAGGAGAAGTATGATGAAAGATCTGGAACTAATTACCTTATGGAAATTATTTCATAAAACCGGACACTATGTCCCCATGGAGAGCCATAACCAGTACGAACTGGTTTATTATCGATACGGAATGGGGC
>CANQGA010000065.1 GCA_947600145.1 uncultured Lachnospiraceae bacterium | reverse complement strand
TGAAAACGGTCGCGGAGCACGATCACGTCCTGATCATGCTGGCGGATCCGGAGATCTCGGTGCGGCGCTTTTTCGAAAGGCCGGACAGGGACAAGCAGTTTTTGTATCAGCTGATCATGGAGGAGCCGGACCCGGAGTACGCGCTTGAAAATTTCCGGCAGTGCCTGATGCGGATCAATACGCAGGAGAATTACGACCGTTTCCTGAATTCCGGGTTTTCTGTGATCCTTCGGGATGAGAACCGAAGCGTTGAGGAGACGCTGGCCCTGGCGGAGAACGCGTTCGGGTTGAGCAAGTCATTGAATAGCCTGAAAAAATGATCGAAATGCAGAAAACTGGCCGTTGGCATCTTTTCAGACTGGCGCATTTCCTGCATACTGACGTAATACGAGCAGAATGTCGCAGACACTCTGCCTGCATAAGAATAATCCGCCGCCCTCAGCGCGGCAGAATGGAGAAGAGAGAAAATGATCAAGACAGTTGTGTCCGTAGGACTTCCGGTGGACGAGCGGCTTCAGATCCGCAAATCCACCATCGCCCCGAAGGATCTGACCGGCGGCGAGAAACGGATCTGCATCGTCACCGGCACCCACGGCGACGAGCTGGAGGGACAGTATGTTTGCTATGAGCTGATCCACCGGCTGAACAGCCAGCCGGAGCATCTGAAAGGGATCGTGGACGTGTACCCGGCATTAAATCCCTTAGGGATCGATTCCATCACCCGGGGCATCCCGGCCTTCGATCTGGATATGAACCGGATCTTCCCGGGAAGCGAGGACGGTCAGGTTCAGGAGCAGATCGCCAACCGGATCGTAAAGGATCTAAGCGGCGCGGATCTCTGCATCGACATCCATGCCAGCAACATTTTCCTGCGGGAGATCCCGCAGGTGCGCGTCAGCGAGATGACGGCGGAGAATCTGCTGCCTTACGCGAAGCGGCTGAATGTGGATTACGTCTGGATCCATGCGGCGGCGACGGTGCTTGAGTCCACGCTGGCCCACACGATGAATATGGCCGGCGTCCCCACGCTGGTGGTGGAAATGGGCGTAGGCATGCGCATCACGCTGGACTACGGCAATCAGCTTATCGACGGTATATTCTGTCTGATGAAGGATCTGGGGATCTGGGACGGGCCGGTGATCACGCCGAAGGAGCCGATCATTTCCTCCGACGGGCAGGTGGGCTTCATCAACGCCAACCGCCCCGGCATCTTCATCCCGAAGGTAGAGCACTGGATGCACATTAAGAAAGGCGAAGTCATCGGCGAGATCTTAAATCCGCTGGAAGGCAAGGTGGAGGAGACGCTCTACGCGCCGTTTGACGGCATGGTCTTCACGCTGCGGGAGTATCCGATCGTCAACAGCGGCTCCCTGATCGCCAGAGTGCTGGGAGGTGAATTCTGATGAGAAAAGAACTGATCTTCCGAATGGAAAATACATACCGGGACGCCCTGAATATCTACGGCTACCATTTCGGCATCGGGGAGAAATCCACCTGCATCGTGGGCGCGCTGCGAGGAAACGAAGTCCAGCAGATGTACATCTGCAGCCAGCTGGTGCGGGCTTTGCGGGACCTGGAGAAGCACGGCAATCTGGTCGCCAACAACGAGATCCTGGTGATCCCGTCGGTGAACCATTCCGCGATGAACATCGGCAAGAGGTTCTGGCCCGTGGACAATACGGATATCAACCGGATGTTCCCCGGCTACGACCAGGGCGAGACGACCCAGCGGATCGCCGCGGGGCTTTTCGAGGTGGTGCAGCAGTATAACTACGGCATCCAGTTCGCCAGCTTCTATATGCGCGGCAATTTCGTGCCTCATGTGCGGATGATGGAGACCGGCTACGAGAACGCCAGCCTGGCCAACCTGTTCGGCCTGCCCTATGTGGTGCTGCGCAAGCCCAGGCCGGTGGACACGCTCACGCTGAATTACAACTGGCAGATCTGGAACACCAACGCGTTTTCGGTTTATACCAACGCGACGGACCAGATCGACGAAGCTTCTGCCCGACAGGCGGTGGCGGCAGTGCTGCGCTTCCTGACCCGCATGGGCGTGATCCGCTATAACAGCCACGCGGGCTTCATCGCGACCACGATCCATGAGGAGGAACTGATGAACGTGCGCAGCAACGAGGCCGGCATCTTCCGCCGGAAAGTGGAGCCGGGCGAAGAGATCCATATGGGTGAGATCATGGCGGATATCATCGATCCCTGCGAGGGGGAAGTGTTAAGCAGCATTGCGGCGCCGACGGACGGGATCGTATTCTTTGCCCACTCGCAGCCGCTGGTGATGGAGAACGCGGTGCTGTTTAGGATCATACGGAGACTGCATGAGTAGGAAAGAGGTGTGAGGAATCATGATTTACAGAAATATTGAATTTCACAACGCAGAGGAACTGATCCCCTGTGAAAAAGGTCTTGCTATGAGCCGGATCCCGGCATCTCTCCGCGAACAGGTCAATCCCGTCCTGCGGACGAGAAGCGCCTTCTATTCCACAGGGGTCGAGCTGCGCTTCCGTCTTACAGGCGATCAGGCACGGATCTGCCTGCAGGCGGACGAAATGGATGAAGCGCAGGTGGCATGTATCTACATGGGCTCTTTCCAGGGCGGCTGGAAATGGTCCACGAAGGTGATCGGAACGTCGCCGACCTGGATCGAGATCCCAAAGCCCTCGAATCTGGACAACCTGCGCCGGATCACGGAAGAGAAAAAGCTGCCGTTCTCGCCGGAGATCATCCGGATCGTGCTGCCTTACGGCCTGTGCTATTTCGTGGACTGCGAAGGCGGGATCGTCCCGCCGCGAAAGGAGGAGCTGCCTGCCAGGACCTATCTGGCCTACGGTTCGTCCATTACCCACGGCAGTCTGGCCCTTGTGCAGCCCTACAGTTATCCGTTCCGCATCGCCCAGCGGCTTAAATGCGACTATCTGAACCTGGGCTTCGCGGGCACGGCGTTCCTGGAGCCGGCCATGGCCGAGTATATCATTTCCCGGAAAGACTGGGATTTCGCGTCCGTGGAAATGGGCGTCAATCTGCTGAAGAATGTTATGGATCTGAAGGAATTTGAGGAGCGGGTGGATGTGTTTACACAGATCTTGGCCCGGGATCCCAGACCGATTTTCGCCACCAGTATTTTCGGGCTTTCCAACAGCGAACAGCAGGCGACCGCCGCCGATTGCCGCAGGATCGTTGCTGAATATGCCTCTGAGCGGCTCATTTTTACGGACGGACTTGCTCTTCTTGACCGGGAAGACTTCATTTCGCAGGATATGGTCCATCCTTCGCTGGAAGGTCTGCAGCAGATCGCGGAGAGATGGGGAGAGATTATGGTCCGTTATTTTGAAAATAATAAATGATTTTCGATAGCTTTCAGAGTGACAGGACTAAATAAAAGCGAATATCCGAAGGAAAGAGAGGCCGATGCAATGTGAAAAAGAGATTCTTGATCATGTGTCTGGCAAGTGCCATGATATTGACGAATACAGGCTGCGGCTCTGGCGGCGGCGCGGCGGAAACGTCCCTTGTTTCCTATGAGGAAGCTGCGGACAGCATGCTTCAGGACCGGCTGCGTTCCGAATCGGATGGCGAATCGGAGAGCGCGCAGAAGAATGAAAGTGAAACGGAGGGCGCGGATATGAAGGAGCATGAAAGCGCGGTCCCGGCTGTCAGCGTGCCGGAGATCAGCATTAAGAAACGTACGCTGAATGAGGGAGCGGATCCGTCAGCCGTCGATTTCGTGGAAGGACTGAAAGCCGGCTGGAATCTGGGCAATACGTTTGACGCCGGCAGCGATCAGAATATGCAGGATGAAATGGCCTTCGAATCCCTGTGGTGCGGAGTCAAAACGACGAAGGAAATGATCGACGCGATCAGGGCCGCCGGCTTTGAGACGCTCCGCATTCCGGTATCATGGCACAATCATGTGTCGGACGACGGCAGCTATACCATCAGCGCCCAGTGGCTTGACCGCGTGCAGGAGGTGGTGGATTACGCGATGGATAACGATATGTATGTGATCCTCAACATCCACCACGACAATTCCACCGGATATATGTACCCGTCGCAGGAGTACGCGGAACAGTCCAAAGCGTATATCAGGTCGGTCTGGACGCAGCTGGCGCGGCGTTTCGCTGACTATGACGAGCATCTGATCATGGAGTCGTTAAATGAGCCGCGGCTGGTGGGAACCAACTACGAGTGGTGGCTGGATCTGAAGAAGAAAGAGTGCGTGGAAGCGGTTAAACTCATCAACGAATATAATCAGCTTTTTGTCGATACGGTGCGGGCTTCCGGTTCGCATAACGCGGACCGCTATCTGCTGGTACCCGGCTACGACGCGTCCCTGCAGGGCGCTTCCAACGAGTATTTTGAACTTCCAAAGGACACGGAAGGAAATGTAAACCGGATCTTGGTGGAGGTCCACGCCTATACGCCCTATGATTTTGCGCTGCAGCCGCCGGATGAAAAAGGCAGCACGGCCAAGTGGAGCATGGACAGGCGCGCAAGCACGTCCGAGATCGACACGCTGATGGATACGCTGTTTGACAAATACGTGAAAAACGGCACCGGCGTCGTGATCGATGAATTCGGCGCCAGGGACAAGGGCGGCAATACCCAGGCGCGGGTCGATTTTACGGCCTATTACATAGCGGCGGCGAGGGCGCGGCGGATCAGCTGCTGCTGGTGGGATAACAACGCCTTCGCGGGAAACGGAGAGAACTTCGGGATATTCCGCAGGAGCGACTGCACGTTCGCGTACCCGGAGATCGTGGAAGCGATGATGAAGTACTGCGAGTAAACACTTGATCTGTCAGGAGGCAATCGATGATACAGATTAAAGAAAACGGTCTGCTGTTCCAGACCCGTGATGAAAACATATGGATCGAATCCTACGGCGCGAACTGCGTCCGAGTCAGGGCTTCCCGCGGCACAAGATTTTCCGATGAGAAATGGACGCTTAACGAGCCGGAACCCTGCGATGCGGAGGTTCTGCTTGACCGCGGCGGCGTGCTGAAAAAGGAACCGGCGGAGGATCCGGTCAGCGTAGATCGCGGCGTGATCCGCAACGGACTTCTCACCGTGATCCTCACAAAGTCCTGGTCCGGCTGCCGGATCGAGTTTAGGCGCGGCGGGGAGACGGTGCTTTCCACTCACGAAGAGGCGGATATGGTCACCCGCTACACGCATATTGCAGGCGAAAACTACCGGATCCGCGTAAATTTCGACGCGCGGGACGAGCATATTTACGGTATCGGACAGGAACAGCAGGGCTTCTTCGACCGCAAGGGCTGTACCTACGATCTGGCCCACTGGAACACGAAATCCACGGTACCGGTCATTTATTCCTCCCTCGGTTACGGCTTTTTGTGGAACAATCCTTCCCCCGGCCGCGTCGAATTCGGCTTCAACCACACGGTCTGGACGGCGGACTGCTGCCGGCAGGCGGATTACCTCGTATTTGTTGGTGAGACGCCGGCGCAGGTGCTGAATACCTACTGCAGGCTTACCGGCTTCGCGCCCGCAATGCCTGCTTGGGCGGCCGGTTTCTGGCAGTCGAAGTGCCGCTATGAATCACAGGAGGAACTTCTTGAAGTGGCGAGAGAATACCATCGCCGCGGGATCCCGGTCGACGCCATCGTGATCGATTATTTCCACTGGAGCGAGCAGGGCAACTGCGATTTCGACCCGAAATACTGGCCGGATCCGGAGGGGATGGTCCGTGAACTGAAGGAAATGGACATGCGGCCGGTGGTGTCCTACTGGCCGACGATCAACCCGAACAGCCGCAACTGGCGGGAGATGAACGAGCGCAACATGCTGATTCGCACCGAAAACGGCCAGTACGGCACCTTCGATTTCTGGGGCCAGCAGACCTATGTGGATATGACGAATCCGGAAGCCCGCAGGTATGTCTGGGAGCAGATCCAAAAGACCTATATCAAGTATGGGATCCGCACCTTCTGGCTGGACGAGGCGGAGCCGGAGATCCATCCGCAGCAGTGGAACAACTTAAAGACCCACGCCGGCAATATGGCGGAGACCGGACTTTTGTATCCATTTTATTATTCGAAATGCTTCCATGACGGGCTGAAATCCGAGGGAGAGGACGAGGTCGTGCTCCTCACCCGCGCTGCGTATCCGGGAAGCCAAAAGTTCGGCGCCCTGGTCTGGAACGGCGACATCAATTCCGATTTCACGCAGCTGCGCAACAGCGTCGTCTCCGGGCTTTCCATGGCCATGTGCGGGATCCCGTGGTGGAATTCCGATATCGGCGGATTCTTTAACGGCGACACGGAGAGCGAATATTTTCGCGAGCTGATCGTCCGCTGGTTCCAGTTCGGCCTGTTCTGCCCGGTGATGCGGCTTCACGGCACGCGGCTGAAGCAGTCCTATTATAAAGACCGCTATCCCGGCATCATCTGCGACGGCGGCGGATACAATGAGATCTGGCAGTTCGGCGAGCGCGATTATGAGATCATAAAGGATATCATTTCCTTAAGGTACCGTTTAAAGCCGTATATCCTGGAATGCGCGAAACGGACCTCGGAAACCGGCGAGCCGATCATGCGGCCCATGTTCTTCGATTTCCCGAAAGACGAGAACTGTTACCGGCTGAGCGATCAGTATATGTTCGGACCGGAAATCCTTTTCGCGCCGGTTCTGGATCAGGGCGTAACCGGGCGGGACGTCTATCTGCCGGAAGGGAAATGGGTCCGGGCCGGGGAGAGTAAGGTTGTGAGCGGCGGTCGAACGGTGAGATGCCGAGCGGAAATCGACGAGTTTATCGCGTTCGTGAGAGCGGACGCGGCCTGGCTTTCGGAAGTATTTTCCAAAGCATAAGCATAGAGTATTGTGAAAAGCAGTTTCGTCCCCGGGGTTGATCCGGGGATATTTCCACGCGCCGTGTTTACACATATGCGCGGGTTCTCAGATGTGAATTCATAGGCGAAGCCCGTGAGAGGGAAAACTGGAGGCTTTTGAGCGTGGCACTGCGAATTCGCCGATCCAAATTGCCAGTCAAAACACGAATACAGAAGGTACTCCAAATGAATTTCAAAATCGCAGTCTGCGACGATTCGGACGCGGACAGACAGTATATATCAGATATGGTCGGACGTTGGGCCGGAAAGGCCGGACATACCGTGCAGATCACAGGCTTTTCATCCGCCGAGCAGTTCCTTTTCGCGTATGAGGAGAAGAGCGATTACGATATCCTGCTTCTCGACATCGAGATGGGAGAGATGGACGGCGTCACGATGGCCAGGAAGCTGCGCCGGGACAATGACGCGATCCAGATCATTTTCATCACCGGCTTTTCCGAGTATATTTCCGAGGGTTATGACGTGGCCGCGCTTCACTACCTGATGAAGCCGGTGAAGGAAGAGAAGCTTGCCGCTGTGCTTGACCGGGCGGCTGAGAGGCTGGCGAAGAACGAGAAGGTCCTCACCTTCGAGACCGGAGGCGAGATGATCCGTATTCCGATCTACCAGATCCGCTACGCCGAGGTGTACGGCAATTACGTGACGATTCACGCCGCAGTCGATTTCACCGTGAAAATGACGCTGGGAGAGCTGGAGAAGGAACTGGACCGCCGCTTCTTCCGGGCAGGCCGCTCCGTGCTGGTCAATCTGACGCAGATCAGCCGCGTCACCAAAAGCGAGATCCGGCTCGGCGACGGCACGGCGATCCCGCTGCCCAGAGGGGCGTATAACGGCGTGAATCGGGCGATCATTGAGATGGAGTGAGGTGACACCAGATGGGACTGTTTGCGAAACAGATCGATAAGCGGATCGCCGCGTATCAGCGGGAACTGATCGAGACACACTACCGTGAGGTAGACAATATGTACCGCCAGATCCGCGGCTGGAGGCATGACTACCGCAATCATATCCAGGCGATGAAGGCTTACGCCGCGGCGGAGGACTGGGACGCGATCGTCCGATATCTGGATCTGCTGGATGAGGATCTGACGACGGTCGATACGGTCGTTAAGACGGGCAATCCGATGACGGACGCGATTCTAAATTCCAAGATCTCTCTGGCCCGCTCGAAGAATATCCAGGTGGTCGCCGACGCATTTGTCCCGCTGAAGCTGAAATCGTCGGAGATCGATCTTTGCTGCATTATCGGCAATCTGTTCGACAACGCCATCGAGGCCAGCATGCAGCTGCCGGAGGAGAAACGGATCATCCGCGTATATATGGACATGCGCAATACGCAGCTTTATATTTCCTTCACCAATTTCACCGGCGGAAAGAAGCTGAAGAAAGAGGACGGCCTGTTCCGCAGTTCCAAAGGCGAAGGCCACGGCTTCGGACTCGTCCGGATCGACGCGATCGTGGAGCGGCTGGATGGCTACATCAGCCGCAACAGCGAGGACGGGGCGTTCACGACTGAGATTTTGCTGCCGCAGAAATAAGTGCAGTTCATCCCCATAAAATGACGATTCGTCCCCGGAATGTACCGGGGACGATATTTTATGGTATCCTCTGTTCAGGAGGCGAGAGAAAATGAATGAGAAATCAAAACCCAAATACACTGTCCCGCAAAACGTATGGTGGATGGTGAAAATAGCCTGGAAGACGCGGAAGCGGGTCCTTGTGTTCTGTGTGCTGACAGCGGCGCTGGAGATCCTTTACAATCTGTCGCAGCTGTATATCGCGCCGGAGATCCTGCGGCGCGTGGAAGAGCACGCCGGGATGGAGACTCTTTTGGGAACAATCCTGTTCTTTACCGCGGCGCTGTTTGTGACGCTGGGCCTTAAGGATTACATTGTGCAGAATACGATGTTTCCGCGGGTGGATGTGCGTTCCGTGATCATCGGCATGATCGGCTATAAATGCAATACTACGTCCTTTCCCAACACGCTGGACGCGGATTTTATCAAACTTCGTGACAAAGCGCATACGGCGTGCGACAACAACCGTGAAGCGACAGAGCTGATCTGGCAGACGATCACATTGCTTTTGCAAAATGCCGGCGGGCTTGTGATCTATCTGACGATCCTTTCCCATCTGGATCTGACACTGATGGCGGCGGTCGTCGTCACCTGCGTCGTGGGATTCCTGATCGCCCGCTGCAGCGATAACTGGATGTTTGCCCACCGGGAGGCGGAGGAGGTCTATTACGCGAAGAAGAAGTATATCCGCGGCAGATCGGAATCGGTCGAGATGGCGAAGGATATCCGTATCTTCGGCCTGCAGCAGTGGTTAAGTGAACTTCTGGATAACGTCCACGACGTCTATCTGGACTTCCGGCTGAAGGCGGAGCGTGTGCGGCTTCTTTCGGATATTACGGAGGCGGTAATGACAGCGGCCCGCAACGGTATCGCATACGTATACCTGATCCATATGGCGCTGGCGGAAGGTTTGAGCGTATCGGAATTTCTTCTGTACTTTACGGCGGTCACGGGTTTTACCGAGTGGGTCATGGGGATCCTTCAGCAGGCGGAAAAGCTCCACAAGCAGAGTCTGGATATTTCCTGCGTCCGGGAATTCCTGGAATATCCGGAGCCGTTCCGCTTTGAGGGCGGGAAACCGATCCCGGCCGCGGACGGGTACGAACTGAAGCTGGAACATGTATCCTTCCGCTATCCCGGCGCCGAAGAGGATACGATCCGCGGCCTGAATCTGACCGTTCATCCCGGCGAGAAGCTGGCGGTCGTCGGCTTAAACGGCGCCGGCAAATCCACGCTGATCCGGCTCCTCTGCGGCCTGTTCGATCCCACGGAGGGACGCGTACTCCTAAACGGCGCGGATATCCGGGAATTTAACCGCCGGGAGTATTACGATCTGTTCAGCGCGGTATTTCAGGAATTCTCGATCCTGGATGTGACGGTCGCCGAAAATATTGCCCAGACCAGTACGCAGATCGATCATGACAAAGTCAGAGACTGTGTGGAGAAAGCGGGACTTACAAAGACGATCGCCGAACTGCCGGACGGTCTGGATACGCATGTGGGCCGGGAGGTCTATCTGGACGGCGTATTGTTCTCCGGCGGGCAGACCCAGCGTCTGATGCTGGCGCGGGCGCTCTATAAGGACGCGCCCATCCTTCTGCTGGACGAGCCGACCGCCGCGCTGGATCCCATCGCGGAGAATGACATTTATCTGAAATACAACAGCATGACGGCCGGAAAGACCTCCGTGTTCATTTCCCACCGTCTGGCGTCTACCCGGTTCTGCGACCGGATCATTTTTATCGCGGACGGCCGCGTCGCGGAGGAAGGCACCCACGAGAGCCTCCTGGCCATGGGCGGAGCCTACGCGAAGCTTTTTGAGGTTCAAAGCCGCTATTATCAGGAAGGAAAGGAGTTTTGAACATGAAAGAGAAGAAGAATACAGAAAGTGCGTCACAAGAATCCTTTCTGCATGGAAATACAAGCAAGGCGTCACTGGCGCCTTGCCTGCATGGAAATACGATAAGCCGCGCGCTTGCCGTGCATCTGCGCGCGGGGAAGCTCCTTGCCGGGATAAGCCCCAGATTCTTCACGGTCATGACGCTTTACGCGGTGGTCGACGCGCTGGCGCCTTATGCTGCGGTATTCTTTTCCGCCCAGATCTTAAAAGAGCTGGCGCTTCTGCGCCGGGCGGACGTACTGTGGCGGTGGGTCACAGCCTGCGTGGCGTGCACCGGAGCTTTCGCGGTGCTGAAATCGTTTTTGTATCAGCGGGAGGAAACCTTGTTTGACGATCTGTACGGCCGCAAGGAAATCCTTTTTGCTAAGAAAATGTTCTCCATGGATTACGCGGATATGGATAAGCAGGAGACCCACGATCTCAGGGAGCAGATCCGGGAGAGTGAAAACTGGTCATCCTGGGGAATGATGCGCGTTCCGCAGGTATACGAGTACGGATTAAAGAGCATAACCGGGATCGCGGGCGGGATTGCGCTGACCGTCAGCCTGTTTACCTCTCCGGTTCCGGCGTCTGCAGGCTGGCTCACCGCCTTAAACAGCCCCTTATTCATTTTCCTGCTTGCTGCGCTGATGGTGGTCGTAAGTCTCCTGGCCGGCGTCTGCAATGTCAAGTCCATCTCCTATTGGAGCAGTGCGTCGGAGGACGCTACTTTCGGCAACCGGCTGTTTGGCTTTTTCGGATTTATCGGTCTGAAGAAAGACCGCGGAACGGATATCCGGATCTATAATCAGCAGAATCTTGTCAGCGCTTACTGGGGCAAAAACAGGTCCTTCAGCGGAGACGGCGTCATGGCGAAGCTGGCAATGGGACCGATGGGAATCTACAGCGGTCTGGGGACCTGCATCAGCGTATTGATCACCGGCTCGATCTATGTATTTACATGCCTGAAAGCCTGGGCGGGCGCCTTCGATGTGGGCAGCATCACCCAGTATGTAGGCGCCGCGACCGCTATGACGGAGAGCATTTTCAACCTGACCGCCCTGCTGGGCATTCTCAAAACCAATGCCGGATATCTGGACACCACGTTTCGGTTCCTGGATATCCCCAACGCCATGTATCAGGGAAGCCTGACCACGGAGAAGCGGTCCGACCGGCAGTACGATGTGGAGTTTCGGAATGTGTCATTTAAGTATCCGGGTTCCGAACTCTGGGCGCTTAAGGACGTCAGCATCCGCTTCAGGGTCGGCCGGCGGCTGGCGATCGTGGGAGAGAACGGCAGCGGCAAGACCACATTTATCAAGCTCCTGTGCCGCCTGTACGATCCCCAGGAGGGGCAGATCCTTCTGAACGGGATCGATATCCGCAAATATAACTACCGCGATTACATGAATATATTTTCCGTCGTGTTCCAGGATTTCCAGCTGCTCTCCCAGCCGCTTGGCAGCAATGTGGCGGGCAGCGCGTCTTACGATGAGGAGAAGGTTCGAAGGGCGCTTACGGACGCGGGCTTCGGCGACCGGCTGGAGACGATGCCGGACGGACTGAATACCCAGCTTTATAAGGACTTTACGGAGAACGGCGTGGAAATATCCGGCGGGGAAGCGCAGAAGATCGCCATCGCCCGGGCGCTTTACAAGGACGCCCCGTTCATCATCCTGGACGAGCCGACCGCGGCGCTGGATCCGATCGCGGAGGCGGAGATCTATGGTAAATTCGACGAGATCGCCGGGGATAAGACCGCGATCTATATCTCGCACCGGCTGTCGTCCTGCAAGTTCTGCGACGAGATCGCGGTGTTTGACGAGGGGCGGATCGTCCAGAGGGGAACGCATGAGGAGCTTGTCGCGGATGAGGCGGGGAAGTATCATGAGCTTTGGAGCGCGCAGGCGCAGTATTATACGGAGTAATAAGCGGGGAGCCGGATTTTGTGCCCGGCTCCCTGTTCATATAGTATAGATTTAGACTTCAAAAAAAGTTTCAACCAGCTTAAGCGCCATATAATAATGGAACAGCCGTATGGGATGATTGATCCGATTGGCAAGAAGTTCTGTAACGTCTACCCCGCCTTTATCCAGTTTCTCCCAGACTGAATACAGATCGCAGATCACGGCTCCATTGTTCTGAGCGGCCTGTGCGCCGCGGGAGAGGAATTCTTTCAGAACACCGCTGTTCTGTATCCTGGCGGATGTTTCGGCGAGAGAGATTAAGGACTCGTCTTTGATATGGCAGCTCACCTTTGTATTCATATAATTCTGCGTTAAAAAGATGACCTCTGAGCCGGCAGCATTCAGACGGGAAACGATCTGACTGATATTATATACATACTTATCAAGCGCTCCCAGTCCGTTCATGCAATCGTTCAGACCAAAGGACAGGACGGCCAGATCCGGAGAGTAAGACAGAATATCTCGTTCAAGCCGTCTCAGACCGTCCGCGGCTTTTCCGCCGCTGATTCCGCTGTTGATGATATTTACCTGCACATTGGGATACAGCAGATTCAGGATTTCTCTTAATCTCGTGCTGTAAGCGCTGCCGTAATCAAAGATCGTTTCCAGGACATGGTTCTCTTTAAAATAAAGTTCATAGCATCCCTGCGTAACGCTGTCTCCCAGAAACGCTATCGTTACAGGCTTCTGACCGTACATATTCTGCTGTTTGGCATTCAGCTTTTCCAGTATCTTCATATCTTTCTTCCCCTCCCGGACACATATATTGCAGCGAAATATTCTGGCTGCGGATTCTATTATAGATAGTCCAATGCAGGATTTCAAGCTGTGTTTTCGAATATGACCATCCGCATCCCTGTAAATAAACAATGAATATAGAAGAAAAGGTATGTTATAATCATTTTCGAAGACTTCCTGCATCAGCTATAATCATAAGGCAGTTCATGAAACAACACAGGATCACAAGACAACACGCAGATGAGAAAGGGGAATGCGCAGATGAGGGATTACAGCAGGCAGAATAAGGAGGCGTGGGAATTCGACGCGTACGATTTCTGGGTGAGGACCGCCGGAACGCCGGGGGAGCGGGCGCGCAAAGATATTGCAGACCCGCTCCGGATGCTCAAATGGCACGCGGCTTATTTTGACCGGTTTGAGGGGATCCGGATCGCCAATATCTGCGGCTCCTGCGGGAAGAAAGCAATACCGCTCGCTCTGCTCGGCGCCGAGGTGACGATCTTCGATATCTCTGAGGACAACCGAAGGTACGCCTGCGAAACGGCAGCGGCGGCGGGTGTCTCGATCTGCTTTGAAGTTGGCGACGTTCTGGAGATCGACATGGAGAAATACGGCGGTTACTTCGACGTTGTATTTATGGAAGGCGGAATTCTGCATTATTTTCATGATATCGACGAATTCATGAAGATCATGTACTGCCTTCTGAAGCCGGACGGGAAAATGATATGCAGCGATTTCCATCCATTTACCAAGATCATAGATAGCCTGAAGCTGGAACAGCCTTCCATGAGTTATTTTTCCACGGAGGTGTTCGAAGGGGAGATGGCCCACGCCAGATTTTACAGTGCTGAGGAGCGGGCGAAAATGCCCAAATGTAAGTACCGGAAATATACGGTCAGCGAGATCATTAATTCAATTCTGCGGAATGGTTTCTGTCTGGAGCGGTTCGACGAGCATCCGTCCTGGGAGAACGAGAATTTGCCTGGGGAATTTACTGCGGTGGCAGTGAAGAAGTCGGTATAGTAATTTTGAATCTATAAAATTTTTGGATGTTAACATCAAAAAGAATAATTTATTTATTTTTTTTGACTTGTAAGTCTGAAACTATTGACTGTTGCGGATTTTCTGGTATAATAGCGAGGAAAGCGCCGATGGCGCTCGAGCCGGTTCGGTGTCCGAACGGAGTGAGGACACCGAACCGTGCGCATCCCCGGAGGGGGCATGTGCGGAGGACATGGTCCAATAGAAACAGATAGAAAAGGAGGTGCATCATGGCTGAATTGATCGACCGTCCGGAATATTTAAATCAACTCATTCAACACAAGGATATAGATCTTGTCAAGATTGTCACCGGTATTCGCAGGTGCGGCAAGTCATCTCTGCTGGATTTGTTTCACAGGTATCTGTCTGACAACGGAGTGAATGACAGAAATATTATTCATATGAATCTGGAATCTCTGCGTTATCGTGACATTACTAATTACCTTGCATTCTATGATTATGTCAGTGAACGCATTCCGAAGAACGGAAAGGCCTATTTACTATTTGATGAACTTCAGGCTGTTGAACATTGGGAAAAGGCAATCGAGTCTTTTCGTCTCGATTTCGACGTGGATATCTATATCACCGGTTCCAATGCTTACCTGCTTTCCGCAGAATTTTCCACTCTGCTTTCCGGCAGATATGTAGAAATCCGTATGCTGCCGCTGTCATTTAAGGAATTCCTGACTTTTTATAAGTTTGATCCTTCTGTTACGGTGGAAGAAAAATTTCAAAGATATCTGCAGTTTGGCGGTATGCCGATTCTGCGGGAATACCGCTTCAACGAAGCAAGAAGCAACCAGGCTCTTGAAGGAATTTATTCTACTGTAGTGCTTCGGGATATTCTGCAGCGGAACAATCAGGCGGACCAGGGAACCCTGCAGAAGATTATGCTGTTCCTTTGTTCCAATATTGGCAGTATCGTTTCACCTAACAGCATCGGAAATGTTTTGTCCAGCGAAGGGGATATTCTGATCGGCAAAAGAAAAAATATAGCTGGCAAAACGGTAGAGAAATATATCTCCATGTTACGCAGCGCATTTATTATTTATTCCGTTGAAAGATACGACGTGAAAGGCAGGAAGCTATTGAAAACCCTGGGGAAAAATTATGTTTCGGATCTGGGCTTTCGAAATATGCTGCTTGGATATCGCGGCGATGATCGGGGACATGTTCTCGAAAATATCGTTTTCCTGGAACTGATTCGCCGCGACTACCGGGTATATATTGGAAAGGTCGGAGAAACAGAAGTTGACTTTGTGGCGGAAAAACCCAACGATAAATTATATATCCAGGTAACGGAAAGCATGCAGTCGCCGGAGACACGTGAGAGGGAACTTAAGCCTCTGCGAATGATTCCGGACAACTACGAAAAGATTGTATTATCAATGGACAGAAACTATATTAATTCCTACGACGGGATCAGATCCCTTTTTCTGATCGACTGGCTGCTGGCTTAAATGCATAGTCATGGACAGCCTGAAGATTCATTCGAGGGGAAAATGAATATGATTATTGATTTAATGATGGCAATCAGAAAAGGACGTCCGGTTTTTTATCACAAGGATACAAATCAATTTGATTATTTGTCTTGTTCTGAATTGGAATTAGGGAAATTAAAAGAGAGCAAGTTTGTTCCTTGTAAAAATGCGAATGATATCATGCTCCCAACCTATGAGGAGATTGATCATAAGGATATTATGCGGTTTTATGTGAGAGAGTTTGTAGAAGATAAGACAATACGGAAACAATTATTTGATATATTGAGGCGGGATGAATATATAGATGCTTATCTCGAAAAGCTGCGGGAATTGGAACTGTTTGACGATTTTACAGATGCCTGCGGGGATATCTATGTTCAGATTTTTGAAGAGTGGCGTGAAAAAAACGAATTGGAATTTAAATGACAGAACTCGCTTTTGCGGAAACTCCTTGACAAACCCGCCCGCCGCGCATATAATCGTTAATGATAAGAAAACGCGCTGACGGGAACAG